>JANXAU010000039.1 GCA_025061735.1 Candidatus Bipolaricaulota bacterium
TTTGGTGGGCAAGCGTCGTTGAGCCTGAGCGGGGCGTGTGTGAGGTGGAGTGAGGTGCTGGACGGTCGAGGGCAGTGTCTGGAGCAGAGCGTGGCGCAGGGGAGCGCGAGCGTGGCGCTGGCGGGAGTGGCGCATAAGATCAAGATCGAGCCGGAGGAGTTGAACTTCGGAGTTGTCTTTGTGGGCAGTACACGGGAGCGAAAGCTGGTAATCACTAATGAAGGAACAACTACGGTGACCCTAGAGACAATGATCACATATCCTCATCCTCTCCAAGTCACTCTCCCAGAAAATCCTCTCACGTTAGGGCCAAGCAAGAGTGCCGAAGCAACGGTACGGTTCAGTGCGACAACGTCGGGCCCGATCTCTGGAAGCGTGCGGCTGATAAGTGGGCCTCTCTTTGTCACTGTTCCTTTCATGGGAGCAGCATACACCAGGGAAGAATATGAAGAGGGCGTATACCAAGCCTGTCGAGCACGTGAAGCCCAGGATCAACAAAGAAGCTATGGATTTGCATATAGCAGCATGAGCTCTCCAAGCCAGCATGATTCTTATTTGTTGTTCCAGGGGGTACCCTGTCTGGCTCCGGAAGAGCTTCGACTAGCAATAGATTTGATCGAGCAGGATCAGTGGCATGTACCAGATCCTCCTGTTGTGGTGGAGCATCAGTGGGACCCGCAACAAGTCGCCAGTGCCATTCAGTTCTTGTTGGGCAAATGGAGATTAGTTGCGCATGCGTCTCCCGCTGACCAAGCAGCCATGGTCCAGGGCTGGATCCAAGGATTGATCACATTCGGTCACCAAAATTACGATCCGAACTTTGCACAATTTTACAACTGGCTCAGCAATCCGAATGTAGCAAGTGCGTTCTTCCAGAGACTCTCAGAGCAGGGGTTTTGGGCAATACTAGGGTTACTGCCCCAAATAGGTCCCCTCGTCACCTTTTGGCAATTTTTGCAAGGGGTCTTTTCCAACCCGCCGCCAGCAGGGCAGATCACACCAGCTCAGGCCTTTATCACGCTGTTAGTAGCAACTATGGATGCCCACTCCGACATAGGAGCAATCCAGACAGTGATAACTTTGATCGAGAAGCACTATTATCTGGCACCGGCGTTGGAGGCTCTTGTGATGACAGGTACGTTAGTAGGCGCAGGGCCTTTTGAGGCAGCAGGGCTCACCAAGAGCTTCTACGCTGGCTTCCTGGAGCGCTTACGCAAAGGTCCAGAATTGAGAGGGCGGCCTTCAGAAACTGTTTTGGCCTTCTACTTAGGCGTCCTCGCTCGGGGGCCTAATCGCTATGATCCCAATCGTGCTGAGGATTACTCCAATCTCATGGGAGGGTTCATGACTCTTGTCAATTTAGTCGAAAGCTGGTGGATAGTGCAGGCCGTACCGAAAGCGTCTTTAGCCACCGGTCAACCTATAGGCTATTGTCCTGTAGTTGCCGATTGCACAAATATTTATCAATTAGTGCATGTCATCGCGAGAAAAAATACGGCCATCGGGCCAGTGACCGTCTTTGTGAATGTTGAAGCTAAGATTGGCCCTGAGGAAGTAAGCTCCATTGTTCGTAACATCGAGGGAATCATTCGAGACATTGTTAGATTCGAAAGCTCTCACCTTACCCCTCCTTGGCATGGTTCTTACCCTGTGGTTGTGCAGGTCTCGTTCAACGCTCATACAGGTAATGTAGAGCAGATAATCAGCCGATTAGGCAATCCCGCAGTCCCTGTGGTCTTTATTTTTGTGAACCAAAATGGCGTGTGGGATGCGAGGGCTGCTTGCCCCGCCAGCGGCTGTCCTGGTGGGCTCTCCCCTAGTGAATTTGCTAAGAAAATCGCCGAGGAGATGGGTTACCCAATTGGCAAGAAGTACGATCCGCTCACCGACCTTCCCCCTATTTTCTTCTGCCGGTGTGTTTGATGAAATAAGGAGGAAAGGAGCATGAAGCTTAATAAGATCAGTCTTCTGAACCTCTTAGGAGTAGCCATAGGTATAGGGCTATGGGTGAGTTTTGCCGGACTCAAGGACCCTGAGACGCTGGGCTCAAGCACGGTCTGGGTAGATGGCGCCGACCCCACTTGTGGGGGCACCAGCCCCTGCTTTCGGACGATCCAGGCCGCGGTGGAAGCAGTCGACGATAGTGATCCCCAGGGGGGCTTCGTCTTCATACGCCCTGGGCGCTACCGTGAGAACGTGGTGATCAAGCGCACCGTAAGCCTGATAGGTGTTGAAGGGATCGTCCGCATCGAGCCGGCTGACCCCACAAGACCAACTATCCTGATCTCCAACGGCCTCCAAAGCCGCCCCATCAAAACAATACACAATCTAGAGATCGCTGGAGGGACAATCGCGATAGAGATTGTGGACGCTTGGGTTCATTCTCTTTTTGGAAACCGCATTACTAGTCTCACTAACTTGGGGTCAAGCTTCGCTCCCCCTTCTGTTGCTTCTCGTATGATAGATCTTATGAATGCGGGCATCTGGGTGGAGCGCGCTGTCATAGGAGGGACAGGGGGAGGTATTCTCAGCAATGAGATCAGCTATGCGAGGGCAGGGATCGTTATCGGCCAAGAGGCTAGTGTAAGCGATATTTCCAAGAACACCATCCAGCGCACAGGGTGGGGTATATATCTCCAAAATCAAATGTACATTACAAGGATTGCCAACAACGTCTTCAAGCACGATGGTATCCACATACGAGTGACTGGCAAGGCGACTAGTCCTGGGCGAATAGAAATTGTGAGCAATCAGATGCTCTTGGCAGAATTACATGGGATAGAGGTGAATGCCGAAGGGATGAACCTGACCATTGAGAACAATCTCATCACTAATAGTGGTATGGCTGGCATCCTTTTGTCCTGTCAGTCTCCCTCCTTTGTCACCCCAGTTTGGGTGGGTGAAGAAGATCCCTGTCCAAGGCAGCAAGGACCAGACTTCATCATCATTCGCAACCACATTGTGGGAGGGCAATATGGAATCATTTTAGTCACTGGGAAAGGGAAGATCTTGCGCAATCGGATCTCCGAAAATGGCTCTACCACAAGCATATTAAAAGGAGCAGGGCTTCTGCTGGGACAAAAGATGCAAGTAGATATCTCGCACAATTGGATCGTGAATAATACGCTAGGGGCAGGTTATAGCGTATTAGCTGCCTATCAACCTGATTGTCAATTCTTGGAGAGGCCACCCTTTGAAGGGAAACTGACTGGGGTTAACAACGAGATCCATGAAAACGAATTTGCAGATCTCTGTCCCCCCGACTACCCCTGGCCCCCGGGGTTCAGAAAGTAGCGCATCAACGGCAGTAGTTAGTGAAGAGCGATGAGCGCTGCCTCACCAGCTACTAATCACGCTTCACTCATCACGGTTCTTGGCACCCTCCCCCAGAGATTTGTTAAACTAAAGCATGGAACGCTGGCTAGCTCTTTTAGCAGGCATCGTCGCGGTTCTGTTAGGTGCGCTCTGGTTCTGGCTGCGCGGCAGCCCGCCCTCGGCTTCTACAACGGATGTGACAAGCCAACCCAGAGTCTTTGTCGTAGAGATTCGTGATTTTTATTTCGATCCGCCGGGATTGACCCTCCGCCCGGGAGATCGCGTCATCTGGATCCTCAAAGAGAACGCCAACGGCGACGGACACACCGTTACGGCCTATCACCCCAGCCAAGATCGCCCGCTGCGCATCCCCTCAGAAGCCGCCCCCTGGAACTCGCAACTGATGACGACCATCGGCCAGACCTTCACCCAGAGCTTCTCCGTGCCCGGCGTCTATGACTACTTCTGCGTCCCCCATGAGCAGCAGGGGATGGTCGGCAGAATTATCGTCGGCGAGGGGATAGCCCTCACGCCCGATGAGCGCGGCCTGCCCGCCGCGGCCCTCTCCGCCATCCCCACCACGGCCGAGCTACAAGGCCACGTCGGAGAAGCGTTTAATGCCATCGGGCTCCTTCAGGGGGTGCTCTATCTCGCCCAGCAGGGGCAGTCTGCTTCGGCGTGGGCGCAGCTGCGATTGTTGCAAAAGCTCGTGAAGGAAGGTCAGTTGGCGGTAGCCTTGCAGCAGCAGGGGATCCAGACAGCGCTGGAGAGCCGGCTGGCGGCTTTGGGGACGCTGCTCTCTAGAAACGCGCCGCTGACGGCGCTGGAGCCGACCGCGGCGCAGATCCGAACCCTCTTGGGGAGGCTCACGCAGGGCGAGTAACCCTCACCCTATCCCTCTCCCTAGAAGGGAGAGGGGAGTTAAACCCCACTCTTCTCCTTGAGGCGCTCCTCGTCCTTCACAATGATATAATAGCGCTTCTTGTCCAAGATGCCCTCGCGCGCGAGACGATTGAGCGCCGAGGTCGTGTTCTCGCGCGCTGAGCCGATCAAGTCGGCCAGCTCTTTGTGGGTGATCTTGAAATTGATTTGTCGTCCCTCGGGGGTATCTTGGCCGTGCTCTTCAATCAACCGCAGGAGCTGTCGCGATAGCCGGGTCGTGATGTCTTTAAAGACCAAGTCTTCCAGCTTCTGCTCCAGATCGCGCGCCCGCTTGCCAAAGAGCTGGATGATCTCCAGCGCCAGCCACGGCTTGCGCTCCAGCATATACACAAACCGGTCGCGCTCGATGGGGTGAATCACGGCGTCTTGCAGCACCTGCGCCAAGTGCTCGCGCCGCCGACTCCCCACCAAGACCATCTCCCCAAAGATCTCGCCCACGCCTAAGATCGCCAGCGTCAACTTGCGCCCGCTCTCGTCCAGATACGCCAACTTGACCTTGCCGTCCGCAATATAATAGACGCGATCGTCGAGATCCCCGGGCTGGTAGATCACCTCGCCTTTGCGATAGAACCGCCCGTTGGTGGTCTCCACGATCTCCTGCAGCGCTTCGGAGATCTGCTCCCGGTTCTTCGACGACTCTTGATGACGCATCATACTCAGCATCGTAAAGTGGTTGACCATCGTGCCCTCGCTTTACCCGCTAGGGGGATGCTCTTACTCTAAAGGTCTTCCGCGCCACACCGAAGGACCCCTGACAGAAGCACACCGGGGGCTTAGCGACCCAAGGAATTGCCCTGCGTTAGGCGCCCGTGAGAGCCGTCGGTATTTTCGGGACGAATGCCGTCACTCCCAAAAGGGACAGAAGTCCCTAAGCGCGGATCTCCTGACGCTGAAAGAGCACATAAGAGAGGGCAAAGAGCAAGATCGTCGCGGCGATAAGCCCCGTGACCTGTGGCCAGATCAACAAGAGACTCTGATCCAAGGGCAACGGGGTTCCCAAGATCGCCTGATGGAGCTGAATGGGCAGGATGGGGTTGAGGGCGCGCACCTCGGGTTGCAGGAGGGCGATCACGGCCTCGGCGTAGAGCGTGTTGGGCGACAGGCGCGCCAGATTCAGCTCTAGATTCGCCTGAGCCAAGATCTCTTGGGGGAACCCAAACCGCACCGGGCTGAGCGCCTGCGCGAGCATCCCCGCGATGATCCCCCAGAAGGCCGTGAAGAAGAGCCAGAGCGAGATCGAAGCGAGCGCCGCCGTCGCCGGCGCGCGAAAGATCACCGAGAAGACCAGCGAGAGCGCCAACCAAACCCCACCGAACGCGATCGTCACCAAGAGAAACCACAAGCTGCGCGCGACTTCTTCGCCTTCGGGAGGCAGACCCAAGCGAAAGATCCCCATCCCCACGATCAAGAGCCAAACGGCCCCCACCACCAAGGCCAGCGTGAAGAGCCCCGCCAAGAACTTCCCCAATAGGAGCGCATCGCGATAGATGGGCTGCGCCAAGATCCGGGGAAGCGTGCGACGGTTGAACTCCCCATTAATCGCATCAAACCCCAGCGCCATCGCGATCAACGGCACGAGAAAACCCAAAAAACCTACAAACGCGGGCACCGGCTCCTGCGCCGTCGTCAAGAGTTTTAAGAAGAGAAAGCGCTCCGACTCCGCGCGCAGATTCTGAATCGCCATATAGACCGTGCCCACCGCGATGAGAATCATTAGAAACTCTAAGAAGCGCATCCGCGCGCTGGTGAGATGGTCGGCCATCTCCTTGGCGACGACCACCCACAGCCCGCGCCACGGCGACCCTTCGCGTCTCTCTCTAGCCACGGTAGATCACGCTCCTTTGGAGCTACAGCAGAGAGTCAGCCTTTGCCCGCTGAGACGGTCTCAAAATAGCGCTTGTAGATCTCATCGAGATTCGGCTCCGACACGCCTACTTGCTGCGCCAGCTCCTCTACTCTCCCCTCTAACGCTATCCGGCCCCGATGAAAGAGCGCTACCCGGTCGCAGATCTGCTGTACCTGGTGCAACAGATGCGACGAGAGCAGCACGGTGATCCCGTCGTGCTTGAGATCGCGAATGATCTGGAGAAACTCGCGCGCGGCTTCGGGGTCTAGCCCCAGCGTCGGCTCATCCAAGATCACGACCTGGGGTCGCTTGAGCAAGATCTCCGCGACTCCCAAGCGCTGCTTCATCCCCCGCGAGAAGGTCTTGACGCGCTTGTCGGCAACTTCTTTGAGGCCCATGCGCGTCAGGGCCTCTTCGATGCGCCCGGCGGGATGGCGCAGCCCGTTGAGCCGCGCGATGTACGCGAGGTTCTCATAAGCCGTCAGCTCGTCGTCGAAGCCGACTTGATCGGGCAGGTACCCCACGCGGCTCTTCACTTGCAAGGGCTGGCGCTGCGGATCGTACCCCAAGACGCGCACCGTCCCCGAGGTCGGCTCGGTCAGCCCCAAGAGCATCAGGATCGTCGTCGTCTTGCCCGACCCGTTGGGCCCCAACAGCCCGAAGACCTCGCCCGCGTGAAGCGCCAGATTCACCCCATCTACAGCGACAAAGTCGCCGTAACGCTTCGTCAGGTTCTGCGCCTCGATGACCAGATTCTCCATATCTAGCGGCGGCCAAAGCGCGCCACCGCCAAGCCCACAACCCCCAAAGCGACCGCGATCAGCGCGATCCCCACGATCCCCCACAACGTAGACGTCTGGACGGAGAGACGAAACTGCGCCGACTCCGAGATCCCCTCGGTGCGCGCCGTCACCGTGAGCATATAATCGCCGACGATGGCCCGCTCCGAGGGCTTGATCTTCGCTGTGACTTCTACTTCTTGCTCGGGCGCGATCTCGGCGATCACCTTGGGGTCGAACTCGACCTTCCAGCCCGACGGCTCAAAGGCACTTAGCTCGACGCTGCGCGCAGGAGCGCTCCCCTGGTTCTTTACAATCACTTTGAGAACGTTCTCTTGGCCCACATACACCTGTCCCGACAGCCGCCCTTCAATGCCGGTCACGGAGAGTTCAGGCTGCCCAATGATCACCGATTTGAGAGCGACCATCGCCTGGGCCTCGCCCGCGAGCGCTCGCAGGGTCGTGGGGTACTCCCCAGCGGCGATCTGCTTGGGAGGGCGCAGCTCGATATCAAGATTTTTAGATTCTCCCGCCTTGAGGGGAAAGCTCGTGACTTCTTCCGTGCCAAAGCCCACTCGCGACGTCGCGCGCCAGCCCTCCGGCGCTTCAATATCTAGATTCACCAACAGCTCTTGATCGCTCTCGTTCTTCACCGTCGCGCGATAGCGAAAGCTCGACGCCGAAGTTCCCCGCAGCGTGGGCAGCTCGACTTCTAGCGTGAGCTTGGCGGGCTGCTTCTCGGCTACGGTCAGCTCTAAGAGTAGCTCGGCTTGCAAGCGCCCCTCGGGGCTACGCGCGCGCACGGCCAGCCGATAGACCCCCGGCGCCAGGTCCTTAGGAGGTTCGAGCTTCAAGTTCACATTGACAGACTCGTCTGTGTCTACGTACACAGACTGGACGGCCTGCCCACCCCCCAGAAACGTGGCCTTCCAGCCCTCTGGCAGATCCTGGACTTCCAAACGCACGATCTGGGGCGCCAGCCCCACGTTGCGCACCGTCAGCGGCAGCGAGACCGTCTCCCCGCTGGGGATCGTCCGCGCCGGGTAAGCCGTAAAAAGACGCAAGCCCGCGGCCTTCTGGGCTTCGACCACCATAAAACTCCAAATCAGCGCGATTCCTATAAGAGTGAAGACTCTGCGCATCGGTCACCTCCAGAAAGAGCGTCTTACATTATACCCGCTGATAGCGGGATTCGGTAGGGGGTCTCTAGCGCAGCTTGGGCAGCCAGAGCGCGATCTGGGGGAAGAGAATCAAGATAGCGACTCCAATCAGTTGCAAGATCATAAACGGGAGGACGCCCTTGAAGATATGGGCCATCGTCACCCCCGGCGGCGCCACGCTCCTTAAGAAGAAGAGACTGGCCCCCACCGGTGGACTCAAAAACGCCGTCTGTAAATTCATCGCGATCAGCGTGGCAAACCAGACCAGATCAATCCCCAGTTCGCGCGCGGGCGCTACCAGCAACGGCACGGCAATCAAGCTGATCTCCAGAAACTCAAAGAAGATCCCCAACAGAAAGATCAAGATCATCGTGGCGATGATAAACCCCGTCTGCTCGCCGGGGATATTCAAGAGCCAGCTCTTGACCATCTCGCGCCCGCCCAACCCAAAGACCAACCCAAAGGCGCTCGCCCCGATCACCACCAAGAAGACCATGCTGGTCAAGCGCATCGTCCCCAGCATAGCCTCTCGGAGCATCTTCCACGTGAAGCGCCCATAGAGCAGACAGAGCACGAGCGCGCCCAGCGCCCCGACGGCCGCCGACTCCGTAGGCGTCGCAATCCCGAAGAAGATCGAGCCTAGGACGCCTAAGATCAGCGCGCCCGGCGGTATCATAGATCTCAAGATCCTCCCAACGAGCTGGCCCACGGAAAGCGCCCCAATGTCCGCGGCCGCCGGAGCCATCTCCGGCTTGATCAGACCAATCACGATAATATACGCGATATAGAGCACAACCAGCAGCAGCCCCGGCAAGAAGGCCGCCGCAAACAGATCCGCCACCGAGACGCCCATCACATCGCCCAGCACGATCAGCACGATACTAGGTGGGATGAGCTGCCCCAGCGTCCCCGCCGCGCAGATCGTCCCCGTCGCGAGTTCGGGAGAATATTTATGCCGGAGCATCGCCGGAAGAGCGAGCAGCCCCATCGTCACCATAATCCCTCCGACGATCCCCGTCGAAGCCGCTAAGAGCGCCCCGACGATCACTACCGAGATCGCCAGCCCCCCTCGCAACCGCCCGAACATCCGGCTCATCGTATCTAGCAGCTCATCGGCGATCCCAGAGCGCTCCAAGACCAACCCCATAAACACAAACAGCGGCACCGCGATCAGCGTGAGATTGGTCATCAGGCCCCAGACACGCAACGGCAACAGCTTAAAAATCTCTAGGCCAAAGTGCATCCACCCAAAGAAGAGCGCCGTCGCGCCGATGGCCAGCGCTACGGGGCAGCCCAGCAACAAGAGCACCGTGAGCGTCACCAGCATCCAGATGCCCAGGACTTCCATAGAGTCTCCCGCGCTGACAACGAATTTCGGTAGCAGGCTACCCAAATCCGCCGTCAGCTCCCTCGCAGTGCCCGCAGGTTCTTGACGACCTCCCCCAGCCCCTGCAGCAGCAAGAGTCCAAAGCCCACGGGGACCATCGCCTTGAGGAGCCAGCGCGCGGGCAGCCCCCCCGGATCGCCCGATCGCTCGCCGATCTCATACGCCCGCACCACCCAGTCCCACGAGAGCCAGATCATCAACAAACAGAAGGGAACCAACAGAAAGACCATGCTGAAGAGATTGACGAGCGCTCGCGCTCGCGGGGACATGCGATCGTAGAAGATATCTACGCGGACGTGGCCGTCGTGCTTGAGCGTGTAAGCCAACCCCAACAGAAAGAGCACCGAATAGAGATGCCACGTCAGCTCTTGGAGCGCGGTAGAGGCTTGACGGAGGAGATAGCGCTGGCCCGTCTCATACGCCGTGACCAAGACCAAGAGCAGGGCGAGCCAGCAGACGGCTCGCCCGCTCCACTCGCTCACCAGCTCTACGCTCCGGACGAACCAGCGCACGTTATCTCAGCTCTTCGGCCTTGAAGTAGGCCCGCTGCGCGATCTCGACCCAGTCTTTCTGTTCGCTGCGGAACTTCAGATAGGCGTCGTAGACGCGCCGGAAGTCGCCGGTTCGATCGGCCGCCGCTTCTTCTCCTAGCACGACCTCGGTCTGCCGACGGAACTCCCGCAGCAGGGCATCGGGGAAGGGCAGGATCCTCACATCGGGGAACTCCCTCTTGATTCTGGCCAGCGCCGCCGCGTTGCGCCGCTCAAATTCCGCATAGGACCAGATGTTGATCTCATTGGCGACGGCGTGCACCATCCCCTGAAGCTCCTTGGGCAGCGCGTCCCACGCCCGCTTGTTGATCATCAGCTCGGCTTGGGCGCCCGGCTCGTGCCACCCCGGATAGTAATAGAACTTGGCCACCTTGGGGAAGCCCAAGAGCAAGTCGTGAAGCGGGCTGACCCACTCGGCCGCGTCGATCGTGCCGCGCTCCAGCGCTGGGACGATCTCGGCGGCAGGCAGGAGCGTCACGGCCACGCCCAGCTTGGCCATCACCTTGCCCCCCAAGCCGGGGATGCGCATCTTCAGGCCCTTCAAGTCATCAAGGCTCTTCAGCTCCTTCTTGAACCAGCCCCCCATCTGCACCCCTGTGTTGAGCATGGGCAGCGCGTAGAGTCCGACCTTCGCGTAGATCTCGTTCCACAGCTCTAAAGCGTCCGCTCCATAGAGCCAGGTCTGCATATCTTCGACCGTCAGGCCATAGGGCACCGCGGTGAAGAACTGCGCGGCAGGGACTTGCCCGGCCCAATAGTAAGACGCGCTGCTGCCGGCCTCGACCGTCCCTTGACGGATGGCGTCAAACCCGCCCAAGGCCGGCACCAAGACGCCCCCCGCAAAGACTTCGATCTTGAGACGCCCTTGGCTCACTTCGTCGATGCGTTTGGCAAAGCGCTCCGCCCCCTCCTGCAAGACCGGGAACCCCGGAGGCCAGCTCGTCACCATCCGCCACCGGAACTGAGTAGGCTGCGCCTTGGCCACCGCTGCCGGCAGCGCCCCTCCGACGACCGCACCCAGACCAAGACCGCGCAGAAACTGCCGTCGCTTCATACTAGCCCCTCCTTTAGAGTAGATTGGTGATGCAGCTCAGAATATAGCACAGAGGCCTCATCCGAGTCAAGAGGCCCTCTACCCAGGGACAGAGGCGCTTGCCTCGCGTTCTCCTATCATGCTATAATTCTGAAAGTATCGGAGAGTGGGTATGAAAATCCTGGTCGTGGACGACGAAGCCGATATCGCTCATTTACTAAAGCGTTTCTTAGAAACCAAGGGGCGCACCGTCTTGACAGCCGCTAATGGGCTAGAAGCCCTCGAACTCTTCAAAAAAGAGTCCCCCGATCTGGTGATCTTAGACGTGATGCTCCCCGGCATGGATGGCTGGACGGTCTTGCAGCGCATCCGCGAAGAGTCTGAGATCCCCGTGCTGATGCTCACCGGCAGAGACACCCCCACCGATGCAGCGAAGGGGCTGCTCTCTGGCGCCGATGACTACATCGCCAAACCCTTCGATCTCGCGGAATTAGAGGCGCGCATCGCTGCGGTGCTGCGCCGATATAAAGCCCCTAGCCGCCCCAGCGTTCTTAAAGTCGGAGACCTCGAGATTGACGACAACCTCAAGCAAGTCCGCGTGCTCCACCGTTCCGTCTCCCTCTCCCCCAAAGAATACGAACTGCTCAAGCTCTTGGCTTCCGAGCCGGGGCGCGTCTTCTCCCACCAAGAGATCATCGCTCAGGTCTGGCAGAACAAACCGTTGACCACCTCCAGCGATGTCACCAAATATATCTATCTCTTGCGCGAGAAGCTCGAGGAAGACCCAGACAATCCCAAATATATCGTGACGGTGCGCGGGTTTGGGTATAAATTGGCCTCCGGTTGACAGAGATCTCCTCACCCGTTAAAGTAGGTCGCTATGGCCGAATCCACCAAGACCAAGCTCAACTATGAAGAGTTCTTAAAGCTCTACGATGAGGACACCCGCGCCGAATGGGTGGACGGAGAGGTGATTCTCTTGTCGCCGGCCTCCAATCGCCATCAAGACTTGGTTCGATTTCTCACTGTTATCTTAGATCTGTATGTAGAGAAGCACGATCTAGGGGTCATCCGTCCAGCGCCGTTTCAGATGAAGCTTGGGCTGTCGGGGCGCGAGCCGGATCTGCTCTTCGTCGCCAAAGAGCACCTAGAGCGCCTCCAAGAGAACTATCTGGACGGCCCTGCGGATCTAGTAATCGAGATCATCTCTCCCGAAAGCCGTCTGCGCGACCGGGGCGAAAAGCTCGCCGAGTACGAACTGGCCGGCGTGCGCGAGTATTGGCTCCTAGACCCCGACGAGAAGCGTGCCGACTTCTATCTCTTGGGCGACGACGGGCGCTACGACCGTCGGCGGCCTCAGCCCGATGGGCGCTATCGCTCCGAAGTGCTCGCGGGCTTTGTGCTAGACACGAATTGGCTCTGGCGCTCCCCACTGCCCCCTGTGCTCAGCATCCTTCAAGAGCTGAAGCTCTTCTGACGCTTTTCCATCCCATTTTCATCTTCTTTGCAGAACGCTTCCATCGCGCTGCTATCGCTTCGGAATGACGCTTCTTCTATAGTGAAGTCAACAACACAGAAACCAAAGGAGAGATCAAACAATGAAAACCCTCAAGAAGATCAGCCTGACGGTCGGAATCCTCGCCCTGATGCTGGGCGCGCTCGCGTTTAATCACGGACAAGCTCAGCCCCCGCAGGGTGTTGCCACGTGGAATCTCGCCAACTACATCGAGTTGAACATCATCGGTGCGACGCTCGATTGCGACTTCGGCACGATCACCGATCCCAACCCCAACTACTGGTGCAGCCCCAAGGGGAATCTCCAGCTAAAAGCCAACACCAAATGGATCCTGAAGACCGAGAAGACGGCCTTCACGGGTTCTCCCGATCCGCGGGCGGTCATCCGCGCCTCCGACTCCCCCAACTGCTCCAACGGCGCTCATAAAGACCTGCCCACCGGCACCGTGATGGTGGACTTCGGCATCAACTCCGGGACGGTCAACGGCAGCGGGAATAGAATCTTCCAGGTCTGCTACGCGCTCCTCGGCGGCGCGCCGGGGACGAGCAACACGCTGGGCGCCCTCAGCCCCAACGTCCCCTACTCCGTGACCTTCACCTACACCGCCACAACGCCCTAGTAACACCGATCACACCGATAGCTGATAACAAACCGGGCGAGTGGGTCTCTCCACTTCGCCCGTGTTCTTTCTACAGCCGACAACGGATTCAGGTAGTGGATGAAGCAGATTCTCAAACCCGCTGTCAGCTCCGTAGAGGACTGATGCCCTTGATTGCCCCCCTCGCTTTCGGATATATTTCTGTCATGGGCAGTCCGGCTTCTTTCTGGCGGCGCCGTCGTAGTCTGATCGTGGGCAGCTTGGGGTTTCTGTTCAATCTGCTCTATCTGTGCTTTGAATATCTTCAGCGCCCAAGCGACTTCAGCACCGAGCTAACCCGCGAGATCTCCAACGACCCGTGGCTCTATATCGGCTTACTCTTGCTCATTCCGCTCTTTGTCGCTTTAGGGGTCATGCTCCATCGGGTGGAGCGCGAGCGCGAGCGCTTCCAGACGCTCTTTGAAGCCGCTCAAGACGGCATCTACGTGCGCGATACCGACGGCACGATGAAGTTCGTCAATCGCAAATTTTTGGAGATTCACGGGCTTCACATAGAAGACGTGATCGGGCGACGCTCGCTCGAACTCTTGGCGCTCTCGCCCGAAGAGCGCCAACGCTTGACCAAAGAGATGCGCAGCAGCCTCTTGCGCGGCGTCCCTCCTCCGATGGTCGAAGCGCCCTTCCGCCGTCCCGATGGCACGCTGGGCTGGCTGCAGATCAACGTCGCGTTTCTCAAAGAAGAGGGCCAGGTCAAAGAAGTCTTGGGCATCATTCGTGACATCACCGAACGCAAGCGCATCGAAGAGACCCTGCGCTGGCAGAATCATGTGCTCGAACTCCTCTCCCAAGAGATTCCCCTCTCTCAAATCTTGACGACCCTCTGCCAGAGCGTGGAAGCCCAGATCGAAGGGGCGTTATGCTCGGTCTTGCTTCTCGAAGGCGAGCAGTTGCGCCACGGCGCAGCCCCCAGCCTCCCTGAAGACTATAATCGTCAAGTTGACGGACTTACGATCGGGCCGACCGTTGGCTCTTGTGGCACCGCGGCGTATCTGAAACAGACCGTTATCGTCAGCGATACGTTCACCGATCCCCTCTGGGCGAACTTTCGCGATCTCGCTCGACAATACGGGCTGCGCGCCTGCTGGTCTACCCCTATCATCGCCCAAGACGGCACTGTCTTGGGGACGTTCGCTCTGTACTATCGTCAAGTGCGCTCTCCCAGCGCTCATGAGCTACAAATAGTGGAACGGGCTGCTCATCTGGCGCGACTCGCTCTGGAGCGCGCCGCGTCGCGGGCCATCCTGCACCGCCGCGAAGAGATCCTGCGCGCGGTCACTCACGCCGCGGAGCGCCTGCTGGCCGCAAGCACATGGGAAGAGAGCATCCCTGACGTCCTTCAGGATCTCGGGCGCGCCGCCCGCGTCAGCCGCGTCTATCTCTTCGAGAATCACCATAACGATCGGGGAGAGCTGCTGACCAGCCAGCGCTTTGAATGGGTCGCCTCTGGCATCACGCCGCAGATAGAGAATCCTGATCTACAGAATTTTCATTACGTGGCCAACGGCTTTGGGCGCTGGGTGGAGCTGCTGAGTCAGCGCCAGATCGTCCAAGGGCGCCTCCGGGATCTGCCCGCCAGCGAGCAACACGTCCTCGCTCAGCAGAACATCAAATCGATTGTCTGCGTGCCGATCTTTGTCAACAACCGCTGGTGGGGCTTCATCGGCTTTGACGAGTGCGTCGAAGAGCGCGTTTGGTCAGAGGCCGAGATAGACGCCCTCAAAACCGCCGCGAATACCATTGGGATTGCCATCGAGCGCAAGCAAGCCGAAGCGCGCTATCGCTCGCTCTTTGAGCAGAACCTCACCGGGGTCTTCCGCTCGACGCTCGACGGGCGCCTGCTCGACTGCAACGACGCGTTTGCTCGTATTATGGGATGCGCCTCGCGCGCCGAGATGCTCGGCCAGCACGCCCTCGATTTCTATTGGGATCCCGCCGACCGCCAAGCCTATCTGAAACATCTGTTGGAGAAAGGCTCGGTCACCAACTACGAACTGCGGATGCGCCGCAAAGACGGCAATTTAGTCTGGGTTTTGGAAAATGTCCATCTGCTGAAAGAGAAAGACGGCCCTGTCCTCCAAGGGACGATCGTTGACATCACCGAGCGCAAGCGCGCCGAAGAGGCCCTCAAGCTCTCTCAAGAGCGCCTGAGAGCCTCCGAAGAGCGCTATCGCGATCTCGTCGAGCATGCCAACGACGCGATCTACACGCTCGATAACTACGGGCGCTTCACCTCGTTCAACCGCAAAGCCGAGGAGATCACGGGCTATAAGCTCTCCGAAGTGCTCGGACACCCCTATACGATCTTGCTGAGAGGCCGAGAGCGCACCAAAGCGCGCCGCGCGTTTATTAAAAATCTTCGCGGCGAGGTGAACATCACCGAGATCACCATCCAACGCAAAGATGGGTCTAGGGCCGTTCTTGAGCTGAGCAGCCGCCCCATCTGGCGCGATGGGCGTGTCGTAGGGGTACAGGGGATCGCCCGCGACGTCACCGAGAGAAAAAATCTAGAGGAGCTTCAGAACGAGTTCGTGAGCACCGTCTCGCACGAGCTGCGCACGCCGCTGACGTCCATCAAAGGCTATGTCGACTTGATCTTGTCCGGCGACGCCGGCCCCCTCTCCCCCGAACAAGAAGAGTTTCTCCAGATCGTCGCGCAAAACACCACGCGGCTGACCCATCTCATCAACGATCTGTTGGATATACAGAAATTAGAAGCCGGACGCATCGAGTTTGAGTTCAGCGAGTTTGCGCTGGAAGAGCTTCTGAAAGAAATCTCCCAAGCGATGCGCGTGCAGGCCGAGCAGAAGGGTCTGAACTTTCGCACCGAGCTGGACAGCGGGCTCCTGGTGCGCGGCGACCGCGAGCGCCTCGCCCAAGTCTTTCAAAATCTCCTGAGCAACGCGATCAAGTACACGCCCTCCGGAGAGGTCGTGCTCACGGCGCGTCGGCGCGAAGAGGCTATTATGGTCTCGGTCAGCGACACCGGGATCGGCATGAGCGAAAAAGATTTACAGAGACTCTTTCAGAAGTTCTATCGTTCGGAGAACCCCTATGTGCGGAAGGTCGGGGGCACCGGGCTGGGCTTGGCGATCACCAAGGCGATCTTGGACCGTCACAACGCCAAGATAGAAGTCGTCAGCCAAGTGAACCAAGGGAGCACGTTTACGGTCTGGCTGCCGGCTCTCACCCCCACCGAGCCGAGCGCTCGTCGCGCGACGGTCTTGGTCATCGAGGACGAGCTGGAGATCGCCAAGCTCGTCTCCAAATATATTCAAAAATCAGGCTACCACAGCGAGATAGCGCTCACCGCGCACGAGGGCTTAGAGAAAGCGCGCGCGCTCAAGCCCCAGCTCATCACGCTCGATGTGCTCATGCCCGATATGGACGGCTTCACGCTCCTACAGACCCTCAAGAGCGATCCCCAAACCGCGTCCATCCCCGTGATCTTCTTGTCTATCGTGCAAGATCGTCTGCACGGGTTGCGCTTGGGGGCTTCGGCCTATCTCACCAAGCCCATTGACGAGCGCAAGTTCTCTGAGACCCTCAAAAGCCTTCTAGAGCCGCGCGGGCAGCCTGTGTTGGTGGCCGATGACGACCCTCATTTTGCTGGATTGCTACAACGAATGCTCCAACGCGAGGGCTGGAGCGCCGAGGTCGCTCACGACGGCAGCGAAGCGCTGGAGAAGCTGCGCAGCAAGCCCTATCAGTTAGTCATTTTAGACAAGAACATGCCCAAGCGCTCGGGCTTGGAGGTGCTCCAAGAGCTGCGCCAGCAGAAAGCGCTCGCTCACATCCCGGTGATCGTCATCAGCGGCACGGGACGCCCGGAAAAGCTCGCGCAGAGCGTCCACGTGCTGGGGGCCAAGAAGTTCTTAAGCAAGAAGCTCTCCCCCCAGGCGCTCGTCCACGAGATCATCCAAGTCCTGCAGGAGAAAGACAAGCCAGCATGAAACAGATCTTGCTCGCGGAGGACGACCCGCAGATCGCGCGATTGATTCAGTTTAAGCTTCAGCGCGCGGGATTCTCTGTGACATGGGTGGAGAACGGCGAAGAGGCGCTCCACAGACTGCGCAGCTTGCCCTTTGATCTGGTGATCTTAGATGTGATGATGCCAGTCAAGGACGGTTTTTCGGTCTTGGCCGAACTCAAGGCCGATGCTCGCCTTCACAAACTTCCCGTGATGATGCTGACCGCTCGCGCCAACGAGAGCGATCTGCTGAAGGGCTTTCAGCAGGGCGCGACCGATTATATCGCTAAACCCTTCGATTTAGATCACTTCGTGGAGCGCGTGCGCGCCATCGTGGAGAGCCGTTGACAGGCAGCACAGAGCTAGGTAGCATATTTTTTGGTGAAACGCCATGTCTCTCAAGACAGATAACAGAACACACGAGTTAGAAGACCTGCTGCCCGTCGGTCGTGAGGAACTCTTGCGCCGAGGTCTATTGACCGTGTTGACGGAGCGCATCTGGCACCTCAAAGAGCGTCTGCGCCAACTCACAGAGCAGCACGGCTCGCTGAGCCAGCTGGAGCGCCGCATCAAGCGTGAAGGCCTCTCTCCTGATGATCACTCGCTCTATCATGACTGGCTCGAATGGCGGGCTGCTCAGCACGAGTTAGATCGTCTCCTTGAAGCCTTGAAGACGGCTCTATAAATGTGGTACGTCACGGTCAAGGCTAAATTGGAGCGATCTCGGCTGTTCCGCCACGTCGAGATCATCGGCGCCAAGGTGCGAGCCAGCATTAGCGCTGATCTATTTCTCGATATTTATTACGATCCGATCAGTCGTAGCTACTCTTATGCCCTCGTAGATACAAGCTTGCCGGGAGATAAGCGCCTCTTCGGCTGGGATGACTATCCCCACGAGCACGTGCCAGAGATTCGGCGCTTGACTAGCTACCCTCATCATTTTCAGCATCGTCAAGGCTCAAGATGGATCTTTGAAGAATCTCCGATGCGCGGCGATGTCGAGCGTGAGATCTCGCTTGTCATACGACATCTACGAGCTTACTTAAAGCAACGTGCCTCGAAAAGATGAAAGCTATTAAGCCACCATCACCCTTGCTCTGGATCGTTCTGGGCTTCGCGATTGTTGTCATCTCGTGTGCGGCTATCTGGATCCGCTGGGCGCAGGCCGAAGCCCCCGCGCTCTCCATCGCGGCGTATCGCCTTGGGATCGCCACGCTCATTCTCACCCCCATCGCGCTGACACGACGACAACAAGAGCTACGCGCGCTCTCCCAAACAGATCTGCGCTATGCGCTCGTAGGGGGAGTCTGCCTAGCGCTGCACTTTGTCTTTTGGATCAGCTCCCTAGAGTTCACGTCGGTGGCTAGTTCGGTCGTCTTAGTGACGACCAACCCGATCTTTGTGGCGTTGGGGTCGCGCTTTCTGCTCCACGAGCCGATGCCCCGTGCGCTGGTCCTTGGGATTCTGATCTCTGTCGGAGGCGGGGTCTTGGTGGGCTACGGGGATCTCCTCGCAGGGCCGAACGTGCTCCTGGGAGACGGACTAGCGCTGCTGGGAGCGATGATGGCCTCGGCGTATTTTTTAATCGGGCGGCGGCTGCGCGCTCACACCGATCTGCTGACGTATATCTTTCTCGTCTACGGCGCAGCAGCTATAGTCTTGGTGACGATAGCGCTGCTTGGGCGCCAGCCCCTGCTGGGGTTCTCCCCGCCGACGTATCTGTGGCTGCTCTTGCTTGCGCTTGGCCCGCAACTGATCGGGCACACGAGCCTCAACTGGGCGCTGAGATTTCTCCCCGCAGGCAGCGTCGCTGTTGTAGTCTTGGGCGAGCCTATCGGCTCGGCGCTCTTGGCGTTCTTCTTGCTGCAAGAGCCGTTAACCCCGCTCAAGCTCTTCGGGGGCGCGCTGATCTTAACGGGGATCTATCTGGCGCTGCGCGCCCCCGGCTCCGCTAAAACGAGCGGATGAACTTCAAGATCGTCTCGGTCGTCAGATCGTTAGGAGCCCCGATGTTCCCGATGATCGTCACGTGATCTCGGTTGGGGATCTCCACGAGCGTCGCGGTGTTGTTGTTCTGTCTTAACAGCGAGAGCAGCTGGCGCGCCTGCGCGTCGAAGCCGGGAAAGTCAAACTGCGCGTACATGATCAGAAACGGCGGCTTGTTGGGGCCGACGTGCGTGAGGGGCGAAGCGTCCCGGCGCTGCTGCGGGTCGGTCCCAAAGACAACCCGATAGAGCCCAAACGGCGCAGGAGGTTCGATCGTCACGTCGTAAATCCCACTGATGGGGATCGCGCCCTTGATCGCGTTGAGCGCCAGCCCGTGCGCCCGAAGATACTTCTCGTCTAGCGCCAACAGCGCTATGAGATGGCCACCCGAGGAGTGCCCCATCACGAAGATCTTCTGCGCGCTGCCTCCGTAGCGCGCGATGTTTCTGTGCACCCACGCAAACGCCCGCGCCACGTCCTCGATGTGCGCTGGGTGCTGGACCTGCGGACTCAAGCGATAATTAATCACAGCCGTTACGATGCCCTGCTGGGCGAACGTTCGCCCCAAAAACCCATACAGATTCTTATCTCCCGACGTCCAGCCGCCGCCGTGCACGAAGAGCAAGACCGGAGCCTCTTTGGCGTCTTGAGGGACGAACAGATCGAGCCGATGTTTAATAGCATCGGCCTCTGGCCCGTCGTAATATGCGATGTTGGTGTAGACTTGAAAATCTTGAGCCACTCCCATTCCCCCAACTAAGAGCGCGCTGAGAGCGCAGACGATTAGCAACTTGCGATGGCGCATCTTCTTCCTCCTTCTTGGTTAAGTTCGAGTTTGAATCGCCTCAGTCTCGGCAAATTGTAGCGTATAGAGCGCGTAATACAACCCACGACGGGCGAGCAGCTCCTCGTGCCTGCCCTGCTCGACCAATTGACCCTTGTTGAGCACCAAAATTTTATCGGAATCACGGATGGTCGAAAGACGATGGGCAATCGTAACCGACGTCCGCCCGCGCAGGATCTTCTCCAAAGATTCTTGAATCAGGCTTTCGGTCTGGGAGTCAATGTTGGCCGTCGCTTCGTCCAAGATCAGAATCTTGGGATCAAACGCAACAGCGCGCGCGAACGCTAATAATTGGCGCTGCCCCGCGGAAAGCGTCGCGCCGCGCTCTTTGACTTCAGCGTTATACCTATCAGCCAGCTTCTCTATAAACCGATCGGCCTGGACGAACTTGGCGGCTTCTATGGCGCGCTCGCGCGAGATCGCGTCGTTCTGCAAGCGAATGTTCCCCAAGATATCCCCGGAGAAGAGAAAGACGTCTTGCAAGACCACCGCCATCTGGGAGCGCAAGAATTTTAAGTCTAACTCGCGAATATCTACGCCGTCTAGGAGAATCTGGCCCTTCTGAATGTCGTAGAGTCGGGATAACAGACCAATAATCGTCGTCTTGCCCGATCCCGTCGGCCCGACGATCGCCACGCGCTCACCCGGCTTAATGCTGAACGACAAGCCGCGCAACACCCAGTCTTCGTCCTGATACGCAAACCAAACATCACGAAACTCTATCGCACCGCGGACCTCCGCGAGCACGCGCCCCTGCCCACGATCTTCGGGCTTCTCGTCGAGCAAGAGAAAGATCCTCTCGGCCGAGGCCATCGCCCCTTGCAAAATATTATACTTCTCGGCGAGATCTCGAATCGGCGCGAAGAGCATCTCCACGTAGCTCAAGAACGCGACGAGAGCGCCCAGCGTCAGGCTACCCTCCGTAACTCCCCAGCCCCCGTACCAAATAATCAGCCCCACCGCCAGCGAACTCATCAAGTGAATGATCGGCTGGAAGACCGCAAAGACTTTGAGTTGGCGCATGTTGGCGTCGTACTCTTCTTGGTTGATGCTCTGAAACGTCTGATAGCTGCGCTGTTCTTGCGCGAAGATCTGAATGATGCGCATCCCCGAGAGCGACTCTTGCAGATAGGCGTTGAGCTTGGCCAGCTTTCTTCTGAAGTCGCGGTAGGCATCTCGGGCGCGCTTGCGAAACTCCCAAGTCGCATAGGCGATGAAGGGCGCCAGCACCAAGATCAACAAGCCCAGCTGCCAATGGAGCTGAATCATGATAACGAAGATCCCCAGCACCAAGAAGACGTCTTTGAAGAGATAGACGAGCACCGACGCGTACATCTCGTTGATGGCCGAGACGTCGTTGGTCGCGCGCGTCACAAGCCGCCCCACGGGGTTTCGGTCGAAGAACTTCGTGGGCAACCTCATCAGATGCCCGAAGATCTCCATGCGCATATCTTTCATGATGCGCTGCCCGCTCAACTGCAAGATATAGACTTGCGCGAAGCTCACGATCAACCTTAAGAGCAGAATCGCCACGAAGAGAAGCGCCAACAGATGCAGCCCTTCGATCTGGGGAGCGCGCAGCGTCAAGAGATCGGCCAGCGGGAGCTGGCGCAAACTCGTCTGGCTGATGAGCCACAGAGGCCCGTGTCGTTCAAACGCTGCGGGATTCTTCTGCACGATCTGTAAGAGCTTGGGATCGCGGTCATCTACGAACGTATAGCGCTCTTTCTCCAGCCATCGCTTAATCTCTAAGTCCGTGCGCGTGATCTGATCGAGCGCTGTGACATCTAGAAGATACCGATCCCCTTCGAGATGGAGAGGCCGATAGCGCTCGAGCACCCTCTGGGCGAGCGGGTCCTCTGTGGGTAGGCGCACGATCCCGTAGGGCAAGAGAATAAACCGATCAATGGCGATCTTCGTGATATAGGGCATTGCCAGCTCGAAGGCCGTGATGAACAGAATCAAAACGAGACAGAGAGCAAAGAGCTTGCGATAGGGCTTGACGTAGGTGAGCAGCCGGCGCATGAGCGCCGCGTCATACGCCGCACCGAGTTTCTCTTCTTCCCAGTGATAACTCATAGCTGGTCCTCCCCCCGGACGGCGGTGAGGGCCTCCTCCGCGCGCTGCAGCTCATAGAGCCGCGCGTAGATGCCGTCCAGCGCTAGGAGGTCTTCGTGCCGCCCGCGCTCGACGATCCGCCCGTGATCGAGCACCAAAATCAGATCAGCGTTCTGAACGGCTGAAATCCGATGGGCGATAATCACAGACGTGCGCGAGCGCAGCACGTCTTGCAGGTTGCGCAAGATCTCTTCTTCTTTTTCGGCATCTACGGCCGAGAGCGCGTCGTCTAAAATTAAGATTTTGGGATCGAGCAAGAGCGCCCGTGCCAGAGCCACTCGCTGCTTCTGGCCCCCTGACAGGCTGACGCCGCGTTCGCCCACGATCGTGTCCAAGCCGTTGGGAAACTCTAGAATCTCGTCATAGATGCCCGCGCGCCGCGCCGCGGCGATGATCTGATCTTCGCTGGCGTTGGGGTTCCCAAACGCGATGTTTTCGCGAATCGTCGCTGAAAAGAGAAACGGGTCTTGCGGGACGAGCGCTACAGACGAACGCAGAGCGTCTAGGCGAATCTGGCGCACATCGGTGTTGCCAATAAAGAGCGTTCCCGGGGGTGGATCGTAAACGCGCAAGAGCAAGTGAATCAATGTGCTCTTGCCCGACCCCGTCAGCCCTACGATCCCCAGCGTCTGGCCCTCTTCGATCCGAAACGAGAGATCTTTGAGCACCGGCTGAGGATGCCCGTTGGAGCTTGGCTCGCCGACGGGGTACGCAAACGTCAAGCGACGGCACTCTAGCGACGCTCTCTTGGGGAAGGGCTTTGCGTCTGGGGCGTTCACAATATCGGGTGCGGTTTGAAGAATCTTCTCGAGGCGCTCCATCGACGCTGCGCCGCGCTGCATCAAGTTGATCACAAACCCCAAGGCCATCATGGGCCACGTCAGCATCCCCAGATAAGACGTGAACGCGACGAAGTCGCCCAGACTGATAGACCCCAGAATCACCTTCTGCCCGCCGATCCACAAGACGATCGCGCTGGACAGCCCCGCCAAGAGCGCGATCGTCGGGTCGAAGAAGCCCGAGATCTTCACCAAGCGCATGTTCTTCTCTAAATAGAGCTGATTCGATCTTTCAAAATCTCTGGCAAAGCCCTCTTCTTGCGCAAAGCTCTTGATGATGCGCACGCCGGAGAGCGCCTCGCGCACCTTCTCGGTCAAGACCGAGAACGCCTCTTGCACGGCCATAAAGCGCTTATGGATCATGCGCCCGACGACGACGACGAACACCGTGACGATGGGCAACGGGATGAACGCGTAGAGCACCAGCTCCCAACTGATCGAGAGCATCGCCACCAGCGAGAACGAGACCATGATGATCGCGTCGGCCAGCGCCAAGAGGCCCATGCCACAGGCAAACTGCACGGCTTCGACGTCGTTGGTGGCGTGGGCCATAAGATCGCCCGTTTTGGTGTTGGTGAAGAAGTTTGCGGAGAGCTTGAGCAAGTGGGCGTAGAGGCGGTCGCGCAGATCGCGCCGGATCATGCGCGAGGTCCCGAAGATAAAATAGCGCCAGAAATAGCGAAAGATCGCGACCACGAGCGCGATGCCCACAATATAGCCCGCGTAGAGCCACAGCTGCGCTCTCCCCTGCGTCGCCAGCTCATCAATCGCAGCGCGGACGATCAACGGCACGATCAACTGAGCGCCGTCCACAATTAAGAGCGCCAACAATCCTAAGAGAAGGCGAACGCGATAGACCCACAGATAGTGAAAGATGCCACGCATTCTTACTTCTCACAACTTTCTCTTAGAGCGAGCACCGTCGCTGTTAAGTCGGTCTTCTTCTGCTCGTCGGTAGTTTCAACCAGCGCCCGCTCGTACCAAGCCAGTGCCTCCCCACAGTCTTGGAGCGCGATCTCATAGCCACGTGCGATCATCTCCAAGATGTACGCCCGCGTGAGCACGCGCGGCGCTGCCCCCCCACGCCAAAGATCGCTCAGACGGTCTGTCGTCTCAACCTGCGCAAGATCGAGAATCTTCTTGAGGCTCTCGAGCGCCTTGGTCGCATCGTAATGAGCGTAATTGGCCCCGCTCCAGCGAAAACTGTTGGAATAGAGAAACGCCAATCGCCAGAGCGCGTCGTCGGTGTAGGGTGAGTCGGGATACTCTTCAAGATACGCGTGCCAGATGCCCAAGCGCGTCTTGATCTGCTCGTCTAGATCGCTGATCGTCGAGCGCGCGACCGACTCGCGCAGCAGACTCAGCTCCCACGCGACCTCGCTCGCCGTGATGGGGTGCGCCACTCGCGAGACGCTTATAGCCAAGTCGGGATAGTCTTTCAGCATCTGCTCATAAAGCGCTACGGCTCGCGTCACGCTCCCGCGCTTGGTCAGCTCCACCGCAAGAGCGATCTGTTGCTCCAGACACGGCGCAACGCTCTCGGCTTGCACCTCTTTGCACGTCGCTGTCTGCAGAGCGCTCTTGTGAAACGCTTCGATCTTGCGCTTTAAGACTTCACTCTGAAGCTCTTGCAGCTCTCGTTGCAACGCCCGCGCGCGCTCAGCCAACTCTTGCGCAGAGAGCGCCGTTAGAGCTTTTGACTCTCTCTCTGATTCTTCTTTTTGCTCTTGGCGCAAACGCTCGTTCTCCGATTTCAATCGCGTGATCTCCTCGATAAACGTCTGGCGGAGCGCTTCTAGATTGCGCAAGAGAGCTTCGCGCTCCTTCTCGCGCTCGGCCAGCTCTTCTTGCAACTGCGTCAATCGGTGCATGAGCTTGTCTTGTTCTGCGGTCAGATGCTCGGCCTGGGCTTGGACTTGCGCCAGCTTGCGCTGGGTGGTGATCTCGTCTTCGGGATCGGCGGCGTGATGGCCCGAGAGCTGCTGCGCGAGCTCTTGGTTCTGCCGGCGCAGGCGCTCGTTCTCGCGGTTGAGTGCGCTGATCTGATGGACCAGACCGCGTATCTGCTCTTGGAGCTTGGCCCTCTCAGAGTCGCTATCGGCACGGCTGGAAGATGTACACCCGGAGAGCAACAGCGAGAGTACCATCAACGCGATCAGCATACTGTTCTTCATAGCGCTCTTATTCTAACGAATAGACACTTTGAGAAGCAACGCTCAAAATCCGATCTGCGCTCCCAGGGCTACGCCCGGCCCTAGCCACTGCACCGGCGGCCCCCAGTCGGCCAAGACCATCATCTCGCCAAAGATATAGAGCAAGCCAAAGCCTACGCCCACCCCCCACCGGACGACCGATTGCAGATCGAGTTGGAGCGTCGGCGCGATCTGGAAGAGCAGCGGCGCAACGGCCACATAAAACTCGACGTTGGGGACGAAGAGCGCCGGCAGCCGCGCCGCCAGCGCCGGGACAAGCTCTAAAGCATTGCCCAGATGCCACAGATCGATATCAATCCCCAAGACAAAAAGCCCCACCGAAAGTCTCCCAAGGGGCACGACCGTGCTCCCCAGCCCCAGATTCCCCGCGGCGTCCACCAGCCCGCCGCCCCCAACCCCCACAACGCGCGCTTCTACGCTCCCACATCCCATCCCCCAAATCAGAACAGCAAGCACTGCACTCCATCTCCATATAGACATTCCAATCACCCTTTGTCTATCTTATAGAAATCTGCCAACGGATGCATAAACGGATTATCGGATGACGACTGGCTTGAGCATCCGTTAATCCGTTTCGTATCCGTTGACCGATCCCTTTCAACGTGATAAACTCAAATTTATGAGAGTGCTCACCGTCTTCGGCACGCGCCCGGAAGCGATCAAGCTCGCCCCGGTACTCAACGAACTACAAAAATTCTCAGAGATCGTCTCGCGCGTCTGCGTCACCGCCCAGCACCGTCAGATGCTCGACCAAGTCCTTCATATCTTCAAGATCAAGCCCGATTATGATCTCAACCTCATGCGCCCCAATCAGTCGCTCTATCAGATCACTGCTGATGCGCTCCTCGCCTTAGAACCCGTCATTCAACAAGAGAAGCCCGATCTGCTCATCACCCAAGGGGACACCACTACAGCGTTCGTCGCCAGTCTGGCGGCGTTCTACGCGCAGATCAAGATTGCGCGCGTCGAGGCGGGCCTGCGCACGCACGACAAATACAGCCCCTTCCCCGAAGAGATCAATCGCCTCTTAGCCGATGCGCTCGCCGACCTGCACTTCGCTCCCACCGAGCGCGCTCGCCAGAACCTCTTGCGCGAAGGAATCCCCACCGAGAAGATCTTCGTCACCGGCAATACAGTGATCGACGCGCTTCAGCAGATCTGGGCGCGCGTAAAAGACCTAGATTTTCGCGAGCGCTTCCCCATCCCCACCGAGATCTTCGCCCAGATCGAGCGCGGCGAAAAGAAGCTCTTATTAATCACGGGCCACCGGCGCGAGAGCTTCGGCCCGGAGTTTGAAAGCATCTGCCTGGGGCTGAAAAAGATCGCCCAAGAGCACCCCGACGTCGTCTTGATCTATCCCGTGCACTTAAACCCCAACGTGCGCGCCCCGGTGCAGAAGATTCTAGCTCATACAGATCGTGTCTTTCTGATGGAGCCACTGGAGTACGAGCGCTTCGTCTGGTTGATGGGCCGGGCTTTTTTTATTCTCACGGATTCTGGGGGCATCCAAGAAGAGGCTCCTGCGCTGGGGAAGCCCGTCTTGGTCATGCGCAAAGTGACCGAGCGCCCCGAAGCGATCGAAGCCGGCACGGCCAAGCTCGTGGGAACGGATTCTCAGAGGATCTTTGAAGAGGCTGCGCAGCTCTTGGAAGATCGCAACGCGTATGAGCAGATGGCGCGCGCGGTCAACCCCTTCGGCGACGGCCACGCCGCCGAACGCATCGTGAAGATCCTGCGCGAGCGTTTTTGACGGAGCGATCTTCAGAATGCTATGATGAAAAAAGGAGATGAGACCGTGAGCAAGTTTTGGATCTTCGTGGTGGTGACGATCTCTGCGCTGATTCTCTCGGCGATCTACGCGCTGCGTCAGCCCTTAGAATTCGAGACGATGGCGATCGTGCGCCTGAAGAGGCCGCCGCTGCCCCCGGAGTTGGGCGAGCTGCGCTGGAACGTTGATGTTCTGCGCAGCGCCGATTTAGCTATCCAAGCGGCCAAGCGCTTGCCATCGGCCGAAGGCCAAACTGAGGGCCGCTGGGAGGTCATCTCGTGGCTCTATCAGAATCTACAGATCAGCTCAAGCGACGGAGAGATTATCTCGTTGCGCTTGCGCGGGGGGTTCTCTCCCCGCGAGGTGCGCGACGCGCTTTCGGCCTATCTGGCCCAAGCGAGCGAAAAGCTCAAGGCCGATCTCAAAGCCAGCGTAGAAGCCGAGCACCGCCGCTTAGGAGAGCTGCGCACGACGTTGCAAACCCATCGCGCTCAGTTGCTGAGAGAACTCAACGAGCGCCTCGAGCAGCGACGCACCGCTCTCCAGACGCAGCGCGAGGCCCTTCAGAAAGAGCTGCAAGAGTTTCTCAAGCCGCGCATCGTGCAGACGCGCATCGGCGAGTCGGGGGCGACCATCGAAAGCTGGTATCTCCGACGCCAGCTAGAGATCTTGCTAGAGCGCATAAACGCGCTTGATCGAGAATTAGATAGGCTTCAGACCGAGGGCGTGCGCGCGCTGGGGGAGGAGTATCGCCCCATACTGGCCGTAGAAGAGCGTCTGATAGCGCTCGCGCGTGCTCAAGCCGAGGGCAGGCGTCTGGTCGAGTCGAACTGGGAGCCGCTGGAGATCGTGACGCTCCCCCCGTTGCCACAGGGGCCGGTGGGGCCAGATCGTCTGATGTTAATCCTATGGGGAACGGGGATTGGAGCGGTTGTTGGGTTTTTCGTCGCGCTCTTCTTCCCCACGCGGCGTCTTAGCGCTCATAGAGCCTCTGCCAGAGATCAGAAAACTCCTCTGGATAGTTGAGAAACCGCAAGAATTGAGGGCGTTTGATGAGATCGTAGATGGGGGTCTGGCGCGTCAGGTTCAGCTCTGGAATCTCATAAGCCGAGAGCACGCGCAGTTGGGGCAAGCGCCCGTATCGAATATTAGGCAGATAGCGTCGCGGCCCGCCGGAGCGCTCCGGCGCGAGCACCCAATAAGCCGCACCGTTCTTCTCTTCGTAGGGGCCATAGTAGCTCTCGACCGCGAGCGAGACCCAGTTGGCCATCCTGAGCGGGGCATCGCCGAGATTGATCGTGACGTGCCCGTAGTTGGGGGGGACGATCACTTTATCTCCGGCTTGAGCTACAAGAGCGATCACGTCGCTCACGGCCGCGCCGTCGCGCCTCTGCAACAAGACCAACCCTTCCCCTTCTAAGACTTCGTAGAGTTCTGGGTAGGCCAGTCCGCGCTGCTTCTCCGAATGATAGTGCCCTTTGGTCTTGTTGTACTCACAGCCCAAGCGCGTGGGCAGCAGAACAGTAATATCATAGCGAATCCCCAAACGACGGGCGGTCTCTTGGTCTTCGGGGAGGACGCAATCGCGATACATAAAATAGAGAGGCTGTTGAAGATCGGCTTTTTTGAGCCATTCCCGGTCGAAGACGACCGCCTGCATCTCCGCGAGGGTGCGCACTTGGGGA
>JANXAU010000053.1 GCA_025061735.1 Candidatus Bipolaricaulota bacterium
TGTGTCGTTCGAGGCAGGCACATCTGCCCAGATTCGACTAACTACCCCCGCTGGCGTTTATGAGGCAACCGTTCAGTTTTCAGGGCGTCAAGTGCAAGCTAGGCCGCTGCTGCATGCGCGCCTTGTTCGCCGATGGAGCAATCTGCAAGAGGCGCTCACAAGCCCGCCGCTTCTCGATGCTCTGTTGGTACTCTTCCAACACCGCCGGCGCGATTTGGCGCAGCTCGTGCAGATACCCCTCTAATTCGTCGAGCTTTCCCAAGATGCGCTCGCGATCAAGCACGGGCTATCGCCTCCAAGTAATCGCGATAGAGGTGCTTAAAGTCTTCAAAGGCCTGCGCCGTACGGAACGCGATCTCATAGAGCAGATTGTCATCTTTGCAGAGCAAGACCCGCCCCTCGGCTAAGACTCGACGACGAATATAAATCGGAAGCTGCTGAAAGACTTGAACGTCATAGTCAAACTGCGCCAGATACTCTAAGCGCTTCTTAGTGAAATCTGCCGACGCTTAGGGATAGAGCACCAAGCAGATGTCCAGATCAGATTGTGAATGCTCTTCACCACGAGCGGCACTGCCAAAGAGCAAGACCGCCAGCACGGCGCTATCGCTTCGCGCTTGCTCTAACAGCTTTTCTAAAGACATCGAAGCCCTATCTCTTCTGCGATTGTTCTCGCCTCTCCGCGCGCACCCGCACCACCGCATAGCCAAAGAACCCCAACATCCCAATCACTCCTGCGACTAAGAAGATCTTCTGCGCCAGCGGCGGCGAGATGACCATCGAGCCCAATCCGACCAGCCCCACCAGAGCCGCAATCAAGATCACGACCGCAAAGATAAGCTCGCTCATCGTCATCAGCCCTCCCTCGAGCCAGCAAGATATTAGCATTCTACGAGGCTTGCGCTCGTCCTGCAAGCCCCGCGGTCGCCTGTCCCTTTACGCTCCCTCTCCTGTCCCTCCCCAGAGTGAAGAACTCGCGTCGTCGCTGTGACCTCCTAGCACTGTATCTCTAGCCCCCAGAACATAGAATGCTCTCGGACGTAGGGGCTTGCCCCTACAGAGTGAGGTGCTATGCGCTGCAGATCGCTTCTTCTGCTTATCTGTGTCTCTGCTACTCTCTCTCTAAGCTTTAGCACGTTCTATAGCTACGCTTCTTGTCCACCGGGGAATCTCGTCGTCACGATCACGTCCAGCCCCTCGGCCCTAATCGGATCGGATAATGGGCCAAGCCCGCGTGTCGCGACCCTGACCGCGCGCGTGAGCAACACCGGCAGCGCCCCTATCAAAAATCTGATGGTCTTCATCGGGGACGGGACGACCCCCGGGAGCTTCCCGACGACGGGCACGCGCAGCCTAGAGCTGCTTGGCCCTGCCAGCGACGCCCGACGGTCTCTGGGCGTGCTGCCTCCGGGTGCCATCCAGACGCTCTATTGGTTCGTGCGCTACCCCGCTACTGAAAACGCAGCTTATTCGTACACCGTCTGGGCGACCGCCGACGGCGGCTGCGGCGACTCCCAAGTCTCAGCTCTTCACATCCGCCGCGCCTCCGCGAGCAATAGCAGTCGCGTCCGTCCGCCCAGCGGCTCGGTCACGATCGAGCCGCGTACTACGATCGCTCCCGGCGAACTCGTCACGGTGACGATCACGGGATTCGATCTGGGGGCGATTGGCCCCGGACCCGAGGCCGTCGAAGATGCCTGGCTCCAGCCCGTCAGCAACCCCAACTTCGATCCCAGCTGCTTACGGCTCGTGCGCACCGAAGTGCGCTTCAAAAGCCTCAAGAACGAACCCTATCGCGATCAGCTCTATTTTTCTGGGATCGCCTCGCACAATCCCCCACCCAACTATGCGTACAACGCCGATGACTACGTCAAATATACGTTCATTGGGCTGCGCCGCTGCACGACCCAGCTTCAGCCCTATCAACAAACAGCTTCTGGGAACGGGCATCAATATAATTCGGACATCGGCGCGATCGGTCTTACGCTCTCTGTAGATGACCGCAGCGGCGGCTTGCTGATAGACAGCTCCGTCAGCCCCACGATGGGGGGCACCAACACGACCCTCACGTATACGATTCATTACGGCAATACTTCGAGCACACCTCTAGGGACCTCGGGGACGCCGCTGCTCCTCACCGCGCGCCTCCCGCAGAACCGAGCAGCTTATGTCGCCAACAGCGCCGCTTGCAACACAAACTGCCTCAAGCTCTGGTCCACCGACGAGGGCGAGACGTTCTCGGCTTCTGAACCCGCAGCGGCCGAGAGGGTTAACGCGATCCGTTGGATCCTTCTCGATCCCGTCCCCGCTGGACAGAACCCCGCCGGCACCGTGAGCTTTCAGCTCAAAGCGCTCGCCAACGGCGAACTCTGCACCACCGTTCAGGGGGCTGTTCACGAGAATATCGTGATCACTTCAGACACATCGTGCGTCAACAGCGCGACCGATGTGCAGATCGCGCTGAGCAGCTCTTCGACGGTGCGCCCCGGTGGTGCCCTGCGCTATACGATCACCTACAGAAATCTTGGGCCTTCGGTCGCCGAAGACGTCGTCGTCACGTTGAATCTCCCGGCAGACGTGCAGTTTGTCCAGGCCAGCCCGCCGCCGCAGGGCATCTCCGGCCAAGTTGTCACCTACCGACTCGGCTCGCTCTCCCCCAACGAAGGCGGCTCGCTGGTGCTCCAAGTCGCCGTCCGCTCCTCGCTCTCCGAAGGGGTGAGCCTCATCGCTACGGCGCGCATCGCCACCGCGACCGCCGAGAGCGAAACAACCAATAATTCTGCGTCGTTCACCACCGTCGTCGGTAGTCGCACGCCCCAGCTCACGGCAATGGCGCGCGTGCGCACCCTCGAAGACGCACCGCCCCTTGGCCCCAGCTCCAACGATACGCTTGAGTACTCCGTAGTGCTCAAAAACACCGGCGCGGCGGCGGCTACGAATCTGCTCTTCATCGCTACTCCCGATCCCTATACTCAACTCTTCGTGGGCAGCGTCTCGGCCTCTGCCGGGCAGATCCTCTCCGGCAACGCGGATGGCGACCGCCAAATTCGCATAGCGCTTCCCCAGCTTGCTCCCAACTCTTCCGAGACGATAGAGTTCCGCGTGCGCATCAAAGAACTTCTGTCAGGCGTGCGACGCATCCGACTTCAGGGAGTTCTCTCGTGCAACGAGCTGCCCGATACGCTCACCGACGATCCCCAAACCCCCATCCCCAACGACCCTACCGATCTCTATGTGGGCACGGGGCCGCTGCTCAAAGCATGGAAGAGCTACACGCTCTTTAACGACCTCGACGGAAATGGGCTTCCCAGCCCGGGGGATATTCTCAAATACACCGTAATAGTAGAGAATCTGGGCGCGGAGAGCGCCAACGCTGTTGTGCTCACCGAAGGGTTCGACCCTCACCTCACGTTGGTCGTCGGCAGCGTCACGACCACCCAGGGCGACGTGCTCTCCGGCAACGAAGTGGGCGAGCGCTTTGTGCGCATCGGTCTGGGCACTCTCCGGCCCAAGAGTTCTATCACAGTGACGTATCGCGCGGGGATCGATCCCGATATTCCTAGCTCGGTGGCTGTTGTTGGTAGCCAAGCCCTGCTGAGCGCGGCCAACCTCCCCAGCCAGCCCAGCGACGATCCCACCACCCCCGCCGAAGAGGACCCGACGCTCACCCCGGTCTGGAACAGCCCGCACATCTACATTTCCCAAAGAGCCTATCTCAAAATAGACGCCAACGGCGACGGCCTCCCCAGCCCCGGCGATACTCTCAGTTATGCCGTGACGCTCCTGAATCTGGGCAACACCGACGCACAGAACGCCTTCTTCAGCACCACTCCCGACCCTCACACTCAGCTGGTCGTCGGGAGCGTCCGCACCTCCCAGGGCAGCGTCACCACGGGCAATGCCTCCAGCGATACGACGATTGGGATCGCGCTCGACCCCATCCCGCGCAATGGCCAAGCCCAGCTCTCGTTCGACGTGCTGATTAAAGATTCTTGGCCCACCGGCGTCAACTTGGTCACCCAGTCGCTGGTCAACGTCCCCAGCGCGGGCAGCTTCCGCAGCGACGACCCCACCACGCTCGCTCTCAACGACCCCACGATCATCCCCGGCCATCACAAAGCGTTCTTATATTTTACTAAGAGCGTCTACGCTGCCAGCGACGACGACCGCAACGGCATGGTCAGCGCCGGCGAGCTGTTGGAGTACGTCTTGACTGTGATCAATCTGGGCACGCACGAGGCTTCAGGGCTTCAGCTCAGCGACGCTCTCCCCAGCGAGATGCGCATCTTGGAGGCGAGCGTCAAGAGCGATCACGGGCTGATCATGTCGGGCACCGTCCCCAACTCCCAAGAGCTGCTGGTGAACCTGGGCAAGCTGGCCCCTCAGGGGGGACAGGCTCGGATCAGCTTCCAGGTGCGCCTGCAGAACCCGCTCTCGGACAGAACCCTGAGCAACCAAGCGTTCGTCTGGGGGACGAATCTCTCTGAACAGCCCAGCGACGATCCCCGCACGCCGACCCTCGGCGATGCGACCGTCCTGACGGCGGGAGAGTTCTTCATCCTCTGTGGGGACGTAGATACCGATGGCGACGTAGATCTGATAGACGCGCAGATCGTGGGGCAAGCGGCCATCGGCGCGTTGCAGTTGACCGAGCGCCAGCGCGCTGCTGCCGATGTCGCCCCGCCCTTTGGCGTTATTGACTCCCGCGACGCTACGGCGATCGCGGAGATCGCTCAGGGCTATCGCCTTCGCTGCCCCGTCGAACCCCGAACGGCCGAGACGGCCTTGCGGTCTCTAGAGAGCGTCTTCGTTCCCTTGAGCGTTCAGCGCTTTGTGGCAGCATCTTTCCGACGCGCGGTACGCTTCCGCGCCGAAGGTCAGGGGATTCACCAGATCTCTGTAAAAATCTTCGATCTCTCTGGCAAGACGGTCTTCGCGAGCGATTGGCGCTTGGGGAGCGAGTTAGAGTGGCGCGGGCTGACGAGCGATGGACGTAGAGTCGCCAACGGCGTCTATCTCTATCTGGTCTTTGTGCGTGGCGCCGACGGCGCTCTGGTGCGCAGCCATCTACAAAAGTTGGTGATCTTGCGATGAAGAGAAGCTTCACGGCGCTCCTGCTCTTCGCCCTCGGGACGGTTCTCGTCGGGTGTGAAGGGTCGTATCGCGCTCGGCTGACGATCAGCTCGTTAGAGCTTCCTTCGGGGGCGTCGGGCATTGTTCAGATTCGCGTGCTCAACCCTCCCGATCTCAAGACCCTCCAGATCGGCCCTGTGGGGATGTTCCTCTTCGATCCCACGGTCATCCAAATCACGGCGATTGATGGGATCAACGGCTTTACGATCTTGGGGAGCACGATCAACAACGGGCTGGGCACAGCGCAGTTTAGCGCGAGCTTCATCGGCGGCTCGATCCGCCCGATCCTAACCACACCTTGGAGCATGATCGAAATCCCCATCGTCGAGCTGACTGTGCAAGCCGTCGGCCCGGTCAATAGCCAGACGGATCTGACGATCACTCAGATTGATCTCTGCTTAGATCGCATCGGACAGCCCATCACGCTGGGCCCTAGCACGCTTGGAAAGGTCGTGATCGTTCCACCATGAGAAGCGCTCTCACTTTCGTGGCTCTCGTTGCTCTGTTCGCTCAACCGGCCTTCGCGGCGCCGATCTCTGGTCAAGCGATCGTCTCGATCTTCTTCGAGCCGGCCAACCCCGGCGAGAGCAAGCTCGACCAGATCGCCATGGACGTCGAGGCCGGCCTGCGCTTGGAGCTGTTCGTTGGGGGGCTTTCTCTCAGCAGCATCAGCATCTTCAGTTTCAAAGGCCCGGAGTTTCAAGCGTTTGAGCTGCGCGCCGGCATGGCGATCTTCATGCGCCACATCGGGATCTTTGCCCCCAATATTATAGAAGTCTCGGATGATCCCTTCTGGACGGTGAGCCATGCCGTGCCCGAGTTGCCCGGCTGCCCGCCGAGCTGTCTCACCGGGCTGCCCTTGAGGATGTTCCTGGACGATCTGGCTTCGCCGCTCGATCTGCCCAAGATGCTCGATCCCACGCTCAATGAGCCCTTGCAGTTTAGAAAGCTCATCAGCCAGATCGGGATTGATCTCGCGGGACTGAGATTCTCGGTGACGCTCTTGCTGGCCAACTGGGGGACTCCTCAGAGTCCGTCGTTTGAGACCGGTCTGATTTTGGAGGCCGGAGGCTTGACGATGGGGGGCTTGGAAGTGCTCGCCCAGACGTATATCGGCGCGCGTCAGGGCTGGGAGTGCTTCGGCGAGTGCAAGCCGTGGGAGCGCTTCTTCGAGGGGCAAGTCGTCTCGGGATTTGATTTCCAACAAGAGAAGCTGATCGTCAGAAATTTGCGCATCTCCGGGATCACTGTCGGGTTTGAACTCGTCTTCGATTTCCCCAGCGTCGGGTTCTCGCAGCTGGCTATAGTAGCACGCGGCGCTCTGTTGGGCGTGCTGATCCAACAAGAGATCGTCTTCGATTACCAAGCGATCCCGTCGTTCTTGCGCTGGGCGTGGACGGTGCGCTGGGGCGAAGCGCTCTTTACACTAGAACTGATCGACCCCGACGGAGGCACGCTCGACTTCTCGATGAAGCGCTTTGGTCTCTTTATGGATTGGGCTTCTATCACGCTGCGCAACGAACTCGTCTTGCAGGATCCCTTTGGGTTGGTGCATCTGATCGAGATCGCCGTTGGGTTAGAACCGTTTCAGTTCAAATCCCAGACGGTCTTTCTGGGCGGGTTGATCAACGGGTTTTATACCCAAAAAGTGCGGGGTGAGTGGCGCTTCATCGAGCACGAGGGCTGGGTGGCAAGCGGGGGCATCGAGACCCAGATGCGCCGAGAGTATCTGCTCTACGTGGGGCCGTTTGTCAGCCTCGAGTTTCGTTAACGAGTCGAGAGCGCTCGCCACAGCCCGGTGTAATCTCCCCTTGGGTTCCAGAAGAGATAGCTCTCTACTCCCAGCTCGTGCGCAGCGCGCACTTGCGCACGAATGTACTCGTCATACGTCATCGTAGCGGGGATGTGCATCTCAAAGGCTTGAAGAAAGGGGCGCAACGCAAGCCCTCGCTGCTGTCCAGAGAGCAGGGCCTTCTTGATGGTCCCGTATGGATCGGAACGCAACGCTTCGGTCTCGTAATGCGAGGGATAGATCATGGGGGAGAGCACGTGGAGATAGCGCTGGAAGGTCTCCAGGTGCTGCCCGATGGGGTCTATCTTCTTGAGGTTCCAGGGCCATAGCGCTCGCCCAAAGACATCGGCCGAGAGCGTGATCTTTTTGTACAGTCGGTTATGCACGCGCTGGAGAAAGCGCTCAATAGCCGCGTAGCGTTCCGCGTAGATGGGCCGATAGGCCCCGCCATCGGGCCAGCGCACGTAGTCGAACTGGATCTCGTCGAAGCCCAGCGCGGCGACCTCTTCGGCAATGGCCAAGTTATAGCGCTGGACGCGCTCCTCGGCCGGGGAGACCCAGCGCCCCGGCTCGCGCTCCGTCTTCAAAGCATCTAGGTGGCGAGCCACCTTGGGATCGTAAAAGAGCACCTGGCGCGCTATCAGATAGAAACCCTGAGATCTCAGCGATGGGAGCAGCTCCTCGAGCTTGAGGAGGGGGTTGCGCGCGCCGATCTGGGCAGCCAACGGGACTTTCGTATCGTAGTAGACCAGACCGTGGTTGTCTTTGACGTCGATGACCAAGGCGTTAAAGCCGATGCGGCGCGCCTTCTGAGTGATCTCTTGAAGCCTTTTGGGATGGGCCGCGACGTTTGCGGGGAGATAGACGCCCCGGATGTACGGGCCCGCGACGGCGGGGGCGGATGGCCCAGGGGGGGCCGCCCCCAACCCAAGCACCATCAAGACCACGATCGCTGCGATTCCTAAGAGAAGCAAAGCTTTGAGAGGGCGAAAGAGCGTTTTCACTTAGGCCAACTCCTTTAGCGTCAGAGCGGGCCTCCGAATCGTTTATAATTTAGTCTGGCAAAATCAGAGAACACCAAGGCCATATGTCCATTCTCTTAGAGAAAGCTCGTCAGCTGCTGTCGGGGCGAGAGCTGTGCGATCACTGTTTGGGGCGATTCTTCTCGGCGTTGGGGTCGGGGCTGCGCAATCGCGAGCGCGGGCGCGCCCTGCGCGTCGTGCTCCACATGACCGATCGCGCAATCGCTTTGGCCTCGAATGGCTGCGGGCTCTGCCGAGGGGCCTTTGCTCACGTCCCGGAGTGGGCCGAGCGCGCCTTGCAAGCGGTGGAGGGGTTAGAATTTCAGACGTATCTCATGGGGACGCGCGTTCCCTTTGAGATCGAAGCCCTCGAACAGGCGCTGCAGAAGGAGTACGACCTGCGCGGGGAGCCGTTCAAGCAGGAGTTCAATCGCGAGGTGGGGCGTCTCTTTGGGGCACGGCTGTCCGAGCGCGGGCGCCTGGTACACGTGGACTTTCGCGAGCCGCAGATCGTCTTGGTCATGGACTTGCAGCAAGCGAAGCTGACGGTTCAGATCAATTCGCTCTTTGTCTACGGGCGCTATCGCAAGCTGGTGCGGACGATCCCTCAGACGAGATGGCCCTGTCGGGCCTGTGGCGGGCGAGGGTGTGAGGAGTGCGCGTTCACGGGCAAGCGATATGCAGAGAGCGTAGAGGAGCTGATCAGCCCGCCGCTCTTGCGGGAGACGCGCGGGAGCGGCACGGCCTTTCACGGGGCGGGGCGAGAAGACATAGACGCCCGGATGCTGGGACGCGGTCGGCCTTTCGTTCTGGAGATCAAGGAGCCGAAGATCCGAACGCTCGATCTTGAGCGCTTGCAGAGGGAGATCAACGAGCAAGCCGCCGGCAAGGTCGAGGTCTCGCCGTTGAAATTGGTATCGGGGTCGGTGGTCGAACGCTTGAAGCACTGCGAGGCTGAGAAGATTTACGAAGCACGAGTACGGTTCTCTGCCCCGGTCTCTCCAGATCGTTTGCGCGAAGCCTTTGCGGTGCTAGAGCAGACCCCCATTCAGCAGAGGACGCCGCGGCGGGTGAGCCACCGTCGTGCGGACTTGGTGCGCACGCGGCGCGTGCTGGCGATCTCTGGGGAGTTGGTCAATCCGACCGAGGCCCGAATCCGAGTGCATGGCGAAGGGGGGCTGTATATCAAAGAGCTGATCTCCGGGGATGAGGGTCGAACCCGGCCCAGCCTCAGCGAGCTGGTGGGGGTTCCTGCCGAAGTCGTCGAATTAGATGTCTTAGAAGTGCTAGGGGATTTTCTCGATTAACAGAACAAACTCTCGATAACCCGCTATTATAGACGCGCGCCACGCGCTTGGAGAGCGCCTTCAGCACGATAAAGTATCTTGAGTCCCTTCAGAAAATAGATGTTCTGTATTGATCAGCATCCTAGCGCTTTCATCTTATTACACTCTCCTTTGGATTATCAGCAAATACATAGAGCGGTTCTCCCGTGCTCCAGGTCACGGTTTTGAACTCAGGCTTAGTAGCTCGCAGGACACGCCGTTGAGAACCATCATCTACAACGAGCAAATCACCCGCGAACGGCCCGGCAATCAGAAAGGCGTAAGGCTCCGAACTATTCAAATCTGTTGGAGGCGAGCTAAAGACTCCCGGAAGACCATCGCTCCCGGTCTCAGGTCATCACGCGCCCACTCTGCCACCAGTGTTCGCCCCCGACCGTCCTGGTTGAACCTCCAGATGCGAAGACGTGGTAAGCGAGCCGATCTACAGGCTTGAGGATGGCTCCGTTGGGGGCCTGCTCGGTGCGAGTGACTTAGTATCGGGGTTGCGGCTTGGCTTGCCCAGCGAAGAGGACGACTTGTTTGAAAGACTCGCTAACGCCGGCGTCATCTCAGAGGAGCTGAAGAAACGTCTGCGAGAGATGAAAGGGTTTCGTAATCTCTTGGTGCACGAGTACGGGCGTGTGGATGATCGTATTGTTTTTGAGATCCTCCGCTCGCAATTAGGAGATTTTGAGAAGTTCAAGCCTACAAATACTGCACGAGCGATCTTAGCTCTTGTGCTGCACCAACTCGATCAGCACGCCATGGGTGCTCTTGGGGTGGATAAAAGCAACAAGATGGCCTCCAAAGCCCGTTCTGGGGGATTCGTCAATGAGCTGAACGCCTTGGGCTTTGAGCCGAGTGAGCGTCTCGGCGATATTGGCGACTCTAAGGGCGATATGATGAATTCCCTCCCCGCGCTTCTCTAAGAACTTAGCGATAGGGCTATCGGTGCTCAAGGGCTGGAGCAGTTCGAGCTTGGCATTGCCCACCGAGAGCATACAGACTTCGACGCTGAACTGCGCGACCGTGCCGCGCTCACTGGGTGCAAGCCCCAGCCCTTCTAGGGCTTTGAGCGTCGCGTCTATCTCTTTGACGGCGATACCGATGTGATCAAGAACTAGCTGCATGTTTATATTTTAACCATCAAGGGTGAACTAGTGCAACGGCAGTCTTCTCAGAAGATGCGTCGTCCCAGCGCTGAGGCGATCAGCTCAACGGCCAACCGCGCCGTGCGGTTGTGCTCGTCCAAGATGGGATTGACCTCGACGACTTCTAGGGAGCGCAGCAGCTTCGACTCGGATATCGTTTCCATCACCAGGTGCGCCTCGCGGTAGCTCAGCCCCCCACTCACGGGGGTCCCTACCCCAGGGGCCACATCGGGGTCTATCACATCCATGTCGAAGCTGACGTGAAGCGCGTCTGCTTCGGCGGAGATCTTGTTCAGCGCTTCGTCTAGTATTCTTTGAAGCCCGCGCCGGTCGATATCGGCCATCGTGAAGACGTGCACCCCCGATTCTCGGAGCAGCACTCTCTCGCCGGGGTCGAGCGATCGGACGCCGATCAGCGCGACTCTAGATGGGGAGATGAACTTCTCAGAGCGAAAGATCTCCAAGAGCGGCGGAGCGCCACGCCCGGTGCCTACGGCAAGGGCCATCCCGTGAATATTGCCCGACGGCGTCGTCTGCGGCGTGTTAAAATCCCCGTGGGCATCGACCCAAAGAACGGCGGGGTTTTTAAAGACCTGGGCGAGTGCTGCTAGAGTGCCAATAGAGAGGCTGTGATCGCCGCCCAGGATCAACGGCATCCGGTCGTCGGAGAAGACCGAGATGACGCTGTTGCGCACGCGCTCGGCGGCTTCGATCACGAAGGGCAGATAGCGCAGATGGGGATTGTCTGGGGTGGTGGACTGTTCGGCCAGGGGGACGCTGATGTTGCCCAAGTCTTCGCACGGGAGTCCGAGGGCGCGGATCTCATCGGCGAGTTGGGCGTAGCGAATCGCGCTGGGGCCCATGTCCACGCCGCGTCGTCCCGCCCCCAAATCTATGGGCACGCCGAGAATCTGAATAGCTCGCATGGAGAGCAGAATAGCAAAGTTTTCCCCATCTTGCTACTCATAAAGAGTAGGGGGAGGGCATCGGCGATCAGAAGCGGCTTCCTCCCTCCTTTCGACAGACGATGCCCTCGCCCTTCTCTTGCTTGTGTGAGCGTCTTAAGCCCCGTTGGGCGACTCCGGCGCCCCCGCCAGCAGCGTGGGGGCAGACTTGCGCGCCCCACGTCGCGGTCTTTCGGGGTCAGCCGACGAGCTGCTCTCAGTCTCTTGCGGAGACGCCGGCTCTGGTTGCCCGTTCACAGATGGGAGCGCTAACCCGGCTTTTTCACGGATCGCGCGCTCCAACTGCTGCGCGATCTCTCGGTTAGACTCTAAAAACGCCGCCGCATTGGCGATCCCCTGCCCTAAGCGCGTCTCCCCGAAGTTAAACCATGACCCACTCTTCTTCACTAGGCCCAACTGCTCCCCCGTCTTAATTAATTCGCGCTCATAGACAATCCCCTTCCCATAGATGATATCGAACTTCGCCTCTTTGAACGGCGGCGCGAGCTTGTTCTTGACGACCTTGACCACTGTCTCGCTGCCTACACGGTTGTCGCCCTCTTCGATGCTCCCCAAGCGCTTGATCTCCATGCGCACGGAAGCATAAAACTTCAACGCTAACCCCCCGGTCGTCGTCGTGGTGGGTCCCCAGCCCGTGCCGGAGATCGTCTGGCGAATCTGATTGATAAAGATCACTGTTGTTTTCGATTGCGAGATCGCCGCGGCGAGCTTTCTCATCGCTTGGCTCATCAGGCGCGCTTGCAGCCCCACTTGCGCATCGCCCATCGCCCCAGCAATTTCAGCTTCAGGGACGAGCGCTGCTACCGAGTCTACGACGATCACATCTACAGCACCGCTGCGCACCAGCGTCTCCATGATCTCCAGCGCTTGCTCGCCAGAATTGGGCTGCGAGAGCAAGATCTTATCTAAATCTACGCCGATGGCTTTGGCGTACGTGGGATCGAGCGCGTGCTCGGCGTCAATAAACGCCGCGATGCCGCCGCGCTTTTGCGCCTGGGCTAAGATATGCAGCGCCAGCGTCGTCTTGCCCGAGGATTCCGGGCCAAAGATCTCGACGATCCTTCCCCGCGGCACTCCTCCAATTCCTAACGCCACATCGAGCGCCAGCGACCCCGTGGGGATCGTCTCCACCGGGAGCTTGCTCTGCTCCCCCAACCACATGATCGCGCCCTCGCCGTACTTGCGGCGCAGGCCCTCCAACACGCTGTTGAGCACTTCTTGCTTACCCATCGGTCTCCCTCCTCTGGAGAATCTCTTTGTACAGCGACGGCTTGACTCGCCTCACCACGCCGACCACCCGCCCAACGATCTGACCATCACCCAACGGTGCCGACTTATAGCGCGGGTTCGCCGGGACGAGCCACGGCCGGTTCTCCCTCATCATCAAGAACTTCACCGTCGCTTCGTTCTCGTGGATCGCTACGACGATCTCGCCCGGACGCGCGGTCTGCTGCGGCTGGACGATCACCAGATCGCCATGGAGAATGCCGGCCTCGATCATGCTATCGCCCTGCACTCTCAGCGCAAAAGGACGCGCATCCCGCCCAAACCAGACATCCAAGTTCAGTACCTCCTGAACGTCTTCGACCGCGGGGATCGGACGCCCCGCCGCGATCTGCCCCACCACCGGAATCCCGTGCTCGCGTCTCTGGGCTTTTGCCAAAACCTCGATCCCGCGCGATTTCCCCGCCAAGCGCCGGATCGCCCCCTTGCGCTCTAGCGCCTCTAGATGCATCTGGACGCTCCGCACCGAGCGCAGCCCAAAAGCATCGGCGATCTCGCGCAGCGTCGGCGGCCTCCCATGCTCCGAGATCTGCTCAACAATAAAATCTAAAATCCGCCTCTGCTTCTCTGTCAGCGACTCTCTCATAGCAGTCATTAGTATAGCATACAAATATATATCTGTCAAGAGGGGGAGGTATTCTCGATCACTAGCCAGACGCCCGAAGAAGCTGTATGATACTCTGTTGAGCAAAGAGAAGGAGGGCAGGACCCTATGAGAATGATCCGTCGCATTACCGTTGCTGTCTTGTTGGTAGTGGCTCTGGCCGTCCCGTTTGTGGGACAAGAAGCCCCCGGCAAAGGCCCCATCGAGGCGTTTGTCGCCGAGATGAAGAGCATTCCCGGATATTTCAACGCCTACCTCAAGCGCGATGGCACCCTCTATTTGGAGATCTCCCGGGATCAGTTTAACAAAGACTTCTTGGTGATCGTGCAGATGGCGCGCGGCATCGGCGAGTCGTTCTTGCTCACGGGATACCCCTTAGACTCGGATCTGTTGCAGTTTCGGATGCGCAACGACAAGATCGAACTCTGGACGCGCAACCCCTACTTTCGCGCCGACCCCGGCACCCCCTTGGGCCAGATGGTCGAGCTGGGCTTTCGTGACTCGGTGCGTCGTTCGTTCGCCATCGTCGCCCGCGACGAGACCGCCGGTCGCTACCTGATTGACGCAACGGGTCTCTTTCTCTCCGACTGGCCCAACTTAGGAGACTATCTCCCCGGCGTCTTTAGAACAAGCTTTCGTCTAGACCCCACCCGCTCGGCAATCACCAGCGTCAAGGGCTTTCCGCGCAACGTCGAGATCGACGCCGACCTGACGTTCGCTGCTAACGCCCCAATGCAGAACGTGCCGCCCCGTGTCTACGCGGTGCTTCCCGACGAGAAGACCCTCCCCGTCGCGCTGCACTACAGCATCTTGGCGCTGCCCGAACAACCGATGAAGCCCCGCCTGGCCGACGATCGCGTCGGCTACTTCGTCACAACGTACAAAGACTACAGCCGTCAGACCGGGCCAACGAACTCCGTCCGTCTGGTCAATCGCTGGCGCTTGGAGAAGAAAGACCCCTACGCGCCGCTCTCAGAACCCGTCAAGCCCATTATCTTTTATATTGAGAACACCGTCCCCAAGGAGCTGCGCCCCTACGTCAAAGAGGGCGTCGAAGCCTGGAACAAGGCCTTTGAAGCCGCGGGCTTTAAGAACGCGATCCTCGCTCTGGATCAGCCGAACGATCCCCATTGGGATCCCGCCGACGCCCGCTACTCGACCATTCGCTGGATGCCCTCGGTCTCCTCAGTCTTCGCTATGGGGCCATCGGACGTAGACCCGCGCAGCGGCGAGATCCTCAATGCGGATATTCTGTTTACGGCCGACTGGGTGCGCGCGCTCACCAACGAGTACCTGCGCATGGTCGAAAGCCCGATGCAGTTCTTGCAAGACGAGAGTGAGGCCCTCGAGATCGCCCGCACGCTCAATCCCCATGCGGCTTCGCTGCTCTGCTCCTACGAAGCGGGCATGGCGCCGCACATGGCCACCCTGATGATGACCCTCGCCGCCGATGGCCTCATCGCCCCCGGTGAGGGCATCCCCTTAGAATACGTCGGGGCTGCCATCCGCGAGACGGTCATGCACGAAGTGGGGCACGCCCTGGGCCTGCGCCACAACTTCAAAGCCAGCGTCGCCACGCCCTTTGAGCAGCTCCACAACAAAGACTATACGTCCCGGTACGGCATTACGGCTTCCGTGATGGAGTATAATCCCCCCAACATCTCGTCGGATCGGGAGCATCAAGGCGAGTACTTCAACTCAACAGTAGGTCCGTGGGACATCTGGGCGATCAAGTGGGGCTACACCCCCGTGGGGAACGAGAGGCTCGCTCCGCATCCGCAGCTTCAAGAGATCGCGTTGCAACATAGCGCCCGCGAGCATCTCTACGGCACCGACGAAGACGCCTGGCTCTACCCCTACGCGCTCGATCCCTTGATCACCCAGTGGGACCTGAGCGCCGATCCCGTTGCGTATTATAAAGACTTGCAGAAGCTTGTGGCGCGCTTGTGGGAGCGTCTAGAAGACCGGCTGCTGGCCCCCGACGACGAGTACTGGCCGCTGCGCGGTGCGGTCAACACGCTGCTCTTCCAAGAACTCCGGGGCTATATCTATTACGTCAAGGCCCTTGGAGGCATGACCGTGACGCGCGCCCACAAGGGCGACGAGCTGACGCCGCTCAAGCCGCTCTCGGCCGAAGAGCAACGCAAGGCGCTGCGATTCGTCACGGAGATCTTCAGCCCCGAAGTCCAGAAGCGCTTCCCCAAGCACTTCTTGGACAAGATGCCGCGCGAGCGCTGGTGGGACTGGGCCTCGAGCTGGCAGCCCAACCAACGCTTCCACTTCCCCATCCACGACGCGATCACAGGAATGCGCGTGCAAGTGTTAACGGCCGCTTTCTGGCCGGAGCGCCTGTTGCGGATCACCGACAACGCCTATCGCTCCGACGAAGAGGACCCCTACACGCTCGACGAGCACTTTAAGGGGTTCACCGATGCCATCTGGGGCGATGTGTTGAGCCGACAGCCGCCGACGGACTCGTTCCAGCGCGCGATCCAGAGCATCTATCTGGACATGCTGATCGCGATGGTGAAGGATGAGACCCCGAATCGGCTCAGCGACGCGGTGGCGATGGCCTATGCGGAGTTGGTGCGTCTGGACAAGGCGATCGGCGATCTGCTGGTGGAGCGGGCCGATCTGGACGCGCTGAGCAAGGCCCATCTGTTGGAGGCGCAGCGGCGGATTCGCCAGATCGTGGTCTCTGAGTGACGCTATGGGCGTAGGGGCGCGCGGGAGTGCGTCCCTACGCTGTTGCTGACGGTTGACGAACTCTCTTGCAGCCGTTATAATGCTAGCGTTTTGGGGGTGTGGTGTAGTGGCCTAACACGCTGCCCTGTCAAGGCAGAGATCGCGGGTTCAAATCCCGTCATCCCCGCCAGGCTTCGCCGGGCTGACGAAGGCGTACAGTCCAGACAAAGTCTGGCCGAGGTAGCTCAGCTGGTAGAGCACAGGACTGAAAATCCTGGTGTCGGCGGTTCGAGTCCGCCCCTCGGCACATTGGAGAGTCATCTCAAACTCAAACGCACCCGCTCCATCACCGGAGCCAGCTCGCTGTGGATCACGAGATCGGCTATTCCATCAAAGGGGGTTGGCTCACGATTGACGATAAAGACCTTTGCGCCCTCTTGCTTCGCCTGCGGCACCAGGCCCGCCACCGGATAGACCTCTAGCGAAGTCCCCAACACCCACAACAGATCGCTGCGTTCTACTTCCGCCATCGCCTCTTCAAAACTGGGGGGAAGCAGCTCCCCAAAGAGCACCACATCGGGCTTGAGCAGTTGCCCACAGTCATCGCAGCGAGGAAGCCCAGCGCGCTCGACCTTGACAAAGATCTCCTCGATTGCATAGAGCTTGCGACAGGCCACGCAGCGCCCTCGCGTGAAATTCCCGTGCGCCTCTAACACTCGCTTGGAACCCGCTTTGCGGTGCAGATCGTCAATGTTCTGCGTGATCACCGCGCGAAGAATCCCACGCTCTTCTAACTCGGCCAGCAGCCGATGCGTGATGTTGGGCACCGCGCTGGACAGCTTGGCAAAGCGCCAGCACCAAAACTCGTAAAACCTCACAGGATCGGCGAAAAATCCCTCTATCGAGGCGACCTGCATCGGGTTGACGTGCCGCCAGAGTCCAGAGCCGGGGCTGCGAAAGTCAGGAATCCCCGAATCGGTGCTCACGCCCGCCCCCGTCAGAGCAACCGCATACCGAGCTTCTAACAACCCCTTTACCAACTCTTCTACGAGGCGCTTCATCACACAAATATCTTAGAAAATTCGGTTGTCAAGAGCAACTCTACGGCCCGGACGGAGACTTGGATGGCGTTCTGCTCGCCCGCGCGCAGGTCTTCTGGGCGAATCTCCGTGCCGCCGTGCCGGTCTACGACCCCGCTCACGCAGCCCCCGCGCATCCCCAACGCACTGCAGATCGTCAATAGCGTCGCGGCTTCCATCTCGTAGTTGAGCACGTTCAGGCGTTGCCACTCTTCGGTCATGCCGCGCAAGCGCAAAAGAGTATATTGACTAAAAGAGTCGGTGCGCTCTTGGCCGGGATAGAAAGTAGCCGTCGAACAGGTGATCCCCACGTGATGGGGGATCTGCAGTTCTTGAGCGGCTTGCTGGAGAGCGTGCACGATCTGATAGTGCGCGACAGCGGGATACTCCAGCGGGGCGTAATCGAGCGAGGCGCCCTCGCGACGGACCGCCCCGGTAGTGATGACGACATCGCCGATCTTGATCGTGGGCTGCAAGGCTCCGCACGTGCCGACGCGAATGAACGTACGCACGCCGAGCAGGGCTAACTCTTCGATGGCGATGGACGTCGAGGGGCCGCCGATGCCTGTGGAGGTCACCAGCACGGGCGTCTCTCCCACGTACGCCAAAGACGTTTTGAACTCGCGGTGGAAAGCCAATGGCTGACTCTTGGAGAAGCGTTGGGCGATCTTCTCCACGCGCGCGGGATCACCGGGAAGAAGCGCGATCCGCGCTCCTTGAATCTGTTCTTCTGTCAGATCAAGATGATAGACGTGTCTCATCTGTTCTTCATCTCCTTCAGACCCGCCATCGGTCGCTCTGCCACGCGACGCCCTGCGCTTTGGCTAACTCTTGGATCTCTGCCCACAGGTCTTCCACCGCGCGATAGACTTCGCCCACAGCGCTCGGTCTAAAGCCAGCCAACACAGCTAACTGGTGCTCAAAGTTCTTTGGCAGAATCGCAAGGCGTCGCACTTCGTCCCACACCGTGCCTCCGGTCGTGAAATACTGACGATTGGCCAGCCCCAGCCAGAGCGCCGAGAACCAGAGAAAGCGTCCTGCCCACCAGCGCAAGTTCTCTTCTCTTTGCTGCTCCCACGCCCCACGAATCTTCTGAACTAATTCATAGAGATCTTCGGCGATAAGCTGGGCTTGTGCAGCGCGAAAGTCTTCATCGCGCGCGCTCTGAGTCGCTTTGCGTGCGCGAGCGAAGAAGTCGTCTCGCTCAAAGAGCACCATCTGCTGACGATACTGCGCTGCCCAGATGGGCCAGTCCGTGTCTACGCTCGCGGCACGGCGCAGATAATTCTCGGCTTGCTCATAGTTGATCTCGATCTTGGCACCCGATGTGTGAACGTACTCAACGTCATGCTCGGTGACAGAAGTATCGGTGATGACTTTCATCTCGATATCGCTGTGAGAAGTATCGGCTTTGCGAGCGACGGAGCCGTAGAGCGCGATGCCCAGCACGGCGTCGCCGTATTTTTGCAGAATGCGCTGCGCGAGATCGCGAGCCAGAGCAAGGCGAGCTTCGTGGGTCATACCAACTTGCTTTGCAATGTCTTCGCTGTGAAGCTTGCCAGATCGCGAAAGAGCTTCTCAATCTGCGCTTCTTTCTCATCGGGGGCGAGCTTCAAGTGAGCATCAACACGGGCTTCCATCTCGCGTAGGATTTTGGGATCAGCCCACGGCTCTAGATACCGCAAAAGCAATCTATGCGCGCCCTTGCGCTCCATCACTTCAAGACCATCTAACATTTGCCGATGCGGCGTCCCCTCCCAGATCGCTAAGATCATCGCTTCGCGCAGCCAGCGATCCATCCCAAACTCTGCCAGCGTCCCAATCCCCCCATAGACTTCCATCCCCCACTTGGCCGTCTGCGCGGCCAGCTCTGCCGTCCAGTACTTCGCCAAGTGTGCTACTAACCGAAAGAGATGATACTCTTCCGAATACGGCGGCGTCTGACGCCAGACTCGGTCTAAAAGTGTGACGGCCTCCCACGCAAGCGCAAACGCCATCTCTAGCTGTTCAATGCGCTCTTCAAATTGCTTACGCAAGAGCGGGTGTTCAAGAATGGGCTTGCCGAACGCCGTGCGCTCTTGGGCAAAGCTGAGCGCATCAGCGAGCACGCGCTGGGTCAGCGCGACGCTGCCGATGCTGTTTGCGACTCGAGAGAGATTCAAGACTTCTAAGATGAGATAGACGCCCCACTCCAGCCTGCCCAGCAGATACGCTTCGCTCTCTTGGAGTTCGACTTCGCCGGTGGGGACAGAGCGCGTCGCGATCTTGTCTTTCAGGCGTCTGATGGTGTAATTGAGATTTCCGTCGTGACGATACTTCGGCAGCAGAAAGAGCGCCAGGCCGCGCACGGTCTTCGGCGCTCCTTCGGGGCGCGCTGCAATGACGGCCAATTCTGCTCCGGCGTTGCTCGCGAAATACTTTTCACCCGTGAGGAGCCAATGGTCTCCCGAAGGGCAGGCGATGGTCTCAACGGCTGCCCCTAAGTCCGAGCCACCCTTCGCTTCGGTCATCCACGTCGCACCCTGCCAGACAGAGTCGTCTCGCTTGAGCAGCATAGGCAGAAAACGCGCCCTCACGCTCTCGGCCCCGTACTTCTCTAACGGCACCACCGTCGAGAGCGAGACCGTATACGGACAATACAGCCCCGGATCGTAGAACGACGTGACGTAGCCCAACAGATATGATGAGATCAAAGATTTCTCTTCAAACGCGCGCCAGACGATTCCTGTCTGATAGCCATGCTTGAGCAGCTTCCAATACTCGGGAGGAAAGAGAATCTCATCTATGCGGTTCCCGAAGCGATCAAACATTCGCAGCCACGGTGTGCCCGCGCGATCTACGATCTCAGAGATGGACTTGCCTTCGCGCTCCCAATACGACTCATACGCTCTCAAGGTCTGCTCGCACGCGACGGTGCCGAGCTTTTGCGTTAAGAACGAGGCTGGCGACCGAAGTTCTTCCCAGCTCATAGAAGTTCCTTTCACGCTAGAAAGCTTACGATACCAGCGTCTTAGATTCAACTTGACATCGGCGATTGTTCTACTCTGTCAATAGGGTGTACAATGAAAACACCAGACGGAGGTGCTTAGATATGGCACGCATGACGGTGACGCTGGATGAGGAATTGCTGGAGGAGGCACGTCGGCTGAGCGGAGCGAAGACCAAGCGAGAGGCCCTCGAGATTGCCTTGCGCCAGCTCGTCCGTCGCTTACGCCGACAGGAGATCATCGCGCATGCAGGCGCTATTGAGCTGAGCCTATCCCAAGAAGAGCTTCAACGCTCGCGCGAGGAGCGCTGATGGCTAAGATTCTGGTAGATACCTCAGCGTGGATTGAGTTCTACCATCCGCGAGGAGCTAGAAGGGTCAAGCACGAGCTGACCAAAGCTTTGGAAGTTCATGAGATTGCGGTCGTCGCGCCCGTGGCCGTGGAGCTGCTGCGCGGTGCCAAGACCAAAGACGCCTATCGAACACTCTAGAATGATCTTCAGGCTCTGTCGTGTCTGGATTTAGGATGGGAGGAGGCCGCGATAGCCTCAGAACTTGCGTGGAAGCTCCGTCGGGCAGGAAGATCGGTTCCCGTGATAGACTTGCTGATCGCAGCCGCGGCTCAGCGCCATCAGCACGAGGTCTGGCACTTCGGAGATGGACATTTCCAAACTATCGAAGCTATCGGTGGCCCCCCGCAACGAGATTTGAAAGTCTCCGATTAAGGAGGTCCTATGCCCAATCGTCTCCGGTCTTTTCAAGAGTTCCGACAGAAGATGAACGAGAAGATTCTGTCGCGCGAGAATCTGCAGATCAAGCGATTCTTCGCGCTCGACTCCCAAGCCTACACCGACGGCGCGCTCCCCGCCAAGACCAAAGAACTCTTAGGGTTGGTCGCGTCGATGGTCTTGCGCTGCGACGACTGCATCTCGTATCATTTGATTCAGTGCGCCAAGCTCGGGGTTAGCGACGAAGAGTTCTTTGAGACGTTCAACGTGGCGCTCGTCGTGGG
>JANXAU010000038.1 GCA_025061735.1 Candidatus Bipolaricaulota bacterium
GATGGGGCTGATCGCCAATAGCTTAGCGATCAAGCCGCTCTGTCGCCCCGACTGCAAGGGCCTCTGTCCCCAGTGCGGTCAAGACTTGAACGTCACGACCTGCGATTGCGAGCGTAAAGCCCCGGGCGATCCGCGCTTCAAAGTCTTAGAGAAGCTGCTCTAGATATGCGCGTCTTGGGGATAGATCCCGGTTTAGCGACGACGGGGTATGCGCTCTTAGAGGGCGCGCGAGCGCCGAGTGTGATCGAAGTGGGAGTGATCCGCACCTCGGCAGAAGAGCCGCTGAGCGAGCGCCTGCACACGCTCTACAGCGACGTGCGCCGGCTGATCGAAGAGTACCGTCCCGACGTGTTGGCGATTGAAGAACTCTTCTTCAGTCAGAATCGCACGACGGCGATGGTGGTCGCTCAAGCGCGTGGAGTAGTTTTGCTCGCGGCGCATGGGTTGACAGTTGCGAGTTACACGCCCTTGCAAGTGAAGCTGCGCATTGCGGGCTACGGGCACGCGAAGAAGCCCCAAATCCAAAAGATGATTCAGAGATGGCTCAAGTTAAAAGAGCTGCCCAAGCCCGATGATGCTGCCGATGCGTTGGCGGTGGCGCTCTGTTATTTGTTAGAGAGGCGCTCGCCGCTGCGCAGGGCGCTGAGCGCACGGACGTCCAGAGAGTGACCATTCCGTTGAAGCTTCTTGGCCTCTTCAGTCTTACCTAACTATTCCCCCCATTTGCCCAAATGAACAACATCATAAATTATCCTGATATAAATCATTGCCTTGCTTTATTAAACACGTAAAATTAGATGTGAGGAATCTTCCCACAAAATAGCCAAGAAAGGAGCGAGAAATGATGAAAATCAATAGGCCGTTCGCCACGTTAGCGATGTTAGTGCTCATCGGGGGCGTGTTTGCTACGTTCATCGGAGGCACACCGGCTGTGTCACAGTATCCATCTGTTATAGATGGAGATATTCTCGTTGGGGAGTATCAGTATCGGTGCACCGTGGATGCCTCGAAGCGAACGCCAGGGGCTACGTTCAAGATGGATGTCTACTGGACCATTGACGGGGAGTTTATCTATGTAGGCTTGAAGGCTCCCGCCAAGGGGTGGGTCGGCTGGGGGTTGATGCCCCTGGTGCCTACGAGCGCTAACCCCAAAGCAGGGGTTGCAGACATCATCATCGGCTACGTCACCGAGGGCAACAAGCTTGCTATTGAAGATAGCTTTGCCGATGGGAACTTCGGCCACAAGCCCGATACGGCATTCGGTGGCAAGAACGATATAGCTCAAGCAGCGGGTCGGGAATTTGTCGAGGGTGGCACGACATTCACGATCATTGAGTTCAAGCGTAAGCTCTACACCCAAGACAAGTACGATGTGGCCGTGCCAGTGAGGATGGAGCTCTACGTAGCTTATTCCGATGCGGATGACTTCACCACGCAGCACAAGGGCAGTGGAGAGGGTCGGGCTCATAGGGATATCAATTTCGTGACCGGGAAGGTCGTGGTTCCCAGGGTCGACTGGGCGTGCACAGGGGGTTAGTCCAGGAGATTCGCTATAAGAGAAGATCCCCGGGATCCAGAAGCTCCGGGGATCTTTTTAATTTTTAAAGACGACGCCTCCCGCCCCGCTCACGATCTCCCCGACGCGATACGCTCGCTCTCCGTGCTCTGCTAAGAACTGGAGCACCGCTTCGGCTTGCTCTCCGGGCACGATCACGATAAACCCCACGCCCATATTAAAGACCTCCCAGAGTTCGTCTTCGGGCACGTTCCCCCACGCTTGCAGCGCGCGAAAGAGCTTGGGGATTGGCCAATTCCCCCGATGCACAACAGCGTCGACTCGCTCGTTGAGCGCCCGCGCCAAATTCCCAGGGATCCCGCCCCCTGTAATGTGCGCCGCCCCCTTCACCGCGAACCTCTCAAAAAGTCTGAGCACAACGTTGGAGTAGATCGGCATCGGCTCGAGCAATAACTCTCCCAGCGGACGCTCCCCCGCTTCAGCGTAAATTTTTCTCAGATCGAGCTTCTGTTTCTCTAGTATCTTGCGGATGAGCGAAAAGCCGTTGCAGTGGGGCCCGCTCGCCCCTAGCCCAACCAGCACATCCCCCGGCGCGACGCTCTCTGGCTTGGGGATCTGAGCGCGCTCGACGATCCCTACCACAAACCCGACCAATTCAAAGTCATCAGCCCTCACGAAGAGATCGGGCAGTTGCGCCGTTTCGCCCCCGATGAGCAGACAGCCCGCTGCATCACAAGCCTCCACCAGCCCCGCGAAGACCTCCCGACTCATCTCTAGATCCAGTCTCGCTGTAGCGTAGTAGTCCAAAAAGAAGAGGGGCTTCGCCCCCAGACAGACCAAGTCGTTGACGTTCATCGCTACTAAATCTTGACCCAAGCCGTCAAATTTTTGGTATTCGAGCGCGATTCTCGTCTTGGTGCCGATGCCGTCGGTAGAACTCACCAAGACGGGGTCTGTATACTCTTGGAGAATCTCTTGCAGATCGAACAGCCCCGCAAACGGGCCGATCTGGGAGCTGCCCTTGGGATTCAGCTTTTTAATCAGCTCGACGAGCTGATCGGCTTGGTCTCTATCCACGCCGGCGTCGCGGTAGCGCATATACAATCACTTGGGCAGCAGATACTCCAACGCCGGATGGTCTGCTGGGAGGCTGCCCTCCGGATAGCGCGCCGTAAAACACGACATGCAGAAGCGCTCAGCGTCTCTCACACATTCCTGAAGCTCCTCCACCGTCAGATAGACGATAGAGTCGGCCCCCATAAAGCGCGCGATCTCCGGGATCGTCCGACTCGAGGCTACTAATTCTTCGCGCGTGGGCATGTCAATCCCAAAATAGCACGGCGCGATGATCGGCGGAGAGGCGATACGCAGGTGGACTTCTCTGGCCCCAAACTCCCGCACGACGTGCACAATCGCCCGCGACGTCGTCCCCCGCACGATCGAGTCGTCTACGAGCGCTACCCGACGGTCTTGCAGGACATCACGCAACGGCAGCAGCTTCATCCGCACTTTGTGAATCCGCGACGCTTGATACGGCTCGATGAAGCTGCGCCCCACATAGTGACTGCGAATCAGCCCGAACTCCAAGGGCTTATGGAGTCTTCTCGCATACCCCAGCGCCGCCGGCAGCCCCGAATCGGGCACAGGCACCACAATATCGATCTCGTGCGTCTCTTTCTCGGCCAGGCGCGCGCCACAGGCTTTGCGAAACTCGTAGACGTTCTGCCCAAAGAGCGTGCTGTCGGGACGCGCAAAATAGATAAGCTCAAAGACGCACTGGCGTCGCGGGCGCGCCGGGCCGAAGCGCGCCGCGTGCAGCCCGTCTCGATCTATCACGAGCACTTCCCCCGGCTCGATCTCCCGCACCGCGCGAGCGCCCAGAATGTCAAACGCCGCCGTCTCCGACGCGATGTAGACGTCATCCCCCCGTCGCCCCAGCACCAACGGGCGAAACCCAAAGGGATCGCGTGCTGCGATCAGCTTGTCTCCATCAATCATCACGACCGAATACGCCCCCATCACGTGCTGGGATATCACGTGAAAGCGCTCGTGGGGAGTCGCTCCGGGAGCGCGGGTGTATAAGTGCAGCAAGCTCTCGGTATCCGACGTGCTCGCAAAATAGACGCCCTCGGATAATAACGCTTCGCGCAGCTGCGCCGCGTTGGAGAGATTCCCGTTATGAGCAATCGCGATCCAACGCCCTTCGCGCTTTAAGACAAACGGCTGAGCGTTCTCCGGTCGGGCGCTCTCCCCTTGGGTCGAATAGCGCGTGTGGGCGATCCCGATGTGCCCCCGCAAGAGCCGGACGTTGCCCTTCGCATAGACGTCTTGAATCAGCCCTAAGTCTTTGTAGCAGCGCAGCTCGCGCCCATCGGAGATCGCAAAGCCCGCGGCTTCTTGCCCGCGATGCTGCAAGGCAAATAACCCCATCTGTAACGCATCGGCGATCTCCGAAGAGCAACTGTAGATCGCAAAAAGCCCGCACTCGTCTTTGAGCTTCATAGATCCAACGCCGTCTCATACGCCCGGCGCAGCTCTTCTACAGACACGCGCTCTCCCCCTAGCTCTAGGGCGTCTCCCCCTACGGTGCCCAGCTTCTTATACGGCACCCCTGCGAGAAGCTCGGTGAGCGCGCCCTCGTGCTCCGGCGCCACCGTCACGACAAAACGCGACGGCCACTCCCCAAAGAGCATCTCTTCGGAGAGATCGTCCAACTCTAATCTAGCCCCCAGCCCCTGCGCAAAGCTCTTCTCGGCTATCGCTACCAACAGCCCGCCCTCCGAGACATCATGAGCGCTGCGCAACAGTCGTCGCTGCACAAGCGCCAGCATTGCCCCAAGCAGCCGGCGCTCCAGCTCCAAGTCCGTCGGCTCCAATTCGTCGAGGCCCTCACCCCGCCTGACGGCACCCTTCTCCCGTTCAAACGGGAGAGGGGTTGGGGGTGAGGGCCTTAAAACTCTCAGATACTCGCTCCCCCCCACCCTCCCCGAGAGCTTGCCAACTAGATAGATCCGATCCCCCTCGCGCTGAAACCCCATCGGCACTCGCTGCTCGATATCTTTCAGCAGCCCCACCATCCCCACCACCGGCGTCGGGTAGATCCTTCTCGTCTCGGACTGATTGTAGAAGCTAACGTTCCCCGAGACAAACGGCAGCTCCAACGCCTTGGCCGCCTCGGCCATCCCCGCGATCACTCGCTCGAACGACCACAAGACTTGCGGGTCGGTGGGGTTGGCAAAATTGAGACAGTCCGTGATCCCGATGGGTTCGGCCCCCACGCTGACGATGTTATGAACCCCCTCGCAGACGGCCCGCACGCCCCCTTCGTAGGGGTCTAGCTGGCAGTAGCGCCCGTTGCCGCCCATCGTCACCGCGAGGGCGAAGCGCTCGCCCTTGACGCGCAAGAGCGCGGCGTCGTGCGCCCCCGGGCCAATGACTGTATTGGTCTGCACCGTGTGATCGTACTGCTGATAGATCCAGCGCTTGGAGCCGATCGTCGGGGAGCGCAGGAGCTGGATGAGCTGTTTCAGACCCCCTCCCCGACCCTCACCCCCAGAACGTGCACCGAAACGTTCTGATCCCTCTCCCTTCCAGGGAGAGGGGGCAGGGTGAGGGTTCCCAGGGGGTAAGGGGGCCAGCTCCGGCTCCGGCGCCCCTCCCACCAACGCGCTGATGGGCACTTCAGCAATCGTCCGACCCTCATGACGGATTCGATAGACTTTCTCAGCGATCACCTCTCCGATGACTTCGGCCTCCAAGCCCCACTTGCGATAGATCCGCAAAAACTTCTGCTCCGCGCCCTGCCGCACGCAGAGCACCATGCGCTCTTGCGACTCTGACAAGAGGATCTCATAGGGGGTCATCTTCTCGGCGCGTAAGGGGATCTCTTCGATGTCTATGACGATGCCGACTCCCCCGCGCGCGGCCATCTCCGGCGGCGCCGTCGAAAGCCCCCCTGCCCCTAGGTCTTGCAGCCCGATCAGCTCCGGCTGTCGACAAGCCTCGAGCGTCGCTTCTATTAATAACTTTCCCGTGAAGGGATCGCCCACTTGCACATTGGGGCGCTTCTCTTCGGCTTCGCCGATCAAGTCCTCCGACGCAAACGTCGCCCCGTGGATCCCGTCTCTCCCCGTGCGCGCCCCCACCAAAATGATCTTATTGCCGACGCCCTGAGCAACCGCCCGCTTCAAGTCCGATCGCTTCAGCAGCCCCACGCACATCGCGTTGACCAGACAGTTATCGGTATAGGCATCTTCAAAATAGACATCCCCGCCGACGGTGGGGACGCCGATGCAGTTCCCATAGTGAGCGATCCCCGCGACGACGCCCTCCAAGAGATTTCTCGCTTTGGGGTTGGAAAGCTCCCCGAATCTCAGCGAGTCCAAGAGCGCGATCGGCCGCGCCCCCATGCTCAATATGTCTCGGATGATCCCCCCAACCCCCGTCGCCGCCCCGTGGAAGGGTTCGACGGCCGACGGGTGGTTATGGCTCTCCACCTTGAAGACGACGCACCAATCGTTTTCTAGTTCTAAGACCCCGGCGTTCTCCCCCGGCCCTTGGAGCACCCTCCGGCCCGTCGTGGGCAACCGCTTCAGAAATCGCTTAGAACTCTTATAGCTGCAGTGCTCCGACCAGTTGAGCGAGAAGAGTCCCAGCTCTAGCTCGTTGGGCTCGCGGCCCAGAAGCGCGCAGATCGTCTCGTACTCGCGCGGGGAGAGCCCGTGCTGCTGGGCGAGTTCGAGCTTGGTCACGCGAGCACCTCCTCCACCATCCCTTGCAGGAGCTTCAGCCCGTCCCCCGTCCCCAAGAGCCGCTCGCAGTTGCGCTCCGGGTGGGGCATCATCCCAAAGACCGTCCCCGTCTCGTCCATGATCCCCGCGATGCTCTCGAGCGAGCCGTTGGGGTTCTCCCCGTGATACGTAAAGAGTATCTGACGATTGCTCTTGAGTTTTGCTAGCGTCTCTGGGGGAGCGACGTAGCGTCCCTCGCCGTGGGCGATGGGCAGCTCGATCAGCTCGCCCTCGCGACAGAGCCGCGTCAGGGGGGTGTAGGCGTTCTCCACGCGCAGCTTGACGGTCTTGCAGAGGAACTTGCGCCCGAGATTAGGCGCGAGCGCGCCGGGGAGCAGCCCCGCCTCGGTGAGGATCTGAAAGCCGTTGCAGATCCCCAGCACCAGCCCGCGCCCTCTCTCGACGTACTCCACAAGCGCTTGGACGACCGGCGCGAAGCGCGCGATCGCCCCGGCCCGCAAGTAGTCCCCATACGCAAAGCCCCCGGGCAGTACGATCAGATCGTAGTCTTTTAAATCCGTCTCGCGGTACCAGAGCAGCTCCGTCTCGATGCGCAAGAGATCTTTCAGAACGTAGTGCGTATCGAGATCGCAGTTGGAGCCGGGGAAGACGACGACGGCGGCGCGCATCAGAGCTCCTCCAGTTCGACCGAGTACCTTTCGATGACGGGGTTGGCCAAGAACTTCTGGGCGATCTCGGTGACCCGTTCGCGGGCGTGCTGGGCCGAGACGGCTTTCAGCTTAAACTTGATGAGCTTGCCCACGCGCGTCTGGGAGACCGTGGTCAGTCCCAGCTCTTTGAGCGCCCGTTCGACGGCTTGGCCTTGGGGGTCGAGCAGTTCCGGCTTGGGTTCGACCAGCACCCGCACTACGAATTCCTTCATACGAGTCCCATCCGTCGGGCGACCTCTCTATAGGCCGTTACCAGATCGCCCTTCTCTTCGCGGAAGATGTCTTTATCGAGGCTCTCTTTGGTCTGGGCGTCCCAGAGTCTTAGGGTATCGGGGCTGATCTCGTCGGCGAGGAGGATCTGTCCGTTGGGGGTCTTGCCGAACTCGAACTTCATGTCTATCAAATCAATCCGAAGCTCCGCGAAATACTCCCTCAGCGTCTTGTTGGCTTGGAGGGCTTGCTCTTGGATCTCTCTCAGTTCATTTTGGGTAGCGAGTCCTAGGGCGAAGATATGAGATTCGCAGAGGAGGGGATCGCCGAGGGGGTCGGACTTGTAGAAGAACTCTAAGAGTGGGGGTTGGAAGGGCTGGCCGCGGGGGATGCCCAGGCGTTTGGTGATCGAGCCGGTGGCGCGGTTTCTGACGACGACCTCGAGGGGAATAATCTGGACTTGATGGGCGAGGAAGCTCTGGTCGGAGAGCTTTCGGATATAGTGCGAGGGGAGTCCGTGGGCGGCGAGGAGTTCGAAGAGTTTGCAGGAGATGGCGTTGCAGAGGGTGCCTTTGTGGGGGAAGGTGGCGCGTTTTTGGGCGTTGCCGGCGGTGGCGGTGTCTTTAAAAGCGACGATGACGGTGTGGGGGTGGGGGCCGGCGAAGAGTGTTTTGGCTTTGCCGTCGTAGATCGGTGTCATAGTTTGAGCCGTGCTGTCACCCTGAGCGTGACGCGGGGTCTTGGTAATGGTAGCAAGTGGCGCGCGGGCTGTCAACGGGGCGGGGTGCTGGTGAGGATCTCTTGATGCAGGGGGAGGTTTAGAAAGCTTTGGCGCAGGGCGGGGTCGGTGAGCTTGTCAGCAACTTGTCTCACCAGAGCTTGTGTGGTCTCTAGGGCTTGGAGGGCTTGAGGAGAGTGCAGCGCGCTCAGGGCCTGATAGCGCCGGTAGTGAGCCTCGAGGGCCAGGTGCGGCGCAGAGAGGTGCTCTAGGGACTGCAGGGCCTTGTCGGCGGCTTGCAGGGCTTGGTGAGGACGATCTTGGCGCAGGTACAATTTGCTCAAGACGATCTGGCAACGGGCGAAGAAGAGAGCGCTTTGCGCGGCGTGAGGGGTCTGGAGCGCCTTGTTGATAGACGCGATGCCTTGGGAAACCTGATGGCTCGCGTAGCAAATCTCACCCCAGATGCGCAGAGACTCAGCTTGACCAATGACGTCGTCGTTTTCGCGACACAGCTCGTAGGAGTTCTGAACCGTAGCGAGAGCTTGAGCGTGATCTCCCAGCCCCGAGAGCGTGAAGGCGAGCTGGCGCTGTACGCGAGCCGATTCCACCGGGTTGCCCAGCTCCGTAGAGATCTGCTGGGCTTCGCGCAAGAGAGACAGAGCTTCGGTGTAATGCCCAAGACTGGTGAGCGATCCACCCAGATTGGTCAGGATCATGGTTGTTCCGAGCCGGTCTCCGATCTCGCGGGAGAGGGCGAGAGCGCGGCGGAAGAGGTCTAGAGAGTTCCCAAAATCCCCCAGCTCCCAGCAGATGGCTCCCAGATCGTTGAGCAGGTCGCTCTCGGTCTGGAGATCGCGGATTTGGCGGCTGAGGGCGAGGGCCTTTTGCAACGACTCCCAGGCGCGCTGACGATCTCCTAGCTCCCACGAGGCGCTTCCCAGCACGTTGAGAACCCGAGCGAGCAGAGCGGTGTCTTCTGTTTCTTGAGCCAGCTTCCGGGCTTGGTGGGAGATCTCTACGGCTTGGGAGTAGTCTCGCATCCAGTAATAGGCGCGCGCCAGATGATAGAGGCTGTGGGCCTGGCCGTGGCGGTCTTGGAGGGTCTGATAGGCGTGCAGGGCTTGTTGAGCGCTTCGGAGAGAGTCTGCGGGATTGTCTTGATCTTCGCTGCATTGGGCTTGGAGCAGATGGGCGCGAGCGATCTTGCGGAGATCTTGCAGACAGGTGGCGATTGAGTTCAATCTTTCTATATCGGCCTTGGACTCGCCCGACCTTCCGGCGTGCAGAAGCAGCTCCGCGCGGGCTTCATGGAGCCAGAACGCTTTCTCCTCGGGGTGAGATAGACGATCTTGGTGATCTTCAAGCAACGAGAGCCCTTGAGCCGCGAGTGTGAGGCCCTCTTCGATCCGATAAGATCGGCGACAGCTCTCTAGCGCCGTGAAAAGAGACGCTAACGCCTTGTGGGGCTGCTTGCCGTGTTTGTAGTGCTCGGCCACTCGTGCCGCTAGGCCCGGGATTGTCGGCTCGGCGTAGGTGCTCTCTAACGCCTGCGCCAGCCGCCGATGCAGCCAAACCCTTCGCGGCTCTTCTAAAGCGCTGTAGATCACTTCACGATATTTGTCGTGAGCGAACTCGTAGCGCCCGTGGTGCTCGCTTAAGATCCCTTGAGCGATCAGATCGTCCAGATGGGCAAAAAGCTCTTGGGAGGTTCCATCCCAGGCACGCTCTAGGGCTTCTAATTCGATCTGCCCGGCGCAGGCGATCATCTGCAACAGGCGCTGAGCGGCCGGCCCCACGCGCGCGATGCGGTGCTCGATTACCCGCTTAATTTGTAGAGGGGTTGGAATCTGGGCAGGAAGCTGAAGCCGCCACCCATCGCCTTCGGCGGTGAAGCATCCGTTCTCAAAGAGCGCTTGCAAGATCGTCCCCAGAAAGAGCGGATTCCCCATGCTCTCCCGATGGAGCCGCTCGGCGGCTTGCGAGGGCGCCTCCACTCTCATCTGAACGATTAGGTCTTGAATATCAGAGATAGATAAGCTTTTTAACTCTATCTCTGCAAGCCAGTGATGGCGTCGGGCGTGATCTTGGAGCGTCGCCAACAGAGGGTTGTTCGCTCTCGTTCCTGAACGCGCCGTAGCTAGGATCATCAACGGGAGGTCTGCCCCTTTGCCGATCACGTAGCAGAGCAGATCGACAGAGTCTTCATCGGCCCACTGAAGGTCATCCAGGAAGATCAGCAAGGGAGTGCGCTGACGAGCCAGCGCGCAGAGTATCTGAAAGAGCGTCTCGAAGATCCGATAGGGACGATGCTCCGCTGGCAGCGAGACCTCGTGGGGCAGTTGAGGGATGACGCTGCGCAGGGCGGGGAGCAGCTCGGCGCATTCGGCCAACCACAAGGGATGGACGTGCCCTAGCTGCTCCAATGATAGATTCCCAACACCAGCATGGAGCGCCTCCAGCCAGGGGTGCAACGGCAGAGGGTTTTTCATCTCCAAGCAGCGTCCCGTTAAGAGCAGCGTTTGTGCGTTCTCTTTGACTTCCGCACAGAACTCTTCGCACAGACGCGTCTTCCCCATCCCCGGCTCGCCGGAAATGAGCACCAACCCCCCGCGTCGGGCTTTCTGGAGCGCAGCGTGGAGCTGCTGCCACTCGCGGCGACGGCCGCAAAAGGGCAACCGATGAAAGTTGAGAGCGGGCACGACCGAGCGCTCTATGGGATAGCGCTCTTGAATCTCAGCCATCTCTCCACGCTGAAGCTGCTTGTAGATCTCTTCGGTGCGTGACGAAGGGCGCTCGCCCAACTCGCGCTCCAAAACTTCGCGACACCGCAGATACGCCCGACGGACTTCTGCGGGTTCTCCTGCACCATGCGCATAGACCATCCATTGACGATAGAGCTGCTCGTGCAACGGAGATCTCTCGATGGCGCGCCGGATGGTGTGCAGCGCTTCGCGGTACCGTCCGGCTTGGGCCAGTGCATCAGCCAGCTCGCTCAGAAGCTCGACGTAGCGCTCGCGCCAGCGCTCCCGCGCGTGCACCGCCCACTCTTCATAGCGATCTTCCTCTAGATACTCTCCCCGATAGAGCGCGACGGCTCTTTCGTAGAGAGCGATGGCCTCGTCAAGCCGTCCTGCGCGCGCGGCGCGCCGGCCCTCCTCTTCGCAGCGAGCGAACTCCTCGGCGTCTATCCAACACTCGGCTTCAGCAGAAAATGCGTATCCCCCACGCCGCGTCTCAATGTACCGAGAACTCTGGCTTTTTGTCAGATCTGGCTCCAACACCCGGCGCAGCTCGGCCACGCGCGCCCGCAGATTAGACGCCGCGCTCTGAAGGTTCTTCTCTTCTTCGGGCCATAAGTACTCGATCAGCTCCTCTGCCGAGAAGACCCGCCCGCGCTCGCTCGCAAGAATCTTCAAGAGCGCTTGAGTCTTGGCGTTTCTCCACGTGAGAGGCTCGCCATCGCGCCGGGCCTCAAACCGCCCAAAGAGAAAGACCTCCACGCTCATAGCAGCCCCTCCGGCACCGACTGCCACGCCCACAATTCTTCTGGCCTCTGACGACGCCGAATCACATGCTCCCTCCCCTCCCAGATCAGCACCTCCGCCGGCGTCGGATGACTCAAAAAATACGGCATACTCTCGGTAAACCCATACGCCCCCACCCTCTCAACCACCACCAAATCCCCCACCCGCACCACCGGCAACTCCACTCCCCTCGCCAAATAGTCCAACGCCGTGCACAACGGCCCCGCTATCGAACACCGACCCGCCACCCCCACCCCCCCCTCCCCCCCACACGAGAGCACCCGCACCGGATGAGACTGCCCCACCAAGACCGGCCGCAACAGATGATGCACCCCCCCATCCACCACCACAAACCGCTCCCCCCGCGTCTCTTTAATCTCCACCACCCGCGTCACATAGACCCCCGCTTCAGCGGTCAAATACCGCCCCGGCTCGATCAAGACCCTGGTCTCTGCAGATAGCTCGCGCACCGCTCGCCCCAGCCCCTCCCCCAATACAGATACGTCTAGCTCCCGCTCCCCCTCGCGGTAGGGCACCCCCAACCCGCCCCCTACGTCTATATATCTCAGCGCAAACCCCGTCGCCCGCGCCAGCTCCACCGCCGTCTCGATAATAGACTCGGCATTCTTCACCCACGCCTCCGCATCGAGCACGTTCGACGCATTGAAGATGTGAATCCCGATCAGCTCTACGTGCGAAAGACGCTGTGCCAGCGCCACGGCCGCGCGCGCCCGCGCCAGATCTATCCCGAACTTCTGCGGCACCGCCCCCCCGATGATCACCGCCCCTTCGCCGGGAGCAAACGGGGGATTCAACCGCAACCCCACCCGCACCCGCCTCCCAACCCTCTGAGCGATCCTCTGCACCCGCTCCAGCTCCCCCTCGGACTCGACGTTGATCGCGAAGATGTCAGCAGCGACGGCTGCTTCTAGCTCGGCATCGGTCTTCCCCGGCCCGCTGAAGACGATCTTCTGCGGCGCAACCCCGACCCGCAGCGCCGCCCGCAGCTCCCCCACCGACGCGATATCTACCCCCGCGCCCAAGCGCCGAAAGAGCGCAACAATCGCGAGATTAGGGTTGCTCTTCATCGCGAAGAAGATCTCGACCCGCTGGGGGAGCGCCGCGCGCAGCTTCTCGTACTGGCGCACCAAGACGCTCCCGTCGTAGACATACAGCGGGGTGCCGTATCTGTCCGCAAGCCGCTGAAGGTCTTTCATTGTCTATACTTAGAACTTAGGCTCCAAGCCCGCTTGCTTGCACAGCTCGTTGGCCGTGATGCGATCTAGCTCTCTCTTGCGCTTGATGGGCACGATCTTCTGACCGTTGGTGTAGATGGAGTGTCTGGGGCCTTCCCGGAGAAGATAGAAGCCGTTCTCTTCAAAGTACCGGATGAGATCGCGACGCTTGACCGACACGTCAGATCTCCACGGGGATCTGCTCGAGGAGCCCTCCCCCCTGGGGGATCTCCTTGCCCAGCAGCTTGTACGCCTCTATCATCTCGTGCAGGGCATCCTGCAACGCGACGCGACACTCCTCCAGCGTGCGCCCCTCCGTGACCACCTCTGGCCATTCTACCAATTGGCCCATATACCCAGATGCGATCTTCACGTACCGCGCGGTGTAGCGTAGAGGTCGAGATGACATACCATCGCTCCTCCGCAAATTGTAGCGCACGAGTTGTCCGGTGTCGAACGGAGCTATGGGCCGATCTTATCGCAGCGCCTCTTCTAAGACCGTCCCAGCATCGGTCTTCTCATCGCGATACTTGACGATCACCGGGGCGTAGAGCGCCAAGCCGTGCGCCTGCGCAAAGCCCCCCGACAGCGCGCGCGCGCCGGGGACGACCACCGCCCCTTCAGGGATCACCAGCGGGCGCTCGCGCGTCCCCCGATAGACCCTCTGATGGACGATATCGTAGACGGGCACCGAGGCCGTCAGGATCACCCCCGCGCCGATCACCGCGCGCCGCCGAATCAGCGTCCCCTCGTAGATCCCGCAGTTGCCCCCAATAAAGACATCGTCTTCGATGATCACCGGCCGCGCCCCCACAGGCTCGAGCACGCCCCCCACCTGCGCCGCCGCACTCAGATGCACTCGCTTCCCCACCTGCGCGCACGAACCTACCAACACATGCGAGTCTATCATAGTGCCCGCGTCTATATACGCCCCCACGTTAATATACGACGGGGGCATGATCACCACCCCCGGCGCCACATACGCGCCGTCGCGGATCGCCGTCCCTCCGGGGACGACCCGCACCCGCCGCTCTAGGCTCAAGCGCTGCAAGGGGTACGTCTCTTTGTCGAAGAAGCGAAACTGCTCGTTGAGCGAAAAGTCCGTCAGTTGCCCCAAGCGAAACCCCAGCAGAATCCCCTGCTTGACCCAAGAATGGACGAGCCAGTCTTCGCCCACTTTCTCAGCCGCCCGGATCTCCCCCGCGGTGAGCCGACGCTTGAACTCCTCAAAGACCGTCCGGGCCTCCGGCCCCAACGCCTCTGACGGCAGACGCGCCAGACGCTCAATCTCCGACGCAATATCCCTCGCCATCTCAGTGTATTATACCCAGCTCTTGTAGGATCTGGCGCAGCCTCTGGCGGGTCTCCTCGCTCGGGGGAGTCAGGGGCAGTCTGTAGCGCTCTTCGATCAGGCCCATCATCGCCAGGGTGCACTTGACAGGGATGGGATTGGACTCCAGAAAGTTGGCGTTCATCAGCCCTAGATATTTATAGTGAATCTGGCGCGCGGTGACGAAGTCCCCGCGCAGGGCCGCGTCACAAAGCTCTTTTATGGCTCTGGGGATCTGATTGGCCGCGACGGAGACGACGCCATCTCCTCCGCAGGCGATCAGCGCCAGGGCGAAGGCGTCGTCGCCGGAGTAGACGCGAAAATCCTCAGGCTTGGAGCGCAGCAGCTCCATCATCTGGGGGAGGCTCGCCGAGGCTTCCTTCATCCCGAAGATGTTCTCGATCTGCGCCAGTCTCAATACCGTCTTGGTCTCGATGTTCGCGCCGGTCCGCCCGGGGACGTTGTAGAGCAAGACGGGGATGCCAACGGCGTCGGCGATCGCTTTAAAATGCTGATAGAAGCCCTCTTGGGTGGGCTTGTTGTAGTAGGGGCCGACGGAGAGAATTCCATCAGCGCCGAGCTTCTCGGCGAGCTTGGAGAGCTGGATCGCTTTGGCGGTGTTGTTGCTCCCCGCCCCGGCGATCACCGGGACGCGCTTCTTGACCGTCTCGACAACGGTGCCGATCACTTCTTCGTACTCGCCTTCGCTCAGCGTGGGGGCCTCGCCGGTGGTGCCGCAGGGGCTGATCGCGTCCGTGCCGCTCTCGATCTGAAACTCGACCAACCTCTGGAGCGCTCGTCGGTCTATGCGGTCCTCGGCGGTGAAGGGCGTCACCAGCGCGACGATCGAGCCGCGCAGCTCTCGTAGGTTCATCCCGAATCCCTCCGTTGGTTGAAGATCTCATCGAGAAAGTCGTCCATGGTGAAGAAGCCAATTTTTTGATGAGCGACGAGCCACTCGGCCGCGGCGAGCGCCCCCAGCGCAAACCCCGCACGGTTGCGCGCCGTATGCGTCAGCTCGATCGTCTCGGCGAGGCTGTCAAACCCGACGATGTGCGTCCCTGGCACCGAGCCGACGCGCGTGGACGAGATCTGCAATTGATGGGGCGCGATCTTGGAAGTCGGGCGCTCGATGAGCACCTCGCGCTTGCGCCGGACGGTCCTCAAAAGAATCTCTCCCAGCGCGAGGGCCGTTCCGCTGGGGCTGTCGAGCTTTTGATGGTGATGGATCTCGTGGACCCACAGATCGTACTCGGGGAAGCGATCGAAGAGCCGCCCGGCGTGCTCGACGATTCTAAAGAAGAGATGAACCCCCAACGAGAAGTTGGGGGCGTAGAGAAAGCCGATCTGCGAGCCTTCCACGATCTTGCGGATCTCGTCGAGGCGGTCGTACCAGCCCGTGGTGCCCTCGACGATACTGATCTGAGCGCGGGCGGCCGCGTGGACGTTCTGGGGGACCGCCTCGGGAACAGAAAAGTCTATGAGTATATCGATCTCGCGAAGATCGCTCGTGAGGGGCTGCTGACGGGTGAAGATGTGAGCGATCCGGTGGCCCCGCTGGAGCGCGAGGCGCTCGACTTCTTGGCCCATCTTGCCGTGACCGATCAGTCCGATCCTCATCGCTCGAAGAACTCCCGGTGTAATCTCTGAATCACCGTGGGCACGTCGGCCTCGTGCACGATGAAGCTGAGATTGATCTCCGAGGCGCCTTGGGAGATCATATTGATATTGATATCGCGAATCGCGCCGAAGGCCCGCGCCGCGATCCCCGGCGTGTGCTTCATCCCCTCGCCCACCAAACAGATGATCGCGCGCTCGCGCTCGACCGTCACGGTCGAGAACTTCTGCAGCTCCGAGACTATCTTATCCAGATGACGCGTGTCGTCAATCGTGAGCGAGACGCTCACCTCCGACGTAGCGAGCAGATCTACCGAAGTCTCGAAGCGATCAAAGACTTCAAAGATCGCGTGCAGAAACCCATGAGCGAGCAGCATCCGGGTCGAGTAGATATTGATGACGGTGATGCCCTGTTTGTAGGCGATCGCCTTGAGGGTGCCGGGGGGGGTGGGCTGGGCCTCGCGCGCGGTGATGCGCGTCCCCGGCGACTTGGGGTTCTTCGTGTTGTAGACGTAGACGGGGATGTTCTTCTCGACGGCGGGGAGGATCGTGCTGGGGTGCAAGACCTTGGCGCCGAAGTAGGCCAATTCGGCGGCCTCTTGGAAGGTGACGCTCTCTAGGAGGCGGGCGTGGGGGACGAGCTTGGGGTCGGTAGTGAGAATGCCATCTACGTCGGTCCAGATCTCGATCGCGTCGGCGTCGAGCAGCGCGCCGATGATCGCGGCGGAGTAGTCGGAGCCGCCGCGTCCGAGGGTCGTGGTTATGCCGTGGGGGGTAGCGCCGATGAAGCCCTGGGTGACGGGGATAGCGCCGCGGTGGAGCACGGGGAGCAAGAGGGCGCGGGCGCGGGGAGCAGAGAGATCCATTAACGGGGTGGCTTTGGTGAAGCGGTCGTCGGTGATGATGAACTGGCGCGCGTCGAGAAGCTCGGCGTCTAAGCCTGCTTCGCGCATCGCGGCGGCGAGGATGAGCGTGGAGAGGCGCTCGCCATAAGAGGCGACGGTGTCGAGCGAGCGCGGGGAGAGTTCGCCCAAGATCGCCAGGCCGTGCAGGAGCGTGCGCAGCTCGTTCAGATGGTGATCTATTCTCTCTAAGAGAACCGAGCGCTGCGGCTCGGTGGTGACCAACTGAGCGGCGGCGTCGCGGTGGCGCGCGGCGACGGTCTCGTTCAGCAGCCGTTGGGCATCGTCTTCGTGGCCTTGATGGGCGAGCTGGGCGCATCTTATAAGAGTATCGGTGATCTTGGCCATCGCCGAGGCCACGACGATGGGAGAGAGCGCGCGCTTGCGGCGCACGATCTCGATGACTTGTCTCATCGCCGCGGCGTCCTCGACCGAGGTGCCGCCAAACTTCATCACGATCATAGGGTCTTCCTTAGAGCCTGTCTATCCAACCAAAAAGATCACGCGCTGTCAAGAGGGCCGCCCTGAAAGCCTCCTTGGTTTGTGATAGAATAGCCAAGAGGTGATCGCCGTGGGAGATCGCCAGATCGTTCAGACGCTGGACGCGCTCGGCGCGCCCAATCACAGCGATCCGGAGACGCGCACGGAGAGATTGCTGAACACGCTGGGCGTCTGGGAGGTTGCGCACCGGTTGCGCCCTCTCTTCGCGGAACACCCAGACCTAGCCCAAGCGTTCTTGGAGCATCTGGCTCGGACTTATCCCGCCGCCGCCGATAGAATCCAGATCTTGCTGACCGCCACCAAAGGCGAAGACAAAGAGCTCCTCAAGCGCGAGTTCGGTGGAGACTAGGAGCAGACCGTGACCAAAGCCCTCTACCCCGGTAGCTTCGACCCCATCACCTACGGACACATCGACATCATCAAGAGGGCCCAGAAGCTCTTCGATCGGCTCATCGTCGCGGTGATGCGCAACCCCGACAAGCCCATGCTCTTCACCCTCGAGGAGCGCCACCGGCTCGTCGTCGAAGCCCTGCGCGAGGTCGGCCTGAATACCGTAGAGATCATCACCCACGACGGGCTGCTGGTCGATCTGGCGCGCCACCTGCGCGTGGACGCCGTCGTGCGGGGATTGCGCGCCAGCACCGACTTTGAGTACGAGTTTCAATTAGCGCTCACCAATCGCGATCTGTACCCCGACTTCGAGAGCGTCTATCTGATGACGAGCCGCGACTTTTCGTTTATCAGCTCCAGCATCGTCCGTCAGGTGAAGAGCTACGGGGGTGACGTCTCGCGCTTTGTGCCCGCCTGCGTCGACCGCGCCCTGACCGAGAAGCTCCGGCGCTAGAAGCGCAGCTCAAAAATGGGCACAGAGAAAGAGAGGGGCAAAGCGGTGGGAGGGCGTGCTTCGGCATCGGCGTTGAAGCCCACCGTACCCAACAAGGCCGCCAGAAAGATCGGAAACGACAGGCGCGCCAGATAGAAGACCGGCTCCGTCCACGGGATCAAGAACTCCCAGCCTAAGCTCTCAATGAAGAATTCCATCGTCTTGACGATCCCCGCGGCCCAGGCAAACCCCGTCAGCGAGCCCACCGCCGCAAAACCGTAGGTGAAGAGCACCCGGCGCGGCGTGATCCCCACCCCCCTCAACCAGCCCGCCGCTACGATCCCCACCGACGCCGCCCCCGGCAGCGTGATCAGATAGATAGCGCTGCGCAGGGCGAAGATCCCCAAGCCCGTACAGAGCGCCGGATCGGGGTTCTCGCTGCAGAGCAGCCCCACATAGAACCATTCAAAGACAGGTCCCCCCACAAAGCCCCCCAGCAGCCCATAGGTGAACTCCTCCCAAAAGTACGAAGCCGGCGGCTCCCCTTGGGCATACCCCCCAACGCCCCCGCCTACCACTCCCCCTAGAACGACCACCAATACCACCCACGCTCGAATGCTCATATCCCCTCTTTTTAACACGAAGGGGCGGAGCTGTCAAATAGATGTTATAATGTAGCGCGATGACCCGCGCGCGCTTTGAACGGCTCGTAGACGAGGCGCTGCAGGAGCTGCCGGAGGTCTTCCGCCGGCGCCTGCAGAACGTCCTGATCGTCATCCAAGACGTCCCCGACCCCCAGATCGCCCGCGAGCTAGGCCACGACCTGCTGGGGCTGTATCAAGGGACCCCGCTGACGGAGCGCTCGGTCTTCCACGAGCCCCTAGAGCCCGATATTATCTACATCTATCAGAAGAACATCGAGGCGCTGTCCGATTCCGAAGAAGAGATCCGCCGTCAGGTGCGCATCACGGTGATGCACGAGATCGGGCATTACTTTGGGCTGGACGAGGCGCAGCTAGAGGCCCTAGAGGACGACACCTAGAGTCGCCGCGCAGGCGAAGATCTCGTTGGGGCGCGCAAACCGAAAGAGATTCTCCTCAAAGTACTTCAGTTGCGAGCGATAACAAGCGATCGCCTCGCACTTGCGTGCCCGCTGGTCTGGGCGCAGCTCCAGACTGAGCCAGCTCTGAGTAGACAGCGAGGGAGGAGGGGTCAACGCCCGGTGGGGGTGGTGGCCTGCGGGCCTGGGCCAGCCGGCGTAGTGAATCAGATAGTATCTCCGTTGGGGGCGAAGGGCGCTCTCGTGCAGCGCGGCCTCGGCAAAGAGGGAGAGGGCGTGATGGTCGGGGTGGCGATCCCTCGGGTGGGGCAGATAGATCAGATCGGGGCGCTCGTGGGAGAAGATCTCTTGGAGTTCGGAGAGGAGCGCCGCTTTGGTGTAGGGGGCGCGGGGGGTGCGCGCAAACTCATAGGGGACAGCACAGGCCTTGGTGAAGCGCGAAGGGCAGACCGAGCCGTCGCTCCGCCACAGCTGGGCCAACCCGCGATCGGGATAGCCCAGCGCGATGATCCGATCACGACGCAGCCCCAAGAGCTCTAACGCCGCCAACGACTCGCGATAGCGGCGCTCCCCCAAGCGCAGAAAGTGCCGCCTGGGAAGGAGAACCCCCCGACGCTGGCCGTCGCCCAGGGTCACCAAGACGACCTTAACGGCGTGCTTCTTGCGCAGATGCTCCTGGATCGCTCCCCCAGCGGCGAGCACCTCGTCGTCGGGATGAGGGGCCAGGACGAGCACTCTAGGGGACCTCGGCATAGCGCGGCAGGGCGATAGCCAGCACCTGATCGATCTCGTCTACGAACTCAAAGCGCAGGCTCTCTCGGACGTTGGGGGCAACGTCGATCAGATCCTGCTCGTTGCGCCGGGGCAAGATCACCGTCTTGATGCCCGCGCGATGGGCCGCTAAGACCTTCTCGCGCACGCCCCCCACGGGGAGGACCTTTCCGCGCAGCGTGATCTCGCCGGTCATCGCTAGGTCGTGCTGGACGGGGGTGTCTGTCAAGAGCGAGACGAGCGCCGTGACGAGGGTCACCCCGGCTGAGGGCCCGTCTTTGGGGATCGCCCCCTCGGGCAGATGGATGTGCAAGTCCGAGGTGGAGAAGACCTCCGGATCGATCCCCAGGCGCTCGGCGTTAGCGCGCACGTAGCTGAGCGCCGCTTGGGCCGACTCGCGCATCACCTCGCCCAGTTGCCCCGTCAGCTTCAGCTCCCCCTTCCCCTTCATCTTGGTCGCCTCGATGAAGACGATATCGCCGCCGACGGGCGTGACTACCAGTCCGATCGCCACCCCCGACCGATGCAGCCGCTCGGCGACCTCGGAGAAGTACTTGGGCGGGCCGAGGAGCTTGCTCAGGTCGGTCGCTTCGATGTAGCGCTTGGAGCGCACGCCGTTCTCGGCCACCTGCGCCGCGACCTTACGGCAGATCGCCCCGATCTGGCGCTCCAGACCGCGCACGCCCGCCTCGTGGGTGTACTCCCGGATGATCTTTCTGAGGGCCATCTCGCTGAACTCGATCTGGTGCGCGCGCAGCCCGTGCTCCTTGAGCTGCTTGGGGATGAGATAGCGCTGGGCGATCTGGACCTTCTCGTCCTCGGAGTACCCCGGCAGCTCCAAGACCTCCATGCGATCCAAGAGCGGGCTGGGGATGGTGTGTAGGACGTTAGCCGTCGTGATGAAGAAGACCTTTGAGAGATCGAAGGGCACGTCGAGATAGTGATCGCTGAAGTTGCGGTTCTGTTCGGGGTCGAGGACCTCGAGCAGAGCGGCGGCGGGGTCACCGCGAAAGTCGCTGCTCATCTTGTCGATCTCGTCGAGCATGAAGACGGGGTTCTTTGAGCCGGCGCGTCTTAGCCCTTGGATGATCCTCCCCGGCAAAGCTCCCACATAAGTACGCCGATGCCCTCTGATCTCGGCTTCGTCGCGTACGCCCCCCAGCGAGATTCTTACGAATTTTCGCCCCAAGGCACGCGCGATCGAGCGCCCCAACGACGTCTTGCCTACCCCCGGCGGCCCCACCAAGCAGAGAATCGGTCCCTTCATATCGCGCTTGAGCTTCAGCACCGCCAGATATTCTAAGATGCGCTCCTTGATCTTCTCTAGGTCATAGTGATCTTCGTCGAGGATGGCACGGGCGCGCTTGAGATCCAATTGGTCTTTGGTGGTCTTCGACCACGGCAGCGCTGTCAGCCAGTCTAAATACGTCCGTGCTACGGTGTACTCGGCGGAGCTGGGGTGCATCTCGGCGAGGCGTTCCAGCTCGCGCAGCGCTTCTTTCTGGACGTCTTTGGGCATCTTGGCCTGTTTGATCTTGCGGCGCAGCTCCTCGATCTCCGGGCCTTCTTCTTCGCCCAGCTCTTTCTTGATCGCGGCCATCTGCTCCCGCAAGATGCGCTCGCGCGTCGAACGCCCGATCTCCTCCTGCACCCGCGAGTGGATCCGCGAGCCGACTTCCAAGATCTCGTTCTCTTCTTCTAGCAATCTCAAGACCAGCTCGAGGCGCTGCTTGACGTTGAGCATTTCTAAGACTTGCTGCTTAGCTTCGACTTCGACGTCCAAGTTCGCCGTGATGAAGTCGGCCAACTGCCCCGGGTCGCTGAGATTGGAAGCCATCGCGTGGATCTCCAGGGGCGGGTTGGGCAGGAGCGAGAGCATCTTCTGGAAGAGCGCGGTGACGTTCTTGGACAGGGCTTCGGTCTCTATATCTTCTTCGACGATGGAGTGGAGCGGCTCGATGCGCGCGATCAGATAGGGTTTCTCCTGCACGAACTCTTGGACCTGAAAGCGGTCGAGGCCCTGCACCCATAAGAGAAACGCGTTGTTGGGGGTCTTCATCAGGCGCACGATCTTGCAGACGGTGCCGACCTGGTAGAGATCGGCGGGGGTGGGGTGTTCGAGGTTGGGGTCGCGTTGGGTGAGGACCCCGAGGATCTTGTTGCCAGAGGCGACGGCTTCGACGAGCTTGATCGAGCTATCGCGTCCCACGGTGAGGGGCAGGACCGAATGGGGGAAGACGACGGTGTTTTTCAGGGGCAAGATGGGCAACAGCTCGGGAAAGGAGTTCTCGCGGGCATCGGCTAGCTCAAAGCCTTCGGTTTGGGAAGTGGGGGAGGTCATAGCTTGGATCGCCTTTCTTCGGGGGATATTTTAATCTAGCGCGCTGGGGCTGTCAAGCGGTTCAATACAGCTTGAGTTGCACTCTTCGCTCATGATGTTTAAGATAATCCCATCCTGCTGAAGCTCCATCAGTGAGGGCTGACTATGAGCGACGAGAAGATCACTCCGAGAAGCCAAGATTTCTCTGCATGGTACAACGAGGTCGTCCAACGCGCGGAATTGGCAGATTACGCCCCGGTGCGCGGCTGCATGGTCATCCGCCCCTACGGCTACGCCCTGTGGGAGAATCTCCAGAGAGAATTAGACCGGCGCTTCAAGGCCACCGGGCATAAGAACGCCTACTTCCCGCTCTTTATCCCCATGAGCTTTATCCAAAAAGAAGCCCAACACGTCGAGGGCTTCTCGCCCGAATTGGCCGTGGTCACCCACGGCGGCGGAGAGCAATTGGCCGAGCCGCTCGTCGTCCGCCCAACCTCCGAGACGGTCATCGGCTATATGTTCAAACAATGGATCAAGTCCTATCGAGACTTGCCGTTGCTCATCAACCAATGGGCCAATGTCGTTCGGTGGGAGCTGCGCCCGCGGCTCTTCTTAAGAACTCTAGAGTTCTTATGGCAAGAGGGGCACACCGCGCACGCCACCGAAGAAGAGGCCGAAGAAGAGACCCTGAGAATGCTCAACGTCTATGTAGACGTCGCCCAGAACGAAGCGGCGATCCCCGTGATCGCTGGGCGCAAGAGCGAGAGCGAAAAATTCGCCGGCGCTCTCCGAAGCTACACAATAGAAGCGATGATGGGCGACAAGCGCGCCCTCCAAGCGGGCACTTCCCATAACCTGGGCCAGAACTTCGCCAAAGCGTTTGAGATACAGTATTTAGATAAGAACAATCAATTGCAGTACTGCTGGACGACGAGCTGGGGGATGAGCACGCGCATGATCGGCGCGATCGTCATGACCCACGGGGACGATCAAGGGCTGATTCTGCCCCCAAGGCTGGCCCCCATCCAAGTGATCGTCGTGCCTATTTGGAAGTCTGGAAATGAAGACGAGAAGGCGAAAGTCTTGGAGGGCGTCGAGCGCATCAAGCGGGCGTTGGGCGAGCGCGTCAGGCTCGACGTAGACGCACGCGAGGAGTACACCCCCGGGTGGCGCTTCAACGAGTGGGAGCTGCGGGGGGTGCCGTTGAGAATCGAGATCGGGCCGAAAGATGTTCAGAAAAATCAAGTGGTGCTGGCGCGGCGCGATACAAAAGAGAAGCTCTCGATCTCCCAAGATCAGCTGGCGGAGCGCGTGCCGATGCTCTTGGATGAGATTCAAAGAAATCTTTTCGAGCGGGCGAAGCGATTCCGCGATGAGAACACGGTCGAGCTGAGCGACTACAAGAAGTTCAAAGAGTTCATGGAAGGCGAGGGCAGCCGGGGGTTTGTGAGGGCGTACTGGTGCGGCGCGCGGGAGTGCGAAGCCAAGATCAAAGAAGAGACCAAAGCCACGACGCGCTGCATTCCGTTTGAGCAGCCCAGAAGTTCAGGGCGTTGTATCTATTGCGGCAAAGAAGCGAAAGAGCAGGCGATCTTCGCCAAGGCGTATTAAACGCTCTAGAGCATAGTCCTTGGACGTTCAAGGTCAAGTATCACGAGTACAAGCTTCATGACAAACGGGCCAACCGCTCGCGGATTGCAACGGTGACAGCGATGTGGCAAACTTAACGAGAAGCTTCTTCGAGAGGGAGGACCCCATGAGCGCGGTCAAGCATCAAGCAAAGGCCATCATAGATGAGCTTCCCGATGCTGTAGTGCAGAGCTTGCTCGATTTTATGCAGAAGTTGCAAGAGTGGGAGGCCACCCGCGAGATCTTGGAGGAAGAAGAGTTCTCTGCGGAGATAGAACGAGGATTGCGAGACGTCAAGGCAGGTCGTACCGTCGAATGGCGCAAGAGTTATGGCAACTGACACGATCATCATTCGCGGCGCACGCGAGCACAATCTCAAGAATATAGATTTAGAGCTTCCCAGAAACAAACTGATCGTCTTCACAGGGATCTCCGGGTCGGGGAAGTCGTCGCTCGCGTTTGACACGATCTACGCCGAGGGCCAGCGCCGTTATGTCGAATCCCTGTCGGCCTATGCGCGACAGTTCCTGGGCCAGATGGACAAGCCCGACGTCGATTTCATCGAGGGGCTTTCGCCCGCAATCTCCATAGATCAGAAAACAGTTCATAAGAACCCACGCTCGACCGTGGGCACCGTGACAGAGATTTATGACTATCTGAGACTGCTCTTCGCTCGGATCGGCAAGCCCCACTGTTATAGATGTGGCCGTCCCATCGCGCAGCAGACGGCGCAGCAGATCGTAGACCAGATCTTAGAGTTGGGCGAGGGCGTCAAAGTTCAGATACTTGCGCCCATCGCGCGCGGGCGCAAGGGCGAGTACAAGAGAGTCTTTGAAGAGCTACGCAAAGAGGGCTTCGCCCGCGTGCGCGTCAACGGCGAGATCCAAGACCTCACCGAAGATGAGATTACACTTGACAAGAAAAAAAAGCACTCGATTGAGATCGTCATAGATCGCATCGTCGTTCGACAAGAGAGCAAGAACAGAATCGCCGACGCGGTCGAGACCGCGCTCCAGAAAGCCAACGGCTTGGTGCTCCTCGACGTCGTTGACCAAAAGCGCGAGATCCTCTTCAGCGAGCACTTCGCGTGTCCGGAGTGCGGGATCAGCTACGACAAGATCGAGCCGAGATTGTTCTCGTTCAACAGCCCCTTCGGGTCGTGCCCCACGTGCACTGGCTTGGGCTTTAAGATGGAGATCGACCCAGAAAGAGTCGTTGACCCCAAGAAGTCTCTCAAAGAGGGCGGGCTGATCCCCTGGGCCGAACGCCAGAGCAAGTGGCTCTGGGGGCTGCTCTTTGGCGTCTGCAAGATGTACAAGATTGACCCCGAGAGGCCCTTGGGCCGGCTCTCCAAAGAGCAGCTCGACGCCCTGCTCTACGGCGTGAACGGCATTCCCATCACGTTTCCATACACCAATCGCTACGGGCGCACGCGCTACTTTATGGACTATTACGAGGGGCTGATCCCTTCGTTAGAGCGCGCCTACAGAGAAGCCGAATCGGACTGGGGGCGCGAAGAGATCGAGCAGTACATGAGCAAGCGCCCGTGCGCCGACTGCGGGGGCAAGCGCCTGCGCCTCGAGAGTCTTTCGGTCACCATCGCGGGGAAGAACATCATGGACGTCTGCGCGCTCTCGATCAAAGACGCCTATAGATTCTTCTCCGAGCTGGAGCTGACCGAACGCGAATGGCTGATCGCCCATCAGGTGCTCAAAGAGATCCGAACGCGACTAAAATTTCTCTTGGACGTCGGCTTAGAATATCTCACGCTCGACCGTCCCGCGGGGACGCTCGCCGGCGGCGAGGCCCAGAGAATTCGCCTAGCCACGCAAGTCGGTTCAGGACTAGTTGGGGTTTTGTATATCTTGGACGAGCCGAGCATCGGGCTGCACCAGCGAGACAACGTCAGATTGCTGCAGACGCTCAAAGGGCTGCGCGACTTGGGGAACACCGTGATCGTCGTGGAGCACGACGAGGAGACCATAAGAGAAGCTGATTTCATCGTAGATATCGGGCCAGGCGCGGGCAAGCACGGCGGGTATATCGTTGCGACGGGCACCGTCGAAGATATCTGTGCCAATCCCAACTCGATCACCGGGCAGTTCTTGAGCGGGCGTCGTCGGATCGCTGTGCCGACGCGGCGACGCCACCCCAAGGGATTCTTAACGATCGTCGGCGCGCGCCAGCACAATCTAAAAAATCTTACGGTGAGAATTCCGTTGGGGGTCTTCGTCTGCGTGACAGGGGTGTCGGGATCGGGCAAGAGCACGCTCGTTGACGAGATTCTCTATCGCGGCGCCGCTCAGAGGTTGGGCTACGTCGTCGAGCGCCCCGGCGAGCACGAGGCGATCTTGGGGCTAGAGCAGATAGATAAAATTATCGAGATCGATCAATCGCCCATCGGGCGCACGCCGCGCTCCAACCCCGCGACGTACACCGGGCTGTTCGACGATATTAGAAAACTGTTTGCGCTGGTGCCCGAAGCGCGTGCGCGGGGCTACAAACCGGGACGGTTCAGCTTCAACGTCAAGGGCGGGCGCTGCGAGGCCTGCAAGGGCGACGGACTCATCACCATCGAGATGCACTTCTTGCCCGATGTCTATGTCCCTTGTGAGGTCTGTAAGGGCCAGCGCTACAATCGCGAGACCCTCGAGATTCGCTACAAAGAGAAGAACATCGCGGACGTCTTAGCGATGACCGTGGAAGAAGCCCTCGCGTTTTTCGAGCACCATCCGGCGATCCGAAGGAAGCTTCAGACGCTTTACGATGTGGGCTTGGGATATATTCAGTTGGGGCAGCCGGCGACGCAGCTTTCGGGTGGCGAAGCGCAGCGCGTCAAGTTAGCGACAGAATTGAGCAAGCGCGACACGGGGCGCACGCTCTATATCTTAGACGAGCCGACGACGGGGCTGCACTTAGCCGATATTGAGAAGCTGCTCGATGTGCTTCACCGATTAGTGGACGCTGGGAATACGATAGTCGTCATTGAGCATAATTTAGACGTCATCAAGACAGCAGACTATATTATTGACTTAGGCCCTGAGGGCGGTGACGCTGGAGGGCAGATCGTCGCCGAGGGGACGCCCGAAGAAGTCGCCCAAGTGACAGAGTCCTACACGGGGCAGTTCTTGAGGAAGAGCTTGCGAATCTTTGTAGAATCTGTGAATTAGCAGGTGTTCGGAGGATTGAGAGAGCGGGTCTCTTGTTCAAAGCGCCCATCGAGCACACGGTCACGCAACGCGAAAGATTTGCTTAACTCAGCGTCACCCGCTCCCGGTACTCCCCAAACTCTTCTCGTAAGAGATCGCAAATCTCCCCAACGGTCGCGTAGGCTCTCACAGCTTCGAGAATCGCGGGCATCAAGTTCTCATCGGTGCGCGCTGAGGCTCGCAGCCTCTCCAATGCCTCGCGCACTCGGCTCCCATCGCGCGCCCGTCGCACTTCGCCTAATCTGGCGATCTGCTTCTCGATAACCTCAGGCGCGATCTTGAGGATCTTCGGATGCTGTTGCTCGTCGCTGGTGAAGATGTTGACCCCAACGACAAGACGCTTCTGCTCTTCGATCTCCCGCTGCTTGCGATAAGCGCTCTCTTCGATCTCCCGCTGCACATATCCCAACTCGATCGCTCTTCTCATCCCCCCAAGCTCGTCTATCTTCTGGATATATCTCTGAGCTTCTTCTTCGAGCCGATCCGTCAGCCACTCGACGTAGTAGCTGCCCCCCACAGGGTCTATCGTATCGGCGACGCCCGACTCTTCCGCGATGATCTGCTGGGTGCGCAGCGCGATTCGCACAGCTTCTTCGGTGGGCAGCGCCAACGCTTCGTCGTACGAGTTCGTGTGCAAGCTCTGCGTCCCCCCTAACACAGCCGCCAGCGCTTGCAGCGTCGTGCGGATGATGTTATTCATAGGCTGCTGCGCCGTGAGCGATGAGCCTGCTGTTTGCGTGTGAAAGCGCAGCATGAGAGATTCTTTCTTTTGAGCACCGAAGCGCTCTCTCATAATCTTGGCCCACAGCCTGCGAGCCGCTCTGAACTTGGCGATCTCCTCAAAGAAATGATTGTCGCACGAGAAGAAGAACGAGAGCTGCGACGCAAATCGATCAACATCCAAGCCCCGCGCTTGCACGGCCTTGACGTACTCGATCCCATTGGCCAACGCAAACGCAATCTCTTGAACGGCGGTCGCGCCCGCCTCTCTCATGTGATAGCCCGAAATGCTGATGGGGTTCCACCGGGGGAGATGCTCGGCACAGTAAGCAATGATGTCGGTGACCAAGCGCATCGAGAACTCTGGCGGAAAGATATAGGTCTTTCGAGCGATATACTCTTTGAGAATATCGTTCTGGGTCGTGCCGGCGAGCTTGTCGCCCGATAGGCCCTGGCGCTCGGCCAGCGCGATATGCATCGCCAAGAGAATCGCCGCCGTCGCGTTGATAGTCATCGAGACCGAGACTTTCTCTAGCGCGATGCCGTCAAAGAGAATCTCAAAATCTCTGAGCGAACTGATCGCTACGCCGGCCTTGCCAACTTCTCCCAGCGCCCGTGGGTGATCGGAATCGTAGCCCATCTGCGTCGGCAGATCGAACGCGACCGACAGCCCCGTCTGCCCCTGCGAGATCAGATATTTATAGCGAGCGTTGGTCTCTTCGGCAGAGCCGAAGCCCGCGTACTGTCTCATCGTCCATAGCCTGCCCCGGTACATCGTGGGGTAGACGCCGCGCGTGAACGGGTACTCGCCGGGGAAGCCGAGCCGCTCTTGATAGCAGCGCGAATCGCTTGTGGGCACGTCTTGAGGAGTATAGAACCGCGCGACCTCGATCTGCGAATCGGTCTCAAAGCGCTCGCGCCGTTCGCTGAGACGCTTCTCGCTCATCTCGCATCACGGCTCCCTTCGGATCGTGCAGAGCACCTGACCCTTCTCGACCTGCTCTCGCGCGTTCACACAGAGCTTCTCCACGATCCCCTTCACCGGGCTTCTGATCTCGTTCTCCATCTTCATCGCTTCGAGCACAAAGAGCGTCTCGCCCGGCTCGACGCGCTGGCCCGCTGTGACAGCCACTTTGAGGATCAACCCCGGCATGTGGCTCGCGATCTCGTGCACCGTCGGCTCGCGCGAGACCGCCGTACTGCGCAAGAGCGCGCGATAGCGCTTCGCCACAGCTCGCTCGATTTTGACGGCTATCTCCTCCCCGCGCCATAGAACCATCCAACGATCCCCCTCGCGTCGCAGCGCCAGCTTCAGCTCCTCATCCCCTAAACGAAAACGATACAGCTTCGACCCCGGCCTCCCGCTCAGCCGCGCCGCAAACTCTTGCCCCATCCCGCGCACCGTGACCAGCGGATTCCCCAACGTGAGCAGATACTCATTTGTGCGCTCCCCTACCGTCACCACGAAGCGCAGCTCTTGACGATCGCTGGGTACTTCGTGCACCTCGCGCAAGAGCGCGGCCGCTGCAAGCGCTGAGACTTCAGGCTCCTTGAGCGGCTCAAAGAGCCGTCGGCTCTCTCGCTCGATGAAGTCCGTGAAGTACGCGCCCGACCGAAAGACTTCGTTCTGCAACGCCCGATAGTGAAAGCCGCACGTCGTGCGCACCCCTAAGATAAAGAGATCGCCGAGGGCGTGGAGCGCGCGCGCAATCGCGCATGAACGATCTTCACCCCAGACGATCAATTTCGCTATGAGGGGGTCATAATAGGGCGTCACTTGCTCCCCGCGGCGCAGCGCGTGATCGATGCGAATCCCTTCGCCCTGGGGAAGCTGCAACTCGACGATCTGTCCCAGCGACGGGTAGAAGTTATTCCATGGGTCTTCGGCGCAGATGCGCAGCTCGATGGCGTGCCCGCGCGGACGAATCTCATCCTGCGAGAACGAGAGCTTCTCTCCCGCGGCGATGCGCAACTGCTCTTGGACTATATCTATCCCCGTGCGCATCTCGGTGACGGGGTGCTCGACTTGGACGCGCGTGTTGACTTCTAGAAAGTAAAACCGTTTCGCGTCGAAATCGTAGAGAAATTCTACCGTTCCGGCGCTGCGATAGCGCGCGGCGCGCGCGAGCTGGACGGCGGCTTCGCAGAGTCGGGCACGCTCGGCCTCGGAGAGCAGCGGTGCGGGCGACTCTTCGATCAGCTTTTGGTGTCTGCGCTGCACCGAGCACTCGCGCTCGTAGAGATGCACGACATTGCCGTGATCGTCGGCTAGAATCTGGACTTCGATGTGCTTGGCGTGCGGGACGAACTTTTCGATAAAGACAGAGGGATCGCCGAAGGCCGACTGGGCCTCGGACATGGCGCGCTCCAAGGAGCCGGGCAGCTCTTCGGCGCTCTGAACGACGCGCATTCCCTTGCCACCGCCCCCGGCAGCGGCTTTGATCAGCACCGGGTAGCCAATCTGCTGGGCCACACGGCGGGCTTCGCCCGGATCGCTGATCTTTTCTAAAGTGCCCGGCACGGTGGGAATCCCCAGCGATTGCGCCAACCGACGGGCAGCGAGCTTGTCCCCCAAGAGCCGGATAGCCTCGGCTTTAGGGCCGACGAAGACCAATCCCGCTTCTTCGACAGCTTGCGCAAAGTCAGGGTTTTCCGACAAGAAGCCGTAGCCGGGATGGATCGCTTGGCAGCCAGATTTCAGGGCAATTTCGATGATCTTGTCGCCCCGCAGATAGCTCTCGAGCGGCGGGGGCGGCCCAATGGGATAAGCTTCGTCGGCCTCTTCAACGTGCAGCGCGTATCGGTCGGCCTCGGAGTAGACAGCAACCGTTTGCAGCCCCAAGGCCCGACACGCTCGCATCACGCGACGGGCGATCTCCCCGCGATTGGCGATCAGAACTTTTGTGAGCACAGGCTCCTTCATCCGGTTTGAGTTTACCGATGAGAAGCCTTCGATGCAAGCTTGGTGATCAGCTTCGGGATCTCCCGGAAATCGTCCGTGTGGACGTCTGCTGCTCGTAGCAGTTCCGAGTCTTTGGGCGCAAACGCAATAGAGAAACCAGCGATCTTCATCGCGGGAATATCGTTGACGTGATCGCCGACAAAGCAGACTTCTTTGGGATCCAGCCCGTGGGAGCGACAGAGTTCTCGCAAGTGTTGGTCTTTATTCCAAAGATAGACGCGCCGCTCGCACGTTCCCGTGAAGACCCCATCGCGCACGCCCAAGCCGTTGGCCAGATAAAAATCCATCCCCAAGTCTTGGCAGATATAGTCGGCGATGAAATCGAGTCCGCTTGTGAGGATGCCCAATTTATATTTTGGCTTGAGCGCGCGGATCGTCTCGCGCGCGCCGGGGGTGTAGGGCGGCGGCAGCACGCTCGTGTAAATCTTCTCAAACGAGATGCCCTGCAGCAGACGCGCGTTGGCGTCCAGCCATTCCCAGTAGGCGTCTCTTCGGGGGAGATACTGCTCCAAGAGCCGATCCCACTCGGCCTTCAGCCCCGCCCCGTACCCAACCGCATCCCAACTGCTCTGAAAGGGACCGTCATACTGCACCAGCGTCCCGTCCATGTCGAAGATCACGGCTTTCAGCATCTCAATCGCATTCCGAGAAGCCGCAGTCGCTGCAGACGTAGCAACCGTTGGTGAAGATCACCACGCCCCCGCAGCTGGGACACAGCTCGATATCGCGCTTGGCGTCGTGCCCATTCGCGCCGGTGTGCGGCGGAGTCGGCTTCACTTCTTCGAGCAGTTTCAATTGCTCGCCGCCCTTCAGATACTCCGCGATCGCTTTGGCGATCGCATCGGGCACGGAGAAGACGACCGTGCCATCTTCTTGGACGACGGGGCGCGAGCCGCGAATCAAGCTCAATTGATCAATGATCGCGCTGGGCTTGACCCCCGATCTCAAAGCGAGCGAGATCAACCGCCCAATCGCTTCAGTAAACGCGGCCGTTGAGGTGCCGGACTTGCCCAGCCCCTGCACAAAGACTTCCACGATCCCTTCTTCGTCCTCGTTGACCGTGATGAAGACCGTGCCCAGCTCGGTCTTCATGCGATAGGTCTTGCCCTTGACGACCTTGGGGCGCGGGCGCGGGGCCAGCGTAGCGCGCGCGGGCTTCTCGCTCTCTTTCTGAGATTTCGCCTCGGCCTGCGTCAACAAGATGCCCTCGCGCGAGCCTTCTCTATAAACCGTGATCCCCTTGCACCCCGCCTTCCACGCCTCCAGATAAATATCTCCAATCGTTTCAGGCGATACGTCTTTAGCGAGATTGACCGTGCTGGAGATCGCGTGATCTATATGCTTTTGGATCGTCGCCTGCATTCGGACTCTCATAATCGGCTCGATCTCGTGCGCCGTGACGAAGACCTTAGGCAGCTCTTTAAGATTCTTAAGCCCGTGAGCCTTCATATACTCTTGTACCAACGGGTGACTCACTTCGAACTCGTCTTTGCTCAGCGACTTGGACTTGCGCACATACGTCAACGAGAAGATCGGCTCGATCCCGGACGTACAGCCTGCAAGTACCGATCCTGAGCCCACCGGCGGCACCGTCAAGAGCGCCGCGTTGCGCAGCCCGTTCTTCTTGATCTTCTCGATCAGAGATGCATCCAGACGCCGGATGAACGCGCTCTTCAGATGCTTCTCGCCGTCAAACGCCGGGAAGACCCCTTTCTCCACAGCCAGCTCCGTGCTCTCGTCGTAGACGATATGCTTGATGCGCTCAAAGAGCTTATCTGTAAATTCAATCGCTTCTTGGGTATCGTACTTCAAATTGAGCTTGATGAGCATGTCGCCAAAGCCCGTAAAGCCCACGCCGATGCGTCGCGAGCGCAACGAGGCGTCGCGCTGGGCCGGCAGCGGGTGCTTGTCGGCGTTGTAGTCGAGCACGTCATCCAAGAAGCGCACCGCGTAGCGCAGCGCCCTCTCGAGATTGGCCCAATCTACCCGTGCAGCGGACGCGAAGCTGTCCAGCACAAACTGTGAGAGATTGATATTCCCCAGACAGCATGCTCCATAGGCCTCCAACGGGATCTCGCTGCATGGGTTGGTCGTGATCACTTCCATTCCGTTGTACTCGGTAGTCGACTCGCGCTTGACGTTGTCCCAGAAGATCACGCCCGGCTCGGCCGACGCCCACGCGTTCTTGACCAACTTCTCCCAGATCTCCCGCGCCCGCACCCGCTTCTCGATACGCCCGACCCTGCCGCTCTCGTAACGCAGCACGAACTCATCGTCGCGCTCAACGGCTCTCATAAACTCGTCGGTCACGCGCACGCTGATGTTCGCATACTGGACCTTGCGGCGCTCCGGGTCGTTCTTGATCTCAATAAAATCTAAGACGTCGGGATGATCGACGCTGATGGTGATCATCAGGGCGCCTCTGCGTCCTGCTTGTCCGATCGTGCCCGTGGTCGTAGAGAAGAGTTCCATGAAGCTCACAGAACCCGACGAGTAGATCGCCGAGTTGTTGACGGGGGTGCCTTTAGGCCTCAGAATCGAGATATCCGTTCCGACGCCGCCGCCGAGAGAATAGGTGCGTGCGGCTTCTTTGCACCACTCAAAGATCCCTTCGATAGAGTCTTCTTTGATCGGAATGACGTAACAATTGTGCGCTACGGCAAATTCGGCGACGAACGAGTGATCCTCCGCGACGCTCAGATCATAGACAGTTATGGGCTGTGAGGCAGTCCAGCCACACTCTTTGACCTTCACGAAGAGCTCGCCGTCTATGACTTTATAGAAATAGTTTTGCGGGGCTTCCGCGAATGAAGACTCGTAGTCCCAGTCCCCCTCCAGCCACGCCTTGAGGGCCTCGACATAGCGCTGGGTGCCAATGTGAATCCACATGCCGCGATGGCGAGTGTACTTCAGAATCCCCTCCCAGCGCAGCGAGGCAACAATACCCAAGCGCAACAAGATACAGAAGACCTGGCGTACCAACGAGGGATTGGCCAGGAAGAGTTTCACAAAGTCATCCCTCACCACGCCATCGCCTAAGAAGAGACCGGCGATGAACGCCTTCTGCACAACAGGCGGTGCGGTCAAGAACCACGCGGGCAGCTCCTTCTCATGCGCTCGCACGGCCCCGCAGAAGAACGAGCGCACAAAATCTGCTAGGATCCGGCTGTGGGCATAGACGCGCAACCAATGCCCCGGCTGATCCGTGCGTTCTTGAATCGTAGCTTCTACCCCGAAGAGCTGCCGCGTCAGCTCACAGATCGCTTCGGCATACGAGCGCTCGTCTTTGCTCAAAGTGAAGTACACGCTGTGATCTGTGATCCCGCCCTCGGCTACAAAAAAACCCAACCATAAGCCTAAGCGCTCGTCTACTGCGATCTTCCGACGGACGCGCTTGCTCTCTTTAACCGCTACCGCTCCGTTGCCGCCGACGTACGCCGTCGCGGTGTAGACGCTCTCGTCCTCCTCGAGCAAGTTCTCCTCTACGTAGTCGGCCAGATCCAGTTCGCGCGGGGCTTCGTTTTCAGATGAGCCGATGCGCCCCACGCGCACGTAGTGCGAGGGCGTCAGCTCTTGGGCCGTGACCCAGTCAACCTTCGTACCATCAAACGCAAGAAAGCGATGATCTTTCGTGGCGTAGATCGTCTGATCGCCCAGATACCACAGCTTAAGAGAGCGCAAGGGTTCTGCGATCTCGCGGCTCATCGTGTGGGTGACGGGCCGGAAGCGATTGCGATGGGTGAGGACCTCTTCGCCGACTTCGATCTGCTCGATGGGCTTGGGGCCTTGGCGCGTCCAGACCTGCGTGCCTGCGGGGAAGCAGTTGAGCAGCGTGGCGCGTCGGGGCTGGCCTGCCCCAAACATAATCCGCCCCCCGGGGATGAAGCGAAAGCCTTCCAAGAGCCAATAGAACTTCTTCTCCCACTCGCGGCGCCGCTTCGCGTCTATCTCCACAGACGCGATCTCGCGCGCCACCCGCTCCCACATCTCTGGAGGGGTCTTCTCGATGATCCTCCCCGACAGATCGCGCAGAGCGTATTTGTCCAGAAAACAGCGAATGCGAAGTTCATCGCCTCCAAAGAACTCCGCCGTCTCTTGCTTCACAGCCTCCAATTTGCGAGCCATTCTCCTATCCCCCTTTTGTTATGCCTCGTCGCAATCATCGCTACGCGCGGGAACGTCGCACCGGGGAAAAAATAATAGAACCGATACCTTCAGGATCCTTCCAAGAGGGGTCCGTCGCCGCATACCGAAAAGCCGCTTCTCTTGTCTATTATAGCACAAGCTCTTCGGGATTCAACGTGGCCGACATCACCCCAGTTCCGGCGGACGTCTCCGTGGTCGCATTATCGAGCAAAGCTGGGAGGCTGTCAAGGGCGACAGCCGACCCACTTTTTCAATAACTCCGTTCTGGCTACGTCAAAGCTCGCGGCTCTCGCCAGGACGCAAGATGAGAACTTGGCTTTGTGTTTGGGATTCGACTCTCTTTTTGAACTGCTCGGCGTCCTGCCGGATCACGGGCAGGGTGTCGTAGTGAATCGGGATGACGATCTTGGGGTTGAGCAACCGCACGGCCTCTAGGGCTTCGTCAGGCCCCATCGTATAGTAGCTGCCGATGGGGATAAAAGCCAGATCCAATCCCAATTTCCCGATGAGCGCCATATCGCCAAAGAGCGCCGTATCCCCCGCGTGATAGATCTTCTTGTTCTCTAGGGTCGTCAGCACGACGCCACAGGGCATCCCTAAGTAATGTCCGTCATGGCTGGAGCTGTGAAACGCCGGGGTGAACTGCACCTTCCCGAAGGGGAAGCTGTGCGGCCCGCCGATGTTCATCCCGTGGGCTTGGGCGCCTTTGGATTGACAGTAGCTGGCCAACTCAAAGATCGCGATGATGGGAGCGCCGGTGCGCTTGGAGATCGGGATCGCATCGCCCAGATGATCGCTGTGACCGTGCGTGAGAAGGATCGCATCGGGCTTGAAATCCTCGGGCTTGTGCTTGGCCACGGGGTTCCCGGTGATGAACGGGTCGATCAGAATCGAGTGCTTCTCGGTCTTGATCTCGACGGCGGCGTGTCCAATATACGTAACGCGCATCAGGGCCAACCTCCTCCACGGGACCTTGGGCTTCTCTTGATGATACAGCCAGAAGGGAGAGAGCGCAAGCAAAACTCTACGGCTCTCGCGTCGCGCGATAGAACCTCCACGCGATCAGCCCTAAGATAAGAAAGGGCACAGGGATGAGCACGTAGAGCACCCACGCCATCGGCCCCAGAATGCTAGAGAGATCCTGACGTAGCTCGTGATGGGCCAAGGCTTCTACACCCAACAAGCCGCTGAGCAAGAGCGCTGTTTTAAAAAGACGCATCTTATCTCCCCCCGAAGAAGAGCTGTCGCACCCACGCGACGTAGTCGCCCTCGCCCATGGTGAAGATCGCCAAGACGATCAACAAGACCAAGGGCAAGAGGATCGCATAGACCAACGCGGGACGCTCAAAGCGCAGATGCATAAAGTAGTTGACGATCAGCGTCGCTTTCACTAAAGAGAACGCCGTGATCAAGAACCGTTGCAACCAGAGGGGGTGAATATCAAAATAGTCCACAAAATATGAGAGCGCGCTGAGAACAAAGAGCGCCCCCCAGACGACCAGGTAGACCCTTATCGGGTGATGCTGCTCGCCGCCCGCGTGCTCTTTCTTTATCTCTTTCTCCATAGAGCCTCCCTCAGAGCAGATAGAAGAACGCAAAGATGAAGACCCAGACCAAATCTACAAAGTGCCAATAGAGACCCGCTATCTCAACGTTCTGATAGCTCCCACGACGCTCGTAGACGCCGCGCATCGCTTTGATCGCGACGATCAAGAGATAGATCACTCCGGCGGTGACGTGCAGCCCGTGAAAACCCGTGAGCATGAAGAACGCTGCACCAAACTGCGGCGCGCCCATCGGGTTCTCCCAAGGCCGAAAGCCCTCGTGAATCAGCTTCGTCCATTCAAAGGCTTGCATCCCCACGAACGTTAGCCCCAGCAAAGCCGTGAGCATCAAAAAAAGCCCGGTCTTGGCGCGGTTCTTTTGGTATCCATACGTCACCGCGAGCGCCATCGTGCCGCTGCTGCTGATCAGGACAAACGTCATAATGGCTATCAGCAACAACGGGATTTCCGTGTGCCCGACGTGCAGGGCGAAGACTTTTTCAGTGGAGGGCCACGGGGAAGTGGCCGCCAAGCGCGCTCCGGCGTAAGCCGCTAAGAAGCTCCCGAAGACAAACGCATCGCTCAAGAGGAAGATCCACATCATCGCCTTGCCCCAGCTCACCTTGAACGTCTGCTGATCCGACGCCCAGTCGGCGATGATCTCTCGCAGGGTTGAAGGCTTCTCCATGCTCATCTCCTTTGCTCGCTTCCCCCTCTCCCTCTCAGGGAGAGGGATGGGGTGAGGGTCATCATGTCGTCACCCACATCAAGATCAGAATGACGATCCAGACGGCCAAGAGAAAGTGCCAATAGAGAGCGCAGAGTTCGAGCTTGGTAGAGAGAGGGGTGGCGAAGCCCTTTGCTCCGTCCCGGCTCTCCCCTCGCCCCTCCTGAATCACACACCTCGCCGTCTGCGTCCACGCGATCAGTCCGCCCAACAGATGTAAGCCGTGTAAAGCCGTCAACAGATAGAAGAAGCTGCTTGCGGGGTTGGTCGCCAGAAAATAGCCCGCGTGGGCCAGCTCTCTCCACGCCCAGAGCTGCCCGAGGAGAAAGAGCACCGCGAGCGCTCCCCCCGCGAGCCACAGCGTAGAGGCGAATGGTCGTTCGCCCCTACGTCGTCGCGCCCCCTCAAGCGCTAAGCTGCTGAGCACAAGCACGAGCGTGTTGAGCCAGAGCAGCGCGGGCTTGGGCAGCGCGTGCTCATCGGCAGTCCCCAAGCGCACCAGATAGGCGCTCAGCAGCATCGCGAAGAGCATCGTAACGACGCCCAGAAAGAGCCAGAGAGCCACCCTGGTTGGGGGGAACTCGTGCGATGGCGTCCCGTTCGTTCCCAGCGTGGTGTTCATACGCGTACTCTTGCCTTTTCAGATGGAGGAACGGTCTGGGGGACATAGTCTTGCGGAGCGTCGGGGAGGCTGTAGTCATAGGCCCCGCGATAGACGACGGGAAGCTGCTCTCCCCAGTTGCCGTGCGGAGGGGGCGTGGTGGGCGTCTGCCATTCCAGCGTCGTCGCTCGCCAAGGATTGGCTTCGGCCTTGCGCCCTTTGAAAACGCTCCAGACGAGATTGAAGACGAAGATTAGTTGCGCCGCGCCCACGATTAGGGCAACAACCGTGATAAACGCGTTCAGATCGTTAATAATATCCGGGAACGACTCAATCCCTCTGAACGAGAAATACCGGCGCGGCACCCCCAAAAAGCCCTCGCCCAACATCGGGAAGAAGATCAGATAAGACCCCACAAACGTCACCCAGAAGTGCAACTTCCCCAGAGCTTCGCTGTACATTCTCCCGACAGCCTTGGGGAACCAGTGATACAGCCCCCCGAAGATCCCAAAGATCGCCGAGACGCCCATGACTAAGTGAAAGTGCCCCGTCACAAAGTAGGTGTCGTGGAGGGGAACGTCCACGATCACGTTCCCCAAGAAGAGCCCCGTCAATCCACCAATAATGAACGTGCTGATGAAGCCGATGGCGAAGAGCATCGGCGTATTCAAGTGCAGATTGCCCTTCCAAAGGGTGAGCAGCCAGTTGTACGTCTTCACAGCAGAGGGAATCGCAATGATCAACGTCGCGATGGCGAACCAGAACCCAAAGTAGGGGTTCATGCCGCTGACGAACATATGGTGCGCCCAGACGACAAAGCCAATCGCTGCAATCGCGGCCATCGAGATCACCATCGCCTTGTAGCCGAAGATCGGCTTGCGGGCGTGCGTCGCCAAGAGATCAGAAATGACTCCCATTGCGGGCAAGATGACGATATAGACTTCAGGGTGGCCGAAGTACCAGAAGAGATGCTGATAGAGAATCGGGTTGCCCCCTTCGCGCCCCAGTTGCTTCCCTAAGAGATTGACGACGGGAATGAAGAAGCTCGTCCCAAAGAGATTATCCAAGAGCAGCATCACGCCGCCGACAAAGAGCGCAGGAAACGCAAAGAGCGCCAAGACCGAAGCGATAAAGATCCCCCAGACCGTCAGGGGCATGCGCATCAGGGTCATCCCGCGCGTGCGCATCTGCAAGACGGTCGTCACGTAGTTGAGGCCCCCCATCGTTCCCGCAGCCACGAAGACCGCCAGCGAGAGAATCATCAAGCGAATCCCCCACTCCGACCCCGGCGAGGCATTCGGCAGCACCGACTGCGGGGGGTAGAGCGTCCAGCCCGCGCCTGTTGGCCCTCCAGGCACGAAGAACGCCGCCAAGAGCAAGAGCACCGAGGCCAGATACGTCCAGTAGCTGAGCATATTCAGAAACGGGAAGGCCATATCGCGCGCGCCGATCATCAACGGGATGAGATAGTTCCCAAAGCCCCCCAGCAAGGCAGCCGTCAGCAGATAGACGATCATGATCATGCCGTGCTGGGTCATAAATTGCAGATAGTTATTGGGATTGATGAAGTTGAACTCCCCGGGGAAGCCCAATTGCAAACGCATCAGCCACGAGAGAAAGAGTCCCACAAAGCCTACGATCAACGCCGTGATCATATATTGAATGGCGATGACTTTGTGGTCTTGGCTGAAGATATATCGGCTCCAGAAGCTGGTAGGCTCGTGATGGTGTTCTTGGGTTGGATGAGAGACGGCGTGAGCCACGGTTTCACCCTCTCTTTCTTATCTCTTGATGGTCTGAGCGACCGTTGGCTGTTGTTGCAGCCAGCGCTCAAAGTCTTTGGGGCTTTCGACGATCACTTTGCTTCTCATTTGAAAGTGCGCCGTGCCGCAGAGTTCGACGCAGAGCAGATCAAAAGTGCCCATCTTCGTTGGCGTGAACCACAGCCGCGTGACCATCCCCGGCACGGCGTCCATCTTGGCGCGGAATTCGGGTACATAGAAGCTGTGCAGGACATCTTTGGAGCGCAGCTGAATCACAACGGGCTTGTTAAGAGGGAGATGGAGCGGCCCGGTAACGAGCACGTCGTCTTGGGCCGCAGGGTCGGTGACGTCAATCCCAAAGGCATTCTGGGCGAAGAGCTTGGGATCGGTCCGCCCCAGCTGGCCGTCGGCTCCGGGGTAGCGGAAGCTCCAGCGCCATTGCTGCGCTAAGACTTCGACGGTCATCGCCTCGCGCGGCGGGTGGATATACTCCGAATAGACAAACAGCCCCGGCCCCAACATCACGATGATCCCCAGCGCGGTAATCAGGATGAGATTGCGCTCGAGCTTATGATCTTCGGCGAAGTAGGTGGCCTTCTGGCCGTCGCGCGCGCGGTAGCGCCAGACCAGATACGCCAACACGAGATTGAGCACGACAAACGCCAGCCCCGTGACGACCAGCGTAATCACCAGCATGTTGTCGATCATGCCCCAGTTGGAGGCCAGGGGCGAGAGCCAGAGGGTCCCGCTGAGGGTGAGCGCTACAGCTCCAACGATAAGGAGGACCAGCACGATCGCTAAGAGAATCCCTTGCATAACGCGGTCTATTTTATAAAAGGCTAGATCTGTTTGCAACCGGTTCTTATTAGCGCTTAGCTCAAAAGGCAGGAAGGGAAGGCAGGAGGGGTCGGTCCTGCCTTCCCGGAAATGAGGTTAGCAACCACCGGCCGCTGGAGCCGTGCGGATGCCCCCGCGACCGGCGAAGGAACTGAGCGGTTTCCCTCGCCCTTGGGGACTCCAACCCCGACCGGCTCTGGACTGGGGAAAAACCCGCGCCGAAGGAGGTTGGCAGGAGCGACGCGGTAAAACCCTGGTCCGTTCGGGCCTACGACCCGTGAGCCGGTTGGCAGCGTGCCACGGACTCTCCAGTTCCTTCGTTGAGCGATCATCGTCTCTTACCATACCCCGCCTCTCGAGATATCCCAAGGACTATAGTCCATCCCCTAAGACGACTTCGTTCCAAAGCGGGGTGCTCCTTGTCCCACTATACCGACCGCCCCGTCCAAAGACGATGACCGCGCTGTGAAAATCTCGTGACTACGCCGGGGGCAGCTCCGAGATCTCCCAGTAGTCCAAGACCGTGTTGATGACTTTTATAAACTCGGTCGTGCTGGGAGGCTTGGGGATATAGCCGCTGGCTCCAGAGTTATACGCCTTGACGATGTCCTCGTCGCGCTTGGAGACCGTGAGCACGATCACCGGGATGCGCTTGAGGTTCTCGTCCTGGCGGATCTCGGCCAGGACTTCGTGGCCGCCGATCTTGGGCAGGTTCAGATCGAGAAAGATCAGATCGGGGCGGGGCGCGTCGCTGTATTTGCCCTTGCGCCGCAGAAAATCTAAAGCTTCTTGGCCGTCTTGCACGACAAAGAGATCGCTCTGAACGTTCCCCTTCTTCAGCGACCTCTCGGCGATCTTGACGTCGTCGGGGTTGTCCTCCACCAGCAAGATTTTGAGCTTACGATTGCGCATAGTTCACCTCGGTCTTGCTTCAGCGCGCCTGGCCTACCAAGAGAGGCGCGGCTCCGTTGCGGCTGGGGAGCGGCACGTGAATCGGGAGCGTAAAGTGAAACGCGCTCCCCTCCCCCACCTTCGATTCTACCCAAATCCGTCCCCCGTATTCTTCGACAATCCGTTTGCAGATCGCTAACCCCGCCCCCGTGCTCTCGTAATCGTCGCGCGGGTTCAGCCGCTCAAACAGCTCGAAGACCTTGTTCAGATAGCGCTCTTCGATGCCGATGCCGTTGTCGCGCACCGTGAACTGATAGAAGCCCCCCTGCGACGTCCAGCTCAACTCAACGCGCTTTTCGGGCTTATCGTTGTATTTGATTGCATTCGAGATGAGATTGCCAAAGAGTTCTATCATCCGGGTGCGGTTGGCCACGACCGTCGGCCAGCTAGACGGCACTATCAGCGTGACGTTCTCCAGGCGCGCTTTCAGATCCTCTTTGAGTTGCTCGATCACGTCGCCCAAAAAGATCTTCTCTAGCGTCTCCTGGCGCGTGCCGATGCTGCTCAGCCGCAGCAAGTCATCAATCATATGGCGCATCCGCAGGCTCGCTCGATGAATTCTGTTCAGATAATCCTGAGCCTCTTGGTCTAACTGAGAGCCGTAGTCCTCTATGAGATACTGCGTGAAGACGGCCATCGTTCTTAGAGGCTCCTTGAGATCGTGCGAGACGACGTGCGTGAACTCTTCTAATTTGCGATTGCTCTCCTCCAGGCGCTTGGTCTTCTCTTGCAAGATGCGCTCCAACCGTTGCTTCTCTGTGATATCAATGAAGTGATCAATCCGCCCGCCCTTGTAGCGCTCGGTGGAGACGGGCAGGCTGCGATATTCTAAGATGCGCTCGTCGTCGCCGTTGCGCAGGGTGAAGACAAACGGCGTGCTCTCGCACGCGACCACGCGCTCAAAATCGCTCACCTCTTGGAAGAGCGGCTTGGCACTGGCCAGCGCCCGTCGCACCTCCAAGCCGGGCAGCTCCTCGCGGTCTACTCCCAAAAACTTCTCCAACGTGCGATTGGCCCAGATCACTTTTCGTTCTTTATCCAAGAGCAAGATCCCCGTGTCAAGGGTGTCAATCGCGTCTTCAATGAGATAGCGATAGCGCGCTTGGGCCTCGCGCACTTTGTTCTCCAACTCCGCCAAGGCCGAGAGATCGCGCATCTCCAAGAGCAACCACGACTGGCGCGTCGGCTCCAAGCGCACGAACTTCAGCTCAACCGGGATCAGCTCTTTGTTCTGTGAGACGGTGCGCAGCTTGAGCGGGCCGGCCTCGCCGCGCAGCGACGCGCGCTCTAACTCCTCCCGCACGCGCCCCTGGTCGTCGGGATGAAAGAACTCCCAAATTCTACGGGGCGCCCCGTAAACCTCTCCCGCGCGATCGTTGCTCTCCAAGACCTGACCTTCATGGTCAATCACGAGCGCGAAGTTGAGCGAGCGCTTGAACGCCAGCTGCTCTCCCGCCCGCATCCTGGCTTTGGCAGGAGCGGGGGTCTTCCAGCGCCGCCAGAGCGCCACCCCCAGCCCCACCCCCAGATAGCCCCCACCAGCCCCCATCAGCAGCGAATACCCATCGGGCGGCACGAAGGGCAAGGCCATCCCCACGCTCGCCAGCGCCCCCACCAACGCCCCCCACACGCCAAACCACCACGCGCTGAGGAGCATAGGAACCCCCACGAGCACCACGACCTCCCCGACGTCATACTCGTTCAACCCGGCCAAGAGCAAGAGCGCCCCTCCATACGCGATCGCGACCCCCAGCAAGCGCCCCAGCACGCCCCGCACGGAAGACTCTGTCGCGCTCACACGCCTGGTCATAGGTCAATCCACGTCGAGTCTACTCCCAGCGGGGCGCTGCCCAAAGGACATCTGTCCCGTGCCGAGGCGAAGGTTGACCGATCTCTTCAGATGATGAGATTGTCGTCGAGGTTGAAAGGGAAGGGCTCGGCCATCGCTTCGAGAGATTTGGGATCGAGCACGGTGATTTTACGGTCGTCTACGGTGATGACGCCGCGCTCTTGGAGTTCCCCCAGCGTGCGGATCGCCGTTTTGGAGCTGACGCCGGCCATCTCGGCCAGCTCGGTGCGCGACAGCTCGATCCCGCTCTCCCCCAGCTTCAAAATAATGCGCGCGAGGCGCTCCTTGCTCCCGTTGTAGCTGCGCTCGGCCAGCTTGCACTGAAACGCTTTCAGCTCCTCGCTGAGCTTCTCAAAAAAGCGGAACGAGACGGCGGGATGGCGCACGAGAAAGTCGAAGAACTCCCCGCGCTCGATGAACCCCACCACGGCCTTGTTGAGCGTCTTGGCGTAGGCAATATGAACGCCCTTGTCAAAGAGGGTCGTCTCCCCCACGATCTCCCCCGGCCCCACCAGCTTGAGAATCTGCTTCTTGCCCCCCAACGTGCGCTTGACCAGCTTCACGTGGCCCTCAAAGACCAGATAGAATCCAAACGCCGGCGCCCCCTCCTGAAAGATAATCTCGCCTCGCCCGTACTTGATGCGACGGATCTTGCTCTCCAGCTCGCTTAAGTCTTTAGGGCCTAAATCCGAAAAGACCTTGAAATCCTTCAGCTCGATCATCCCTCTCACCATCCTAGAGGAGAAATAATTGAGACACCCCGCTCTAGCGTCTATTATAAGCAGCTCCTTGGCCCGGCGTCAATCCCACACCCCCACCGGGGCTTCTTCCTTGGCTACCGATAAGACGATGCTCGTGTTGGTGCGCTCGATCGCCGGGTGGCTCAAAAGTCTCTTAATCTCGCGATTCATGCTCTCCTGGTCGCGGAACTTCCCGATGACCAAAATATCAAACTCGCCGGTGATCTCGTAGATGTGCGTCAGACGGTCGTCGCTCTGTTTGAGTTCCTCGACGAGCTTTGGGATCTGATTGCCGCGGGCTTTGATCAAGATGACGGTGGTGATGGGATAGCCCAACTTCTCGTAGTCCACCAGGGCTTTATAGCCGCGGATGACCCCACGGGCTTCCAATTCGCTGATCCGATTTCCTACCGTCGCCGATGAGACGTTCAGCCGGCGGGCCAGCTCGCGCAAGCTGATCCGCCCCTCGCGTTGCAGGTGCTCCACAATCCGACGATCTAGGTCTTTGTGCATACGAGAAGCCTTTTCATTCTAACACCAAGAAGCCCGTGCGGGCAAGCCCTAGGTATCCGTTGACAGGGTCTGGCTGAAGTGTTAAGATTTTTCTGTCATGGACGAGCGAGTGACGATTCCCGGTCTGCTCAAGCTCAAAGAGAAGGGCGAGAAGATCGCGTGTCTGACGGCGTACGACTGGCCTACCGCGCTCCTGCTCGACCGTGCGGGCATCGATCTCATCTTAGTCGGCGATTCGGTGGGCAACAACATATTGGGCTACCCGAGCACGATCCCCGTGACGATGGACGAGATGATCCATCACACGAAGGCGGTGCGTCGGGGAGTGAAGCGCGCGCTGCTCGTGGGCGATATGCCGTTTATGTCTTACCAAGCCTCCGCAGAAGAAGCGATTCGCAACGCCGGGCGCTTCATCAAAGAGGGCGGCGCTGACGCCGTCAAGCTTGAAGGGGGCGAGGAGATCGCCGAGCTTATCCATACTCTAGTCCGTCGTGGCCTCCCGGTGATGGGCCATCTGGGGCTGCTGCCTCAGCGCACGGCCCAAGTGGGCGGCTACAAGGTTCAGGGGCGCGACGAAGCCTCGGCCAAGAAGATCCTCCACGAAGCCAAGATCCTAGAAGAGGCCGGGGTCTTCGCGCTGGTGCTAGAGATGGTGCCGTGGCCGCTGGCCAAGCTCATCAGTGAGACTCTCCAAATCCCGACGATCGGCATTGGGGCTGGGCCGTACTGCGACGGACAAATCTTAGTGATCACCGACGTTTTGGGGCTTTCGTTGGGAGTCTCTCCCAAGTTTGCCAAGCGCTATCTGGCTCTGGCTGAACAGATCGAGCAAGCCGCGAAAGCTTATTGCACAGACGTGAAATCTCTGACGTTTCCTACGGTGGAGCAGCACAGCTTTGCTATGGACGAAGAAGTCTTAAAAAAGCTATCGAGTGATGGGTGACTGATGAAGATCTTGATTGTGGGAGCAGGGGCGCTGGGGAGCCTCGTTGGGGGGCTGTTGGCGCGCGCCGGCGCGACGGTGCAGCTCTACAATCCGTCCCAGAGAGAGCACATCAACGCCGTGCGCCAAGCGGGCCTGCAGATCGAGTGCCTTGGGGGCGAAACCCTCTGCATTCGCCTTCAGGCAACTGCAGATCCTCACGAGATTCTCCAAGACCCAGAGATCGTGGGGATCTTCGTTAAAGCGCATCAGACGGCGATCGCGATCTCTCAAATCGCTGCACAAATTCCGCCCGGCGCTTGGGTCTTGAGCCTCCAGAACGGTATTGGAATGGAGAGCGAGATTCTGCGTTACGTCTCCCCAGAACGCTTTCTGCGGGGGACGACCGCTCAGGGCGCGACGCTCTTGGGGCCTGGTCGGGTGCGCTGGGCCGGGGTGGGGCCGACGCGCTTGGGACGTTGGCACGGCCCTCCTACAACCGAGACCGATCAGCTCGTAGCGCTCTTCAACCGCGCCGGTTTAGAAACAGAGTTCGTCACGGAGATCGAGCGATATCTTTGGGAGAAGCTGATCGTCAACGGCGCGATCAACCCCTTAACAGCGCTCTTCGATGTGCCTAACGGCATGATCGTCAGCGATCCGGTTTTGAGGGAGATCGCGCACGCGGTTGTTCGTGAGGCCCTGCCCATCGCGCGCCGGCACGGCGTCTTGTGGAACGAGAGTGAGATGATCGAGCGCCTTGAGACCGTGGCGTGCAAGACGGCCCAGAACATCTCGAGCATGTTACAAGACGTGCGGCGCGGGCGGAGGACGGAGATCGAGTATATCAACGGTGCTATCGTGCGCGAGGGGCGTCGGTTGAATCTCCCGACGCCGGTGAATCTGTTGTTGGTAAAATGGATGACAAGTCTAGACGCCAAAACCAAAGGAGCGAACTTACCGTGAAGGCCAGCAAAGAGATCAAGAGCGCTACCCAAGTGACCGTCAAGGTCGAGGTCCCGGTCGAGTCGGTGAAGCGCAAGTTAGAGGATCTCTATCGGCGTGTGGGCCGCGAGATCCAGCTGCCGGGATTTCGACGGGGACATATCCCGCGCGCTGTGCTGGAAGCCCGCTTTGGCAAAGATTTCTTGTACGAAGACGCCAAATCCGAACTGATCGAGGAGCATCTGCCCCAAGCGCTGCGGGAGCTGGGGCTGCGCACCGTTGGCACTCCTCAGATCAAGTCCCTGTCGTTCTCTGAAGAGAGCGATTTCGTCTTTGAGGCCGACGTGGAGACCCTGCCAGAGGTTACGGTGCGCGATTATACGGAAATCCCCGTCGAGCCGGTCGAAGTCCCTCCGGTGACCGAGGCGGATATTGACGAAGTAGTCGAGCGTCTGCGCTATGAGCACGCGACGCTTGTGCCCAAAGAGGGCGCCAACGCCCTGGTGGTCGAGGAGGGCGACGTTGTCGAGGTGCTCCTGCCGGGAGAAGAGCGTCCGCGGGAGTGGCAGGTCTCCCAAGGCGATCCCAGCGAAGCGCTTCTTGGGCATCGCGTCGGGCAGCGCGTGACGCTGGCGCTCTCCGAAGAGCAAAAGATCCCTGTGCAGATCGAGAGCGTCAAGCGTCTAGAGAAGCCGTCTGACGAAGAGCTGGCGCAGCGGGTGGGGCAGGAGAACTTTCAGGCGTTGCGCGCCAAGATCCGTCAAGATTTAGAAGAAGCGCGTGCGCGTCGGCGCGACCGCGAGCTGAAGCTGCGCCTCTTGGACAAGCTCGTTGAGCGGACTCCTATCGAATTACCCACGCGCTTCTTAGAAGATTTAGTCGCCCAAGAGCTGGAGCAGCGCCAGCAGCGTGGGCTGCCAGAGCTTTCCGCCGACGACGTCAAGCAGCTCAAGACTGTGCTAGAGCAGCGGGTGCGGCGCCAGCTTGTCCTGGAAGCCCTCAAGAAGCAAGAGCATCTGGCGCTCAGCGAACAAGAGTTCGCTAAACTCCTAGAAGCCGAAGCCCAGAAGCGTCAGCTGCCGCCCATCAAATTCCGGGCGCTCCTGGAGCGCGAAGGGCAGCTAGAACGCTACCGCTCCGAGCTTGAAGAAGAGCGCGTCTTGCAGTTTCTCTTCGAGCGCGCTGTGATCAAGTCGAGTGTTGATCCCAGCGCTCGGAGCGAGTAAGATAGAATCTCTATGATCGAACGGATCGCGGAGGCAGTCAAGCGGGCGCTCCTGCCGGAGCTGGAGAGGCTGAGCGGGCGCCTGGATCGTCTTGAGGGACAGCTCGGAGCACTCTCCCAACGCGTGAGCGATCTCAACGATCACATCGTGCGTTTGGATCAGCGCATCGACCAGACTAATGCCCGCATCGACGAAGTCCGCACCGATCTCATCCGACGTATAGATCAGACCAACGCTCGCGTGGATGAGATTCATCGTGATCTGACGAGTCGCATGGATAAGGTCCACAGCGATCTCATCGGGCGGATAGACCAGATCAACGCTCGCGTGGATCAGATGAATGCCCGCATCGATGCCGTTCATCAAGATACGGTGACCCGCATGGACGCGCTGCGCGCTGAGCTGGTCTCCCTGATCACGGAGACGCGCGCCGAGCTGACCCACCGCCAAGAGACCCTCAACGCGCGCCTTGATCATTTGGAGGCCCGTATGGATCAATCGAATATGCGCATGGACGCTGTCATGCTCGATTTGAACAAGATCCACAACGCTCTGGTGCGTCTGGAGGACTACGATCAGTTGCGAGAGCGAGTCGGAGAATTAGAGAAGAAAGTCGCTGCGCTAAGGAGCTGAGAGAGCCATGCAAGTCCCGATCGTGATTGACCGCACTGGGCAGTACGAGCGCGTCTATGATATCTACTCGCGACTCTTGGAAGATCGCATTGTCTTTCTGCAAGGTATCATCAACGACTATATCGCCAACTTAGTGGTCGCGCAGATGCTCTTTCTGGAGTCGAAAGACCCGGAGAAAGATATCAGTCTCTATATTAACTCTCCCGGGGGGAGCGTGACCGCGGGGCTGGCGATCTACGATACGATGCAATATGTGCGGTGCGACGTGCGCACGATCTGCATTGGGTCGGCGTTCTCTATGGGAGCGCTCCTCTTAGCCGCGGGGACGCGCGGGAAGCGCTATGCGCTCCCCAACGCGCGCATCATGATCCATCAGCCGTGGGGCGGGGTGCAGGGCCAGGCCGCGGACATCAAAATCCACGCCGAAGAGATCCTCAAGACGCGCGACCAGCTCATCAAGATCCTCTCCGAACATACGGGGCAACCCATCGAGCAGATCGCCAAAGATACCGATAGAGATTTCTTCATGGGGCCTGCCGAAGCCGTCAAATACGGGCTGATCGACGAAGTGATCAAGATGCGCAAGCAGATGAAGAATTAGATCCCCTCTCCCCCTTGGGGGAGAGGGATCGGGTGAGGGGGGGGAAGCCCGATGCACATCGAGCGTCGTCATCGCGTCCATCCCCGCTTGTTGAGAAGCGCCCGTCAATTACGACGATCGCTGACACCGGCAGAGGCGAAGCTGTGGCGTCGGCTGCGCTGCCGACGATCATCCTTCAAGTTCCGGCGTCAGCACCCTCTAGGGCCGTTTATAGTAGATTTCTACTGCCCTAGCGCGAAGATCGTCATCGAGATCGACGGCGACTCCCATGCCCTCCAAGAGAGATACGACCGCGAGCGGACGGATTGGTTGAACGCCCGCGGCTATCGAGTCTTGCGGTTCGACAACCGAGATGTGTTACAGAATATAGATGGGGTTCTCACCCAAATTCTGGAAGCGTGTGCTCGTGCTTCACCCTCAACGTGACCCTCACCCTAACCCTCTCCCTAGAAGGGAGAGGGGATTTTTACACTACGATGGGCAACTGGGCGCGATCAACGGCGGCGCTACCCGCGTCGCGATCCCCGTGATCCCGTCGGAGACCCCGTCGCCGTTGAGATCGAGCGAGAGCATCATCGTCCAGGTGCGCAGATCTCCTAGGGCCAAGAGCATCAGCGTGGCAAACTGCACCCCCCCACGCGGCTGCCCGTTGACCGTCACTTGAACGTCCAGCAAGACGTGAATCCGCCCTTCGATGAAGAGCGGGCTGCCCCCGGAGCACCGGACCGTTACGTTGGCCGTCGCCAGGCGCGGCACCCCGCGCAGCGCATAGACGGGATCGCTGTTCTGATCGAACTTCCCGTCGGCGTTGGCATCTACGAGATAGATCGCTTCAAAGAGCGGGGAGACCGTAGGCAGCGGGGAGATCTCCACGCGCCACGTCCCCAAAGCGGGCTGAAGGTCGGAACTCGTGAGATCGCCCTCGGCGGAGAGCAGCCGGAGGACCGAATGGGCCGAGAGAACTTGCTGCGCGGGAGCTTCCGCCCCCACCACAAGCACCGCTAGAGCCAGAAGAGCCAACGAGAGCCTGCGCATAAGCGGGTCACCTCATTGATTTGATTTCAAAATCTGCTCCAGAGACGCCAGGGGGTTAGGCAGCTGATCCAACCAGAGCCACGCGGCGTCTAACCAAAAGCCGGGCAGCACTTCGGCGTTCACGCGCCCCGTGCTGATGACCGTCTCTTCATATCCGCCCCCGCGCCGACGGTCTGCGATGACGCGCTGCTCCTCTCCGTCTATAAACCAGATCTCGGCGATCCCTGCCTCCTGGTAGATCGTGCGCTTCTCCCGCAGGTCATAGCTGCGGGTGTGCTCCGAGAGAATTTCGATGACCCAATCGGCGGCCCCCTGAAATTGCTTAGCCAAGGGCAGTCGGAGGCGCTCGCGGCGGATGAACATCAGATCGGGGGCAAAGCGCCGGCGCTCTCCCAGTTGCATGATCGCGTTGGGGCCTAGCACCTTGCCCCACTGTTGGGATTCGGCGTAGCCGCGCACCAGAAAGAGCAAGAAGCCTAACAGGTCATCGTGGCGCAGCGTGGCCGGCGAATGCACGATCATCACCCCGTCCATTAGCTCGGCTTTGAGGTCTTCATCGGTGATCTCCTCGAATTCGGCGACGCTGACGCCGAAGCGCTGCAGCAGATAGGGCGGTTCGATCTTGCGGTTCTGCAGCATCAATTCAGCCATAGTCTCTCCCCCTCTCCCCCCAAGGGGGATAGGGCCGGGGGGAGGGGTTAGCGATACTCGACTTTAAAGTCTTCCCAGAAGTTGAGCGTATAGACGGGGTTCCCGGAGCGCGGGTCGGTGCCGGTCTGCTTGAGCTTCCCCGTGAAGACGAGCTTGCGCTTGGCCAAGAAGCACTCCATGCTGCCGCCGTGCTGCACGGCCATCATTATCCGAACGGGCTGATTAAAATCGAAACGATTGGCGACAGCTCGAGGGATGACGAACTCCGCGCGCAGGCTCGACTTGACCTCGGCCTCGAAGTTCCCGATCGCTTCGTCGCCCTGAAAAGCGACGATGGTCAGAGTCGCGCCGCGACAGAGCATGTCAATATTATCTATGCGAATCGTATTGCCCTGAACAATCCGCGGACAACCCGCCAACAACAGAGCCAACCCCATCAGAAGAACCGCTTGCGTAAGCTTAGCCAACGAGAGAGATCGCATATCCATAGGGGCATTATATCAGCAGAACGCGATTTCTGTCAACCGCACAAAAACAGAAAGGCCCCGGAGAGCGCTCCGGGGCCTTTGCCGATTCCGGTCTTTGGGTCTAGAACTTCATCTCGAGGCTGATGCGCTGCGCCGCGAGGCTGTCGGGGTGGAGGACCGTGGAGCTCTTGACCGTCAAGTTCCCGATCTTCCACGAGACGTCAATGGCCCCGCCGTAGAAGTCGCGCATCAACTGGATGAAGCCCAGCCAGATGCTGATGTCCACATCGCCGACGGTCGCCGTCAGGAAGATGTCATGGCCCAACCAGCCGGCCACCGCTCCCGCCCCTGGACAGGTGGTCTCGTCCACGCAGGGGGTCAAGATGCTGCGCCACTTCATCCCCGGAGGATCGAAGTCCACAACGATCTGGGAGAAGAAGACGGTCATCGCGCCACCGGTGGACGCCGGCCGATAGACCAAGGTCGCCGTGACGGCCATATCGCCGACGCGCAGGCTCGTCGTCAGGTTGTTGGAGCGCAACTGCAACGAGACAGCGCCCACCTTGCCGATGTTCATCACGTTGCTGATGCTTAGGCCAAAGGGCGCCAAGGTGAAGGCCTGAGTCAGCTGGATGAAGTTGAGGCCGGTCTGGTTGAGGGTATCGCCCGTTTCGATGGGCGCGAACCAGAACTCCAGACGCGCACCCCAGGTCACACCGGCGATGCGCACGTTGCGCACGATGATCTTCTCTTCGTAGATGATGAACTGGTCCTCGACCATGCCGGAGAAGACGCGCTCCAGCGGCTTGCACTCGCCGAAGCACTCCGCGCCTTGGCGCGCGCCGATCCAGGTCTCCGCGCGGATGGCGATCCCGCTGACGGTCTGGCCCTCGGCAAAGGTCACCACTGCCATGCGCCAGTTGGCCGGTGGGTTCGAAGTCGGCAGCGGCCCGCCGATGTTGGCGAACATGCCGCGCAACCCCAGGACCAACCCGGCGATGTTGAGCGTCAGGTCCACGACCTTCTTGCGGAAGGTCAGGGCCGGATCGAGATGGCCCGCCGTATCGAAGAGATTGGCGAGGACCAAGTTCTCCACGGCCGAGTGATAGAAGCCGTTGAGCAAGCCGTACATGTGCAACGTGCTGTAGATCGGCGTATAGCGCAGAAGCAGCGATAGCCCCGACAGATTAGCTGCCGACGGGCAGAGCGGGACATAGGGCGTCAGCGGCGGGTTGGACGAATCGACGCAATAGCGCGCCCGCCCGAAAGCATCACGGAATTGGCGCAGCTCGACGATGTTGGGGGCGAAGATCATCTGGACGCGGAAGGCCGCGGGGCCGACCGTGCCCGACGCCACAAACGACTGGAACTCCAGTCCCTTGAACGTAAACGCCGAGGTGCTGGTGATGTCAATCCCGCTCACGGAGAGCGTCAAGATGAGATCGGCTTCAAACTTCACCAAGACTCTGTCGAGCTTGAGCTGGCCTACGGCATCAACGACCGTCAGCGGGATGAAGACGATCTCGACGAGCGCCGAGCCGCTGACGGGAGCGGCGTGGGCCGTCCAGCTCCATCCGGTGCAGGCTACGGCCAGCACGGCGATCAGAGTGAGTAATCTTCTAAACATTGACTGAACCTCCTTTTTCTCTGCTTTTCATCGAGCACCTAGAACTTGACGTTGAGGCTGAACGCCTGATAGCCCAGACTGTCCGGGCGCAGCAAGGTCTCGCTCAGGAAGCTGATGTTCCCCACCGTCCAGGTGGCGGTCAGCGTCACTTCCGCGAGCTCCTTGAGCAAGCTGCCCAACATGATCGCCAGTATCGAGACCTTCAGGTCGCCGACCTCAAACTCGATGTAATAGTCCACCTCGAGGAACGGATACTGGCTGGGGATGCCCGAGATCTGGCCCGTGCGGCAGCTGGCACCACCGAAGTTATCCGTCTGGCAGTTGATCAAGACGATCTGAGCGGTGCCGCCCGGCGGATCGAACGTCACGATGAGCGCGGTGAAGAGCGGCTCCCACGCGCCGATCGCGCTGGGGCGATAGTCAATCTGGACGGTCGCCGCGGCCTCGCCGATGCGGATGCCGAACAGGACGACATCGCGCACGAGGGCCAATCCGGGGCCGAAGCGCGCGATGTTGGTGATCGTCAGCCCGATCGGGGTGATGCGCGGCGTCGCCGAGGTGATCTGCATCGCCGTCGGCTGGAGCGAGCTGGCGCCGGCGCCGGCCAACTGGAACTCAATCACGATGTTGTTGCGCACGCCCGCAAGCGTCAACCCGGTGATGAAGAGCTTCTCCTCTTGCGGGTCGAGGCCAGTGACGACGATGCCGCCGCCCGCGGGATAGGGCGCGAAGGCGGACATCGTGAAGCCGACGCGCGCGGCGGGCTTGCACTCGCCGAAGCACTCAAACCCTTGGCGAGCGCCGAACCACGTCTCGCTGCGCACGGTGATCCCGCTGACCGTCTGGCCTTGCAGGATGAGCACGAAGCCGCTCTCAAACGCCGGGGTCGCTACCGAGCCGAGATTGGCAAAGAGCGCCCGCAGGCCCAGCGTCAACCCCGCGATGTTGAGCGTCACTTCCGCGACCTTCTTGCGGAAGGTCAGCGCCGGCTCGAGCATCGAGAGGCCCGGATCCAACCCTGGGGTAGCCGGGTCATCCCAGATATGGGTTGGATTCAGCAACCCATCGGCCCAGGCCCCCATGATCAAGTTCTGCAGGAAGGGACTCCTCGAGAAGATGTTGATCCACGTCAGGCTGCCGAAATGGGGATGGCCGTAGATGCCCGAGCTTGTGCCATAAGCACAGGTCGAGTACCCAGACCCTGACGGTGGCGGATTGTTTTCAACATCCGTATAGGGCGCGGAGCTGCGCAGACAGTAGGTGCGGCTGGCCGCGCCGGTGCGAAGCTCCTCGAACTCGTAGATGCTCGGCGCAAAGGCCAAGATCAGGCTTAAGTTCATCGGGCCGACCGTCGCCGCTACCGAGAAGAGCTGCACCTCCAGGCCCTTGAAGGTGAAGAGCGTCGTGCTCGTGAGGTCAACCCCGCTGATGGAGAGCGCCAGCACCAGATCGGCCTCGAACTTCACCAGGAGCTGGTCGATCTTGTCATAAGCGCCCCCACTCGGGTTCAAGTTCGCGGGATAGAAGACGATATCAATGCCAAAGCTGCCCGTGACCGGAGCGGCAACCGCTCCCCACGAGAAGGCTCCGGCGAGCGCGAGTGCGCATACCAGTGCGGTGAATCTTCTAAACATTGACTGAACCTCCTTTATAACTCTTTTTCACCCTTCGACCGTTAGAACTTGACGGTCAAGCTGAAGGCCTGCCCGCCCAAGACATCGGTGCGGATGATGGTCGCGCTGGTGAAGGTGACCGGTCCGACGGTGAACGCGAGATCCACATCCAGCTCGATGAAGTCCGCGAAGACGCCATTGGCCCACAGGACCATCGCCGAGACGTTGAGCGGCCCGACGGTAGCGGCCATGCTGAGCCGGTGGCTGACGACCGTAGGCAGCGCCGGCGTATGGACGTTGGGTGCGGTCGTGCCGCAGATCGGCCGCGACGAGCAGAAGGTGATGTCGCTGGTGAGCTTCACGCCCGGCGGATCGAAGGTCGAGACCAGGTTCGTCAACCCGAAGTTGAACGAGTTCTGGGCGCTGGACCACCAGATCAAGTTGGCCGTGACCGCGATCTCGCCCACGCGCAGCTCCAGGCTCGTGACGTTGCTCAAGAGATCGAGCTGGCCGTTGAAGTTCCAGGTTGTCCGGAAGTTCAGGCCCCAAGGGGCGATCCGCCCGCTCTGGACGAGCTGGACGAAGCAGAGCGTTGTGACGACGTCCATGTCGTCCTCGTCGGTGGCCGCGTCGCCATCGTCGTTGATGTTGTTCTCCGGGTCCTCCCCCCACCAGCCGTCCAGGTCGTTGTCCACCTGGTCGATGCCACACTGGAAGATGTTGGGGAGAGTGGGATCATCGCCCGGGGCGCCGCCGTCCCAGTTGGTGAGATCGAAGTGCATCTCGACGCGCAGGTCGTTGCGGACGCCCGCGATGACCACGTTGGTCAAGAAGAGCTTCTCTTCTTCAACGTTGTCGAGCAACGCGCCGGTGACCATGGAGTTGAAGAAGCGCTCCAAGGGCTTGCACTCGCCGAAGCACTCCAAGCCCTGCTTCGCGCCGATCCAGAGTTCGCCGCGCGCGCCCACGCCGCTGACCGTGCGGCCCTCCATCGAGAGGACCATGCCGCTGCGCAGCGTGTAGCCCGTAGCGCTCTGAGAGACGTTAGCAAAGAGCGCGCGGACGCCCAGCACCAAGCCGGCGATGTTGAGCGACAGGTCCGCGATCTTCTTGCGGAAGCGGATCGTGTTGCCCAACGCGCCCGTCGGGTCGATCCAGCGGGCCAGCACCAAGTTCTGGACGACGGGGTGGACGGCCCCCGGCCCAAAGATGCTGTGGAAGCCGAC
>JANXAU010000074.1 GCA_025061735.1 Candidatus Bipolaricaulota bacterium
CGAAAACCTCGCGGCGGATCGCTGACTCGTAGAACTTCTTCGCTTGACGATGATTCTTGTCGTTTCTGTCCGTCAGAGCATAGAGCGCGCCGGTATCTATCAAGATCATGCTTTCGCCCTTCGGCCGAGCAAGTCTTTTAAGATCTCCTCGGCGTGTTCCGAGGCGGCTTCGCCCTTGGGCCCCTGCCCTATACCCACAAAAGAGAAGTAATCAATGCGTGTTTTATCGCTCTTCAGATAGCGCCGAATGGCTTCACGGATCAGCTCTGCCATGCTTTGCCCCTGCTGTCGGGCCTTTTGCTTCAAGAGCGCAAACTGTTCCTCTTCCAAGTAAACCATGGTCTTCCGCATCCGGTTCACCTCGCGCAAGATATTATGACATATATGTCAATCTGTCAAGGGTTGCTCACCGACGGCGCTGGTCTCGCTTGGGGATACGATTACTGCGCTGCCGCCTCTAGAATCGCCTGGATCTCAGCGTCAATCTTCTGGGGGAGGTCACTGACTTTCTGAACTACGTGCGGGAAGAGCTGAGGCATCACGGCGCCGGGGCGCATCGCCGCGATCTTCGTCTTGCCCTTCTCGGTGAAAATTAAGATGCTGCACGGCATGCACAGCCCCGTCAGGCGCTCCGCGCCCATCAGCGCGTGGGCGTGCGCCGGCGCGCATATATCCAAAGACTTGACGTGCTCTGTTTGCGGAAATCCCTTCGCCGCTAAGATCTCCGAAAAGTCATAGTCACCCAAGATGCCCCACTTATGGGCTTCAGCGGCCTTGCGCACAGCGATCACGGCGTCTTGAAACGACTTGCTCGTCTCGACGACATACGTGAAACTCGGCGTCATGGCGCACCTCCGTTGGTTATTATTTGAGGAGCGGCTCCAGAAAGAGCAACAAGATAATATCGAGCACAAAGAGCACAACAATTAAAAACTCTAAGACCACCAGCTGGCGCGCCTGGGTGCGCTCGTAGAGCAGCTCGTAGAGGCTCTCGACCGTGGCGAGCTTGTGGCGCACGCTCGCCTCCCACGCCGATAGCCCAAAGCGCGTCGCCGCAACGTTATACACCCGCGCCAAATACGGATCCCCCACCAGCTTGAGCGAGTTCGTCACTTTTTCTATGACTTCGGAGACGTCGAGCTTCACCTCCGAGAGATAATCAATAATAGAAGCGAAGGGGCGCAGCGTGAGAAGGCTGGGCTTCTTCTCTAGGTCGTCATACGCCCGATCCAAGACCCTGTCTAGTAGTGCATCGTAGGTGCGCAGCTCCAGCAGCATCGCTACGGCGTATTCTAACACATCGGGGACGTCGTAGCTTTGGCGGGGGTCGTAGAGAAACGCGGCGTTCCAGTCTATAAGAGCTAATTCGTCTTCGTAATACGAGAGGGGTTGACGAATCGCTTCTGAAAGCTCTGAAGCACTGAGAGGCTCGATCTCGCAGCGCAAGATTTTAGCGATCTCCGTGCTATACTCTGACAGAAGCTGCTGCGCACTCAGGGGGCGCTCAAACTGTTGGATGAAGAAGACCGCATAATCCTCCCACTCGGTCTCTTCGGTATGCGACGCTTGGACGATCACGGGGGCCAAGGCGTTCTGCAGGCGTTGAAGCTGCTCACGCGCGAGCTGGTAGACCTTGGGGTTGCCCACTAATTCGGTGGCTACCCCAACGAGATCTTGGAGGTCTCCCTCTAGCGGGAGCTTGAAGATGATGCTGATGACCCCGAAATCGTAGAGCTTCGCGCGACAGATCGCTGGGGCATAGTGCGCGCTCAGGGCAATAGACCCAAGCTCAAGGAGCAACGGTGGACGACGATACTGCACGTACGCCGGCGTGAGGCGCTCGACGACCAGGTGCGAGGTCGTCGGCGCTTCTCCGAAAATACGCTCGATCTTATCTAAGAGAATCTCGTCGCCAACGTCAAAACAGTAATAGAGCAGGAGCGAGCCGTGCTCAATCCGCAGGGTCTTAATAGCGTGAGCTTGTTCCATGCGTTTTCTCGCTCATCTATGCAGCGCCCTTGGTCAGTCGAAGAACTCGAAGAACTCTGAGAACCATCCGCGTCTTCTCTCCCCGTATCGGCGTTCCCGGTCGTCGTCTTCCTCCCAATCGTCTCGAGGTCGCTCTCGCGCGGGACGGTCTCGCTCTTCATACCATGTGGCTTCGGCG
>JANXAU010000004.1 GCA_025061735.1 Candidatus Bipolaricaulota bacterium
TCGATCTCGACGACGTCGCCGGGTTCTACGGCTTCAGAGACGAGCACGTACTCAGCGACGTCAGCGCCCCCCGCCAAGAACGCCCCATCAGCGTAGACGTTCCCCGTCGCGCGCTCCACTCGAAAGAGCGCCGGCGTGTTGCATACCCCCGCGAAGAAACATCGAAGGATCGCTTCGGCAGGCTTGTTGTGGGGCGTATAAGACGTATCGTTAGGGCCGCCTTGGTCTGGGTCCGTATACCAGACCCAAATGAAGATCCCCCGCAACCATGGACGCCCTTGCACGACCGAAACAAGCGCCTGATAGCAGTCGGCTTGCTCTTGGAGATCGACAGCTCCCGGACTCGACCAGTCCCACGGCGTGATGTTTGCGCCGTCTACGCTGCGATAGCCTACTTCGGTAAAAAGAACGGGCTTGTTCCACTGTTGGCTAAGGGCTTGCAACTGCGCCAACGGCCCCTGCCAGCCTGCGATCAGCTCGGCCATCGTCGGGTTGGTCGTATTCGTCAGCGGGTAATACGCATCAACACCGATGAAGTCGAGGGCGTCCCAGAACCGAATCGTAAAGTACTCGTCGGGGGGATTGGCAGCATAGACCAGAGGGCCGCTGTAGACCGCCCGAACGGCAGCGATGATCTGACGCCACTGCGCCTCGCGATGGGTCGTCCCTTGGAGTTCGGTGCCGACGCAGAATTGATCGACGTTATGAGCTTGAGCCAGCTGCGCATAGTGCACGATGAAGGTCTGATACGAGGCAAACCACGCGGCCCACGCGGCTTCGTCGCTGCCAAAGTTGATATCCCCACGCCAATGAGCGGGATCGTTGTTGAGGTCGACGTGGGGCTTGAGCATGACTTTGAGGCCCAAGCTCTTGGCCCTCTGAATGGCGTGAATAAGATCAGCATCGGTTGGGGTACGGGAACCCGTCAGACACCGAATCTCGGTGGACGAAACAGTCTCTTGGTAGCAGGTCACGATGAGGCTGATCCATGTCGCTCCCGTGGCTGCTAACTCGCCGAGGGCTTGATCGGCCGCGGGACTGGAGTACTGGTCGCGCCACCACGCCGCAAACGAGATGCCGCGCTGCCACTGCGCTGGCAACTGCGCTTGCGATTCCTCTAAAGGCTGAGCGAAGAGCACCAAGATACAGCTCAGCAGTGCCCACAACCTCGGATGCATAAGCGCCTAAGACCCACGCTAAGACGACGTCTGCCCGCGCAACAGATACTTCTGAATCTTCCCCGACGCCGTCTTGGGAAGCTGCTGCACAAACTCGATCTCCCGCGGATGCTTGTACGCGGCCAACTCTCTCAAACAGTGCTGTTGAATCTCTTCGGCAAGGGCGTCGGAGGGCATATACCCCGGCTTGAGCACGATGTACGCTTTCACGGTCTCCCCCTTGCGCTCATCGGCGATTCCCACCACCGCGCACTCCGCCACCGCCGGATGCTCGTAGAGCACCTGCTCGACCTCCTTGGGAAAGACCTTGACTCCCCCCACGTTGATCATGTCTTTGACACGGTCTACGATATAGTAATAGCCCTCTTCGTCTACATAGCCCAAATCGCCCGTGTGGAAGAAGCCTTCAGCGTCTATTGCTTGCCGGGTCGCTTCGGGATTGTTGTGGTAGCCCTTCATCACCATCGGCCCACGAACGCACAGCTCTCCGATCTGGCCGACGGGCAGACGTTTATTGTTCTCATCTACGATCTTGCACTCGGCCCCTTCGATGGGCCAGCCGATCGAGCCGATCTTGGGCTTAGGCGCAGCCAAGTTCGTATGCGTCACCGGCGAAGTCTCCGTCAGCCCGTAGCCCTCGTAGACCGTGATCCCAAATCTCTTCTGGAAGGCCTCCAAGACGGGCACGGGCATCTTCGCCCCGCCGGAGCTGCACAGCTTCAGCGAGCTTAAGTCGTAGTGCCCGGCCTTGGGATGGTTGAGCAGATCAATATAGAGCGTGGGCACACAGACCATGCTTGTTATCTTGTGCTCTTGGATGAGCTGCATCGCCCACTCCGCTTCCCAACGAATCATGGGGTAGATCGTCACTCCCATCGAGAGCGGCGTGAGCATCAGCACGGTCATCCCCGTGATGTGGAACATCGGGACAGGCACGAGCAGCCGCTCTCCAGCGCCTTTCTCCTTCATCAGTTTCATCACGCTCTGGATGTTGCTGCTGAGATTTTTATGAGTTAACAAGACGCCCTTGGGCTTGCCCGTCGTTCCTGACGTGTAGGGCATGAGCGCCAGATCGTCGTCGGCGCGCTCGACAAAATGCGGCGGATGCTGGAGAAGCTCATCGAAGTTGGGGAAGTTCGAGCCGGGGCCAACGACATAGACTTTTAAGTCGGGCAGCTCCTCGGCGGCTTTGGCGACCTCTTCGAGCATGAAGACCGGCGCGATGATGAGCTTCGATCCCGAATCGGTAATCTGATGGACGATCTCGCGCTTTTTGAGCGTGGGGTTCATCGGGCTGGGAACACAGCCGGCTTTGAAGCCACCCCAGATCGCGATCACAAATTGAGGCAGATTGGGCATATAGACCGCAAAACGATCTCCGGGCTGTAGGCCCAGTGCTTTCAGCCCGCCCGCGAAGCGACTGGTCCATTCAGACAGCTCTCGATAGCTGATCGGCCTTGGGGGAATGCCCATGTTGGGGATGCCGGGGAAGTAAACGGCCGTGCGGTCGGGGTGTTCTTGAGCAGCCTGCTCGAAGAGCCGGGCGACGTTCATAGCTCTGCCTCCTTTAGCGTGAGAGAGTCTTCATAATACTAGCTGAAGATTTTTCGGTTGACAAGACCCCGCCCCTCCGTCGTAGAATGAGGCCATGACGGCTCTTCTTCTCGCCCTCTGTCTCTGCTCTCTGAGGGGGGCTGACGCTCTGCCCCTCCCTTCGGGATTGCGCTGGCAGACGCTAGAAGCCGCACACGCTCGCGTCGTCTTTCCCGAAGGCTTGGAGGGGTTGGCGCAAGAGGCCATCGTCGCCCTCGAAGAATTAGCGCAGAGCCATGCTCCCGGCAAAAAGATCACGCTGGTCTTGCACGACAGCCGCGACCTGAGTGAGCTGACCGTAGATGGGCTTAGTCATAGAATGATCCTTTCGGTAGCACAGTCCGAGTGCCCCGCTCCGGTAGAGAGCCTCTGGCAAGCGGCTGTCTCCAAGGGCTACCGGTCGCTCGCGAGAGAGAGCGATGACCAAGCCGTTCTCCCGATGGTGCGCCCGTGGCTGCGCCTGTGGCGTGCTCTGTGGGAGCACCAAGACGAAGCGTCGTGCGCGCTCAGCGATCCCCCGTCGCTACAGATTCCCTCCCCCGACGGAGCACAGATTCTCACCCTCAAGCGCGACTGGCATCAGCACGCTTATCTCTACGGCGATCTCTATCTCACAGATAAGAAGACGAGACGAGAAGAGCGGCTGACCGAAGGGGCGCGGGTCTATCGTGCAGCGTTCTTCCCCGATGGCCAGAAGATCTTGGTCGCGCAGTATCGGTGGGGGGATCGCGGCCCGGTCTTGAGCGTCTTAGATAGAACTACTAAAGAGATCACGCTGCTCAAAGAATTTTCTCTTCACGATTACTTCCCGCACTCGTTAGCGGTCTCGCCCGATGGGAAACAAATTGCGCTCTCGCTCTGGCGGCGCGGCGGGTTTCAAGATATCTATCTGATGGCCCTCCCCCCGCCCTACGGCCCTCCCGTCGGTGACGACAGGAGAGGGGCTGGGGGTGAGGGCCTCCAGCCGATCACCCGTGACCGTATCCCAGACTTTGATCCCGCCTTCTCTGCTGACGGGCAGTTCCTGCTCTTTAGCAGAAGAGAGCACGAGTTCCCACAGCGCTATGCCTATCGTCTCGCCGATGGCGCCTTCTTCAAAGTCTTGTCAGACTCCGACTGGGAACTCATCACTCTGGAGAGAGAACCCTTCCCGTCTTGGGAGGGCTTCCCCGAAACGGATTACCCCATCGTCCCTTACGATCCCCGAACTACCCTAGACCCCCACCTCTGGATTCCTCTGGTCGGTCTCACGTCCATAGGGCTAGCGACCTTCGGCGAGGACGCTCTTGGTCATCATCGCTATCAGTTTGCGCTGGGCTTCGACTGGAGACGGCTCGAGCCGTTCTATTGGATGCGCTACGAAGATCAGCAGTTTCTGCTGGGCTTCAGCGCTCTTGTCCAGAAAGATCACACGGGATCGCAGCAGCGAGCTTCGGCGACGCTGCCCCTGGTCACGACGCTGGCAGCCCAGCACCGGCTCTCGCTCTTCTACCATCGAGAAGAACGAGAGACGACCGCTCATACGATTGGGCTGGTCTGGAGCGGGGGCTTGGCTCCCTCTCTCGCGTTGCCCAGATTGGAATTCTCCCTCACGGCCCAGACGCGCACCCGCACCGGCCAACGCCTCTGGGAGAATCTTCTCGTTCTCGAGATGAGAGCGACGCTCCCGCTCCCCCAGCATCACTCCTTGCAACTCTCTTGGAAATCGGACTCCTGGCGCATCGGCTACCATCTTTGGCTGCGGCCATGGCTGCGTGTCGAGCTTTTTGCCACGTCGGGAGTCCGCTGGGGAGCAGAGTTGGAGTTTGCTGCAAGCCAGCTCTGGTCGCCACGGCTAGGCTTGACAGGGGGTGCCACTCAACATCTAGAATTCTATCTGAACTTTTGGGGAGATTGACGAGAGCGAATTTACCAGATATAGTAAAGCCATGAAGAGACTTGTAGAGCTAAAGATCAACGGCGAGCTGTATCAGGTGGCCGTGCCGGTGCACAAGACGCTCTTGGAGGTCTTGAGGGAAGATTTACACCTGACGGGCACCAAGCACGGCTGCGAAGTCGGCGAGTGCGGCACGTGCACGGTCTTGATAGACGGCCAGCCGGTGCTCTCGTGCCTGACGCTCCCCGTCGAGGTCGAAGGACGCGCGATCACAACCATCGAGGGCTTGGCCGAGAACGGGCAACCTCACCCGTTGCAGAGGGCGTTCACGCAGCTGGGAGCCGCCCAGTGCGGCTACTGCACCCCCGGGATGATCTTGACGGCCAAGGCGCTGCTTGATCAGAACCCCTCTCCCTCCCGCGAAGAGATCGTCGAGGCGCTCTCGGGGAATCTCTGCCGCTGCACGGGGTATCTCAAGATCTTTGAGGCCGTGGAGATGGCCGCCAAGGAGTTGACTCACAAGAGCTTATGAGATCTCCGTCTTTGATCTGCGCGTGCACGCTGCTGTTGATAGTATTTACCGAAAGCGACGGATGGGCGAGGGAGCGCGCCGTGGCGATCCTGCGCAACGCCGAGGGCAAGACCGTAGGAATAGCTCGGTTGGTTCAAGAGCCTAAGGGCGTGCGCCTCACCGTCACCGTTACAGGGCTTTCCCCTGGCGAGCACGGCATCCACATCCACGCCGTAGGCCGGTGCGATCCCCCTGACTTCGCCTCGGCCGGGCCGCACTTCAACCCCACCAACAAGAAGCATGGCTTGCTCCATCCCGAAGGCCCTCACGCCGGCGACCTGCCCAATCTCGTCGTCTCCCCAGACGGCCGAGCCGTCTACGAAGAGCTGACCGACCGCATCACCCTCTCCCCCGGTGACCTCTCGCTCTTCGACGCCGATGGCAGCTCCTTGGTCATCCACGCCAATCCCGACGACCACCAGACCGACCCCGCCGGCAACAGCGGCGCTCGCATCGTCTGTGGCGTCATCACGCCCATGCGCAGCCTCTCGCTCCCAGCCAACGGGACGATCCTGCTGCTCTTGGGCGCGGTGGGCCTGCTCGTATGGTTCCTCGTTGGGCGACGATAGCTTAGCACTTGCTCAAAGGCTGCGCCTTTCGATGATTCCACAGGCGCTGAAACTCTCGCAAGAAGGCCTGGGCCAGCTCGACGCTCTCAATGATCAAGAGATTCTCTTCGTTGCGCGTCTGCGCCGCTGTTGTCCAGTTGTACGACCCCGTGAGGAGCTTCTCCCCGTCTACGACGGCAAATTTGTGGTGCATGATCCCGCTGTCTGCAAATTCCTTGACGGGGATGCCCGCGTCGCGGAGAAGACAGCCCTTGCTCCCTCGGCTGGGCTCATCGTCTAGGAGAATCTGGATCTCCAGCCCTTTGCGAAAGGCCTCTTGCAGCGCCTGAGCGATCTCCGGGTCGGTTAGTTGGTAGAGCGCCGCGTGGAGGGATCGCTGAGCGGTGTTGATTGTCTCTATGATGGCTCTCTCGGGTTGAGGGGAGGGAGAAAAATAAGCTCGGATGGGGGCAAGAGACGTCCCGATCTCCTTAGGAGCAGATATAGACTCCCAGGGCGCGCAGCCGCTGATCGTATACGCCGCCCACCCCAACGCCAGCCCGATCAACACCCCAAGGCCAAAGAGAAGCGCGCGCATCTTCGATTATTTCTTTTGCTTTTTGGTATCGGGCTTCTTTTGCGTCGTCTTGGGAGCTGGGGGCGCAGCCGCGCTGGGAGTTAGGTGCTCCTTCTCGGTGATCACGAGGCGCACGCGCACGTCTTTAAGAAGCTCCTTCGCGGATGCCCCCGGCGACACCGAGAGCAGGAGCGCGCGCAGCGTCGGGATCTTCTGATGGATTTGAGCATTGACCCGCTGAGCGACTTCATCGGCCACCGCGTCGAAGTTCTTGACCGCTGGGCTGAGCTGCACGAACCATAGCGTCAGATCCGCCGAGCTGGGCACCGCCTGCGCGACCGCAGTCGAGCTTGAAGAGGCCGACTGAAGCGCCCCACGCCCACACCCCATCAGCGCTCCCCCTACCACCAACAGCGCCAAGAAGACTCCAAACCCTCTGAGACTCATCGCTGCTCTCTCCTTCCAAACAAGGCGTCACACTCCCACTCTAGCTTTAGAACACTGCCCCAACAAGGCTCGGTGGCTGGCGTGTAGCTGACATCTGTCTTGTGAGAAGGGCATCGCCGAGCCCCGGCCCTTGCTCGTCACAGGCCCCTCTGCTATGATAGCTTGCGCTTATGGGATGTGCACACGCCGCCGCCGCTGTCCTCGGCTCGGTAGATGTCCGCAAGATCGTTTGGGAGAACGCCGAGATCATCCGCGCCGGACAGGCCCAACGCCGCCGTCGCTTCCCCCAGATCAAAGAGATTTATAAAGATACAGAATTAATCTGTACGTTCTCCCATCTGACCCCCAACCTCCCTTTTGACGAAGTCTTCAGCAACTACGTGCTGCCCCAGATCGTAGACCAAGCGGGACTCGCCCGCTCGCACGTCATCAACTGCGCCTACGATAACTATATCCCCGAAAACGACACCCCCAAGGCCTACACGCTCCAACTGGGGATCGTCAACCCCAAGATGCTCCACCCCGAGATCATCCCCAGCTTGCAAGACGAACTCTTCTATCAGCGCGAGATCCTCTTCAAAGACGGCCAGAATCGTATCAAGAGCGCCCCGGAAGAGAACCGCGAGGCCTTTCGCCAGCGCTTCGACCAGCTCGATGCCATCTATCTCAAGCACGTCGGACGCGGGCGCGTCAGCGAGCGCCTCCTGCGCATACGGGCAGAACTGTTACAGTTGCTTCAGATCGATCTCATCCCCGAAGTGGCCTTCTCTCTCGCGTTGCAACCGTTGATCGCAGACGTTTTAGAAGCCTTGCATCGTGAAGGGTTTTCGTTCTGGGAGATGCCCGTGCCCGAAGCCAAATACACCAAAGAGACGTTCATGGTCGAGGGGATAGACGCGCAAAAGCGTCGCAAGCACGTGCGCTTTGAAGACGGACACTTTGTCTTTGAGTACGCGCCTCAGCGCGAGAAGCGCATCTCAACTGAAAAAATCTTCGACGCGCTCAGAAATTTTGACGTCATCCCCACGATGCCCTTGGTGATCTTAGCTACGACGACAGCGCCGCAGATTCCCCATCTAGGGGGCGGGGTCTGGAAGCGCTACGCGCCCCAGCACGTGGACGCCCAAGCCGAGTGGCTCGGCATCTCCGAGCGCAGCGAGACGCTCATCTTGAGCACCGGCGGGCACGTGCTGCTCAAGGCGTTCCGGCGCAACGAAGAGTTTATCGGGTTTCCCGTGGTCTATATGACTTACGGCCCCAGTTGCATCCGCGAAGCCCTCGAGAGAGGCCTCGTGATGCGCGTGGAGTTCAAGCGCCACGTCTTGTGATCGTCACAAGACCGAGATCTCCCTCTCGACGATCTGGCGCTCGCCGTGTAAGATTCTCACTCGGTATCGTCCGGCCTTCAGCCCAGTGATCTCGCCGCTATAAGCAGCTCGCCCGATGCACTTGACGCAGAACTCGTTGGGATTGAGCGACGACCGCGCCGTGATCTGGACGATCAACAGATCGTTCGCGCTTTCGAGCATTGCCTCCAGGCGATAGCACGGATCGGGCGTGGTCACCACGCCGGAGAAGCGAATCGTGCCTACGGCCCCGACGATCTCGCTCTCGCCGTCGCCAGTGCCACAGCCCGTTTCCCCTTGACGGAAGATCAGCGTAGGCGAGCCGATCTGCACCGCGTGACGACATCCAGAGAGCAGAGCCAGCCCTGTCAGCCCCAGAGACGCCTTGAGAAATCCCCTGCGCGAAAGCATTTGGCAATCACCTCCTTTGGAGGCCCTCTCTAGGGGAGAACCTAGATCTGCACCTTGCTCACCGTCTCGCGCACGATCTCGGCGGCCTTGTGCAGCTGGGCCAGCTCGTCTGGGGTGAGCTTCAGCTCGATGATCTTCTCCGCGCCGCGCGCCCCCAAGACCACAGGAACCCCTAAGAAGACCTCTCTCAGCCCGTACTCCCCCTGCAAGAGCACCGAACTGGGAATGATTCGCTTTTTGTCCAAGAGAATGCTCTCGATCATCTCGATCACGGCCGCGGAGGGCGCATAGTACGCACTGCCCTCCCCCAAGAGCTGGACTATTTCTGTCCCGCCCTTGCGCGCTCGATCTACGATCTTTGTGATTCTCTCCGAGTCGAGCAAGTCTGTAAGGGGAATCCCGGCGACGCTCGAATACCGGGGCAGCGGCACCATCCCCACGTCGGTGTGGCCGCCGAGCACTAAGCCCTGCACGTCCTCCGCAGAGACGCCCAACTCTAGGGCGATGAACGTCCGCCAGCGTGCCGAGTCAAGCGCCCCGCCCTGACCGATCACCCGCTCCCTAGGAAAGCGCGTCACGCGGTGGGCAACATAGACCATCGCGTCGAGGGGGTTGCTGAAGACGATCAAGATAGCGTTGGGAGAGTATTTGGCGGCTTGCTCCGCGCAGCTTCGGACGATCTTGGTATTGATGTTCAGCAGATCTTCCCGAGACATCCCCGGTTTTCGGGGAACCCCCGCGGTGATGACCACGATCTGAGAGTCTTCTGTATCTTTGTAGTCGCTGGTGCCGATGACTTTTGAACTGAAGCCCACGAGCGGGCCGGCTTGGAGCATATCTAACGCTTTGCCCTTGGTGGGGTTTTCGCGCTCGGGGATGTCGAGCATCACGACGTCGCAGAGATTCTTCTCGACCAGACGCTGAGCCATCGTCGCGCCGGTGGCCCCGGCCCCCACGATCGAGACTTTCGGTCGCATCACAGATCGCTCCTTTGAAAAAAGATGCTCTTTAAGTTATCGCAAAAGGCGGGGGGACGCAAATGAAAACGCCGGGGCGGTTAACGACCCCGCCCCGGCGTCACTGCTTTAATAATCGTCGAGATAATGCTCGATCTCCCAAGGGGTGACGGCGAGGCGATACTCTTGGATCTCTTCTTCTTTGGCTTCGATATACTTTTCCAGGACGTGGGGGCCGAGGGCGGCCTTGATCACCTCGTCGCGTTTGAGGGCTTCGAGGGACTCTTCTAGGCTCCCCGGCAGGCTGCCGATGCCGCGCTCTTGGCGCTGCTCGCGCGTCAAGTGATAGATATTCTCTTCGACGGGGTCGGGGGCCTTCAGCTTGCGCTGGATGCCGTCTAAGCCCGCCGCGAGGATCGCTGCGTAGGCCAAGTACGGATTGCACGAGGGATCGGGGCTGCGCAGCTCGATGCGCGTCGAGACTTCGGGGGTGTTGCTCGCCGGGACGCGGATGAGCGCCGAGCGATTGATGCGCGCCCAGCTGATATTGACCGGGGCTTCGTAGCCCGGCACTAAACGCTTATAAGAATTGACCAAGGGATTGGCCAGCGCGGTGATCGCCCCGATGTGCTCGATGATCCCCGCCAGGAAGTGCCGCGCGGTCTCACTGAGATTGTAGCTGTCCTTGGGATCGTAGAAGGCGTTCTTGCCCTCTTTGAACAGAGAGATGTGGGTGTGCATCCCGCTGCCATTGATCTTGGCGATCGGCTTGGGCATGAAGGTCGCGTGCAGCCCATGCATCATGGCGATCGTCTTGACGACAAATCTAAACGTCACGATGTTGTCGGCGGTCTTGAGGACATCGGCGTAGCGAAAGTCGATCTCGTGCTGGCTGTGGGCCACCTCGTGATGGGCCGCTTCGACCTCAAAGCCCATCTTCTCCAAGGCGACGACAATCGCGGCGCGGGTCTCCTCGCCCTGATCGAGCGGGGTGAGATCGAAGTAGCCGCCGCGGTCGTGCAGCTCGATAGCCGGCTCGCCGTTGCGACGAAAGAGAAAGAACTCGGCTTCGGCGCCCGCGTACATCGTGTAGCCGAGCTTGGCCGCCTCGGCCACCGCGCGGCGCAGGACGTGGCGCGGATCGCCCTCGAAGGGCTTTCCATCAGGACGCAGCACGTCGCAGATCAGCCGAGCCGTCTTGGCGTAGCCGCTCTCCAGCGTCCACGGGTAGATCGCGAACGTCGTGGGATCGGGTTGTAGATACATATCCGACTCGTAGATGCGCACAAAGCCCTCGATCGAAGAGCCATCGAACGCGATCCCCTTGCTCAGCACCTCCGACAACTTCGCCGCGGGGATCTCGACGTTCTTGGGGATGCCCAAGATGTCGGTAAACTGCAGCCGAATAAAGTCTATCCCCTCGTCCTTGACGGCCTTGAGAACCCTCTCGTGCTCTTTGTTGCTCATGGGCGATCACCTCAGATGATTTAAACTTGGGTCGTTTATAGCATAATTTTTTTTGTTTGTCAAGAAATTTCACCCAAAACGTCATATATAAAAAATTATGACGGATTTATATAGCATATATAAAATAAAATCGGCCCAATAGTAATCAAATGATCGCTCAAGGTGCCAGAGAAGGGGAGGGCGAGGCGGATTTGCAAACTCTAGCAGAATGGGCTAAATTTAAAGTTATGGCAGGGCATTCGAAATGGGCGAATATTAAATATCGCAAAGAGCGACAAGACGCGGCCAAGATGAAGATCTTCTCCAAGCTGGCCAAGGAGATCATGATGGCCGCGAAGGCCGGCTCTCCCGATCCTGCGCAGAATATCGCGTTGGCCAACGCGATCGAGAGGGCGCGCGCGGCCAACGTCCCCAAGGAGAACATCGAGCGGGCGATCAAGCGCGCCACCGGCGAGCTGCCCGGCGCGCAATACGAAGAGATCTTCTACGAGGGCTATGGCCCCTACGGCGTAGCCGTCATGGTGCGCGTGGTGACCGATAACAGAAACCGAGCGGTCTCGGAGATCCGGCGCATCTTTGAGCAGTACGGGGGCAACTTGGGCGGCTCGGTCGCGTGGCTCTTCACGCGGCGCGGCGTGATCACGCTCGACAAGAAGAAGATCGCGCAAGAGCGCGATGAGCTTCTGATGCGCGTGATCGATCTGGGCGTGGAGGATCTGCAAGAGAAAGACGGGGAGATCGAACTCTATTGCGAGCCTTCTCATCTGAAGGCCGTGCGCGAGGCGCTGGAGCGACAGGCCGTGCCCATCGAGCGCGCCGAGGTGCAGCTCGTTCCTCAAAACACCGTCCCGCTCACCGGCCCAGAGGCCGAAAAGTTCCTCAAATTCATGAGCGCGCTCGATGACCAAGAGGACGTCCAAGAGGTCTACGCCAACTTCGACATCCCCGAGGACGTAATGGATCGGCTCAGCTAATCTCTCTCGATGGGAAAGGGGGCGATCGGTGTGTTCAGATGGTGGGTGTTTGTATGGGTGCTGGGGATGGGATGGGGGTGCTTCGGCTCTGAGGCGCTGGCGCAGACGGTGGGCGTGGGGGTTCGAGTTCCCGTAGAGATGAACGACCTCTACTTTGGGCGCCTCACCGATAATCTAGAACTCTTCGGGCAGGTGGCGTTGGGGCCGTTGGCAGCAGAGGCGGGCGTGCTGGTGCCGTTCTCGCCGTTGGTGGCAGGGGCAGCGTTGAAGTTCTCGTTCTTCCAGATGAGCTATCACAGCGACGAGGGGGAGCTGCTTATGGAGATCCCCTTCTTCATCGGCGGGGGCGGGGTGCTCATCTCGTTTGGGGAGCTGGCCTTTACGACTTATATCGTCAAAGCGGGGATGGAGTGGCGTTGGGTGGGGCTGCCGCTGCGGGTGCTGGTGGAGGGGGGCTGGCAGTCGCTGATTGTGGGGCTGCAAGGGACGGGTGGGGTCTTTTTGAGTCTAGGGCTGCGGTGGGATCTGTGAAGGGCGTCATCGCGGTTTGTGTGTGTGTGCTCTGCTTCTCGGTGGTGGGGAGCGCGCAGCCGTTGGGGATGGGGATCAAAGTACCGTTACAAGCGTTTGTCTCGCTGGGGTTCACGGAGAACTTGTTGCTGGAGTTGGGGCTGCCGATTGGGCTGCGGGTAGGGGGGGTAGCTGCTGTAGCCGATGTCAAGCTCTTCTTCGCGTCGATAACGGCCGTGCAGCTTCTCTGGAGGCCGTTTGTGGGGGTGGGGGTTTCGGCCCGCCTGCGCGGCTCGGCGACGGAGATCATGATCGCGGCCACTTTCTTTGCGCTGATTGGCATAGAAGTGCCGCTCTCGCCGTTCAGCCTCTTTGGGGAGGCCTGGCTCTATGCGGGGGAGCGCCTGCCGGGGATCTTCAGCTTGGGGGTGCGCTACGACTTCTAACGATGGCCATCGAAACGCTTGCCGAGCGACTTGCCGCTAGCGAAACCTGGATCAGCCTCTGGCGTGATACCAGCGAAAACGAGATCTATCTCCAATACGGATACGTAGATATCAGCATGCCCGTGGAGGACTTTGAAGACCTTCTTGAAGCGATGCTCGAAGCGCGTCAGAAGCTCAAGGGGAACAGACGCGCCTAAAGCCCCGCAAAGAACTCGCTCAATAGCATCAATAATTTCAGACATGCTCCCTCCACGGGCGCTACGGCTTGCGCTAGCGATATAGACACAAAGCTCAGCCCCAGCAGCGCCACCCCACCCCAAAGCGCCACCGCCACCAACGGCACGATCACTAGATTTCCTAAAAGCGCTTCCCAGAGATAGACGCGCTGAAAATGAGAGAAGAGCACCGGTGCTACAAAGCCCTGTGCCCCCAGCGAGACCAGCACAAAGAGCGTCACGCTACGAGCGATCTTCTTCCATGCCGGCTCAGCGCGCAAGGAGGGAGTAAGCCCCAAGCGCGGTTGCAGCCATGGCCACGCATAGAGCACCGATATCACAATCCCCAACGTTCCAGCAAAGCTGAGCTGAAAGCTCGCTTCAAAGAGCGCTTCGGGATCGTAGAGCAGTATCACAAAAGCAGCCGCAGCCAACGACTGCAACGGATCCGCCCAGCGCCTCAAGATCCAGCCGCGCTCGGCGCAAACGTACCCCAACGCCAAAAAGTAGAACATCAGCGTTGCGCGCACGAGGCTCGGCTCAAAACCAACGATGAGCAGATACATAAAGACAAAGGGCGTAGCGAACAGATAGAGCCGCGCAAGGCTGAAGCCCCACAGACTCAGAGCCAGTAGCCCCAAGATCATCGCCAGATTGGCCCCCGACGCGACCAAGACATGGGCGACCCCCGCCTCGCGAAAACCGCGCTCGATCTCCCTCGACAAGCTCTCGCGCTCACCAAAGAGCAAGGCCTTCAACAGACCGCTATGCTCTGGGGACAGCAACTGCTCTAGACGCCTAAAGAGATCTTCTCTCAGATCGTATCCCCACTGCAGTAGCTTATTCCCCTGGCGATGGCTTAGAATCTCGATCTCGCTAGAGCGCCACACGCGCACCACGCCCCAGATCTCGCGTCGTCGCAAATAGTCACGATAGTCAAAGCCCGAAAAATTTCTAGGTGCCCGCGGCGCGGCTCGCACGAGCACCTCGTCGCCATAAGAGATCTTCAATGGCTTATCTTGGCTACGATGCTCGTAGAAGACTTGGAGCCTGCCCGGCGCGTCGGAGAGCTGCAAGACGAAGCGCGTGCGCTCCGGCCCACGGTCGGGATAGCTGATCACGATGCCGCGAACCGGCCAATACCGATCGGCGTAGCGATAGAACTGCTCCACAGGAAATCGCGCGTTGAGATAGAGAGCCGCACCCCCACTGACCAAGACGAGCACCAGCAAGAACGCAGCTCTCTTCGTCTGCGCTCTCCAAACGCATACAGACCAGCCTATCGCCGCCGGCAGCGCCACGGCCCCCCACAACGGCCACGAGAGCACCCCCTCGCTCAGACGCCCTACTAAAATGCCTAACGCTAAAGCGATCGCTGCCCACACGATGGGTCTACGACGTCGCATCGGCGTTGGACACCCGACCTTGGACGAAGAAGATCACACCCAATAATACTCTAATTATGAGCACCCTCTCTATCTCGCTGACATCGCTGCTTCGTCATCTTTGTCACCAGGGCGTCCGGGGCGATCTTTCGGTGACGATCTCGCAGATCGCCGAGGACTCTCGGAGGGTCTGCCCCGGAGCGCTCTTCGTGGCCATCCCCGGCACGCACCACGACGGACACCGCTACATCCAAGCCGCCATCTCCAGCGGCGCCGTCGCCGTTGTGGGAGAACGAGCGGACCTCGACGTACCCGTGACTTATATTCTAGTCGAGAACAGCCGTCAAGCGCTGGCGGAAGCCGCCGCGGCCTTCTATCGCTTCCCCACCGAGAGGCTCTTCACCGTCGGCGTGACGGGCACCAACGGCAAGACCTCCACCACGACCCTAGCCGCCGCCGTTTTAGGAGAGTCCCAGACGGCCCTGAGCAACACCGTCCGCAACGCCCTCGAGCGCCACTGCGACCTCACAACGCCAAGCGCAATCGAGCTTCAGCGCCTCGCTTACGAAGCTCTCACTTCGGGGAAGCAGCACTTCGTCATCGAAGTCTCGGCCCACGCGCTCTCTCAATACCGCGTTCACGCCATAGACTTTGACGTCGGGGTCTTTACCAACCTCACGCACGATCACCTGGACTATTACGGCTCGATGGAGCGCTATCTGCAGGCAAAGCTCTTGTTGTTTCAATATCTGCGCCCCAGCGCCACGGCGATCATCAACGGCGACGACCCCTACGCCACGCACTTTATCCGAGCGACGCACGCCCGCGTGCTCACCTACGGGCTGGGAGCGCATCACGATCTGTGGGCCGACGAGATCGTCTTGCACCCTACGGGATCGCGCTTCACGGTGCACACGCCGGCGGGCCTCCTGCCCATCGAGACCCTACTCCCCGGCGAGTTCTCGGTCTATAATATTCTCGCAGCCATCGCTGTGGGGCTGGTGCGTGGGCGCTCCTTGGAACAGATCAAGCAAGGGATTGAATCGGTGAGGGCGGTGCCGGGGCGCTGCGAACGCTATACGACGCGCGATGGGGTGCATATCGTCGTAGACTTTGCGCACTCGCCCGACGCGCTGGAGCGCGTTCTCAAGATGCTCAAGCGCTTCTATCCCAGGGTGATCTGCGTCTTCGGCTGCGGTGGAGAGTCCGATCCGTACAAGAGACCCATCATGGGCGAGATCAGCGGGCGTTACGCCGATTATACGATCATCACCAGCGACAATCCCAAGAGAGAAGACCCTTTAGCGATCATCGCGCAGATAGAGTTTGGGATTCGTCCGCTGCAAGCGGCCTACGAAGCGATAGCGGATCGTCCTCAAGCGATCTTGCGGGCGCTGGCGCTGGCGCGCGCCGGAGACTGTGTTCTCATCGCGGGGAAGGGGCACGAGCGCACCCAGATCTTCGCCGATCGCGAGATTCCCTACAACGACAGCGACTTCTTGCGCGAGCGCGGGATCATTTCTCAAAGCCCTTCATCTTATGCTAGAATATCCTCGCGATGAAAAGGCTTGACACCCGCACAGAACAAACGATTGAAAAGTTCTCGCGCGAGATCCAGACGCTCTACGGAGACGATCTCGTCTCGCTCATCTTATACGGGAGCGCCGCGGGCGTAGATTTCGTACCCGATCGTTCCGATCTCAATTTTCTCGTCGTTCTCCGGAGAGTAACCCCCGAAGCCCTACGCAAGGCTCTTCCCCTCGTGCGCGACTGGCACCGTCAAAGAATCGCAACCCCGCTCTTCGTTGACCCAGAATTCTTAAAATCGTCTCTCGATGTCTTCCCCATTGAGTTCTTGGATATGCAAGAGCAGCATCGCCTGCTCGCGGGGCGAGACCTCCTGCTCGATCTGAAAGTCTCGCCCAAGAATCTGAGACTCCAGTGCGAAGAGGAACTCAAGGGCAAGTTGCTCCATTTACGTCGAGCGTATCTAGAGACGGGCAACCGAGCCGCTGCTTTGGAGGAGCTTATGGCCTCTTCGGTGAAGTCGTTTCTGGTGATCATGCGCCATCTGTTAAGGCTGAAGGGGCTTCAGCCGGCGCGTGAGTTCTTAGAAGCGCTCGTGCAAGCCGAAGAGGCGTTTGGCACGTCTTTTGAGGCGATCCGCGATGCGCACAGCCTGCGCTTGGGGGCGCTGCGCCTTGAAAAATCCGAAGCGATCGCGCTCTTCGAGCGCTACCTAGCAGATATTGAGCGTCTTACTGTTTGTGCCGACGCTCTCTTCAAAGAGGCCCCATGAACCGATTCGCCCTCTGCGCGCTCTTGCTGATGGCTCACGGCGCGGTCGCTCAAGAGATCCCTGCGCCTCAAGGGTATGTATCGGATTATGCGGAGTTGCTCAGCGCTCAGGCGCGCGAGCGGCTCACGGCACTCCTGCGCGAATTAGAAGCGAAGACAACAGTAGAGATCGCTGTGCTCACGGTGAAGACGACAAGGCCGTTGGATGATTTTCAATACGCTGTGAGGGTCTTCGACGAATGGAAGATCGGCAAGCGGGGGCAAGACAACGGCGCACTCTTTCTGGTGGTGAGCGAGGATCGTCGCGTGAGGATTCTGACGGGCTACGGACTGGAAGGGATTCTCCCCGATGGCAAAGTCGGGGCGATTTTAGATGAGTTCGTCTTGCCTTACTTTCGCGAAGGGCGTTACGATGAGGGGATTTACAAGGGCGTCTGGGCGGTTGCGTTGGTGATCGCGCAGGACGCCAACGTCGAGCTGACCGGCGAGGCGCCGGTAGATATTCGGCGAATTTCCGAGGATGGCCGGGTCGCGTTGCCGTTTATTCTCTTTGTCGTTGCTGCTATTATCTTGCTTAGTCTGCTGACGCGGTCGGCGCGTCGGAGCGCGCGTGGTAGTTCCTTCCCGTGGTGGGTTCCGATCCCGACGGTGGGGAGCGGCATGGGGAGGGGGAGCAGTTGGAGCGGTGGTGGTTTCAGTCGCGGGGGGTTTGGTGGGTTTGGTGGCGGGCGCACCGGCGGCGGAGGAGCCGGACGTGGCTGGTAATTTAGAGAATTTTTAAAATAAGAAGGAGGTCATCATGCGTAAAGCGCTATGGATCACCTTGGGCGTGCTGGTCATCTTGGGGATAGCCGCATACTCGCTCTTTGCCGGGACGTACAATCAGTTTGTCACGCAACAAGAAGAGATTCGCCAGAGATGGGCACAAGTAGATAATCAGCTGCAACGACGGATGGACTTGATCCCCAATCTCGTCGAGACGGTCAAGGGGTTTGCCGCGCAAGAGCGCACCATCTTAGAAGAGATCGCCAACGCGCGCACCAAGTACGGCAGTGCGGTGCAGATCTCCGATAAGATCGCCGCGGCGAACGAACTCCAGAGCGCGCTGGCTCGTCTGCTCGTGATCGTCGAGAACTATCCCACGCTCAAGTCCGATCAGACGTTTATCAGATTGATGGACGAACTCGCGGGCACCGAAAACCGAATCGCCGTTGAGCGGCAGCGCTACAACGAAGCAGTTCAGAACTACAACGCGAATATTCGGCGCTTCCCCAATCTCTTCTTAGCGCAACTGTACGGGTTTGCTCCGGCAACGTACTACGAAGTGCCCCCGGAAGCGAAGCTTCCGCCACGGGTGGATTTTACACCTCCTAGAGGGCCATAAAGAGTTTAGCGCAAGGACTGTGGCAGTTCTGCCAGCCATGCTCGCACTCTACGCACCAGCTCGCCCGGTTCTATTATTTTTAACGACTCTGGAGGCTTGGGGTAATCTTTTGTGTTAAAGGTCACCAAATAATGAGAGCCGTGTAGATATGCCGCTACAAGCACTACCAAGTCCTTAGGGTCGGCTCGACCCGCCCATTCCCGTAAGAACTCTGCAGGCGGATCGGGCACTTCTTTCAGAGCCGTCTGCACCAGCGCTTGGAAGATCGGTAGCCCTTGTGGGAGCTTCTGTTTGAGATTTCGCTCTACTTCTTCTCGCACATAGGGGCAGATTACCCCCTCAATGAGGGTCAGTTCAGCCAACTGCAATAGAATATAGCTAGCAGAAGAATGGGTTTTGGAAACAGAGCCAGCGATGAGCACGTCCGCATCGAAGAAGACGCGCAGCTTATCACGAGGAGCCGTAGCGTTCTTGGTAGAGCTGGCGGCGTTGCTCATCAAGGCCCTCAAGCAAGTCTTCCACCCGGAGGCCCGTCTCTTCACGAAGCCGTTCCAATTCGCCGACGAGCTTGGGCACCAACGCCTCTTTGGGGGAGAGGACGAAGACTCCATCTAAGTCAAGGAGGAGCAACGATTCGCCCTCTTCCAAGCCATACTTCTTGCGCAGCTCAGCCGGAAGAGTCAAACTCCCGCGACTGCGGAGCGTAAGCGTTCTAGAACTCATCATAGTCACCGTGAGGAGTATAGCCAAATTTTGAAAGATCTGCCATTGGGCTTTATTCGTAGAAATCACAGATCGGGCAGCGCCACTCGGTGCCCTCCGGGCGCTCTGGGTGGCGCGTGTTGTCGAGAGTTCTTTTGTGCGCGTGATACAGCTCGCATTGTCTCTGAAACGCCTCTTGAGGCGTCTCGCAGTAGAGAAATTTAAAGTAGCGATAGCTGCGCCCCAGCCACTTGATGAGCTTCTCTCGCACGTCTTTGTCGTCGCGCCCCAGATAGCGCGGCGGCCCTTGGGGAACCGTGAAGAGCAAAAAGACCCCCGGTTGGGCATGAAGCACCATCTGTTTGATCGTGCGCTCGTTCAGCAGAAACGGTCCGCGAATAGCGCTCACTCCTTGGTCTGGCGCCAGCGCGAAGCGCTGAGGCTCTCGTTGAAGAAGATCGTCACACTGGCAGTATTGGCGTTGGCCGTCACCAGATCGAGCTTGGTGTCGTTGTTGATATCGGTGATGAGAATTCTCGCAGGCGCGCCTCCCACGGGGAAGGTCTGCAACTCGGCGAACTCCCCCAAGCCGTTGCCGCGCCAGATCAAGAGATCGTTATACTGCCCGCCGACAGCCAAGTCGGCCTTGCCGTCGCCGTTGAGATCGCCTAGGGCTAGGGAGCGCGTTGGGGCTTCCAGAGCGAACTCTGTCGGGGCGTAGCGATCCCGATCGAGACTCAGCAAGAGCGTGAGAAGAGATCGGTTCTCGTGAGCAAGAGCGAAATCGAGAAGATTGTCGCTGTTGAGATCGGCGCTGGCGAGCATAAACGCTTCAGGAGGGATCTCTAGGGTGCGCGTGGTGAATCGGCCCTGACCGTCGTTGAGGAGCAGCGAGAGCGTGCCGTCGTTGGCTATCGCTATATCTACGTCTCCGTCGTCGTCTATATCAATCAAGTGCAGGGCGAGGGGGCGGGTGCCGACGGCGTAGGGGATGCCGGGGCCGAAGTTCCCTTGGGCGTCGCTGAAGAAGACCAAGACCCGCTCCGCGCCGCTGCAGAGGACTATTAAATCTATATGGGCATCTCCGTTGAGATCGGCGCTGGCTAAATCTTTGGGCTGACGGCAGACGGAGATCGTGCGCTCTTGAGAGAAATTCCCTCGGCCATCCCCAACGAACAGAGCGACCAGATTCTCCACCCACGAAGAGACAGCGAAATCTACATTCCCGTCGCGATTGAAATCCCCCAGAGCGATCCCCAACGGCCTTTGGGGCACAGCGATCTCTTGGCGCGCGCGCATGGCACTCACATTCAAGATCACCGTGACGGTCTGAGCGTCTTCGTTGGCCACGACGAGATCGGCGCGGCCGTCGTCGTTGAGGTCTCCCGCCGCGAGGGCGTGCGGCCCGGCGCCCACGGGTATGAGCACGCGGCGCAGCGCTACGGGTGCTCCGGGCGAGGGTCGGGTGACGGAGATCTTGCGTCTGGCTTGGCTCTGAAGATTCTGATTGTCTTTCACCGTCAGGACGGCGACAAACTCGCCGGGGCGACGGTAGATATGGGTAACGGCTGCCCCGGAGGCGGTCCTTCCGTCGCCGAAGTCCCAGAGATACTCGATGAGAAAGCCGTCGGGATCGCGCGAGCGCGAGCCATCGAAGACGACGGTGAGAGGCGCAGGGCCGCTGAGGGGGTCGGCCTCTATAATCGCTACGGGGGGCTTGGGGCCAGAAGCGCATCCATTCAGCATCGCCCAGAAGGGCAACGCGAGCAGACAGAAGCGCAGACGACGCACCCAGAACTCCCCCTTTGCGCACACGCGGTGATTATATGCGAGTCGGGCTTGGGAGCGCAAATTGCAACAGCGCGCCATATATGCTATAGTTTAGAACGACCGATCGGGATGTGGCGCAGCCTGGTAGCGCACACGCTTGGGGTGCGTGGGGTCGCGGGTTCAAATCCCGCCATCCCGACCAACTCTCTCACGAAGCCCACTTCATCAAGAGCGGCCCCACCAGAGCCAGCACCAAGACCACGGTCACCGTCAAAGCCAGCAGCGACGGCTCCGGAGCCAATCCCGCCAACAAGATCGAGAACTCTCCCCGCGGCAAGAGCGTCACCCCCAAGCGCACCGCCGCCGCACGCCCCAGAGCGACAACCCGCCCGATCACCATCCCCGTCAGCAGCTTGCCCGCTATCGCCACCACGAGCACCACCGGCACGAAAAAGACCGTATGCCCAACATCGGTCAGATCGAGCAGCATCCCAAACGAGACAAAGAAGATGGCCGCAAAGAGATCGCGAAACGGAGCGATCACCCGCTCCAGGCGCTCACGGAACTCCTGCTCTGGAAGAATAAAACCCGCAAAGAACGCCCCAATCGCCCCCGACAACCCCAACCATTCCGACACCGCCGCTAGAACGACCATGAACGCCAGCACAAAGAGCAAGAAGACCTCCAGCGATTCGTGCGCCATCAGACGCTGCAAGACCGGGCGCAATAGGAGCGCCGCTAAGAACGCTCCCCCAAAGAACCCCACCGTCTTGGCAAAGACCACAAGAATCCCTACAAGATCAAGACTCGCTGTGCGCACCAGACCCGCCAGCACCGCCAAATAGAGCGCGGTGATCAAGTCTTGATAGACCGAGACGCCCACGGCGTATTCGGTCTCGGCCAGCGCGCTGCGCCGGAAATCTATAATCAGTCGTGCGATGATAGACGTGCTGTTGTTGTAGAGCACCCCTCCCAACACCAGAGCGCTCCACAGATCCAGCCCTATGACCAACCCCACCAGAATCCCCAAGGGGAGATTGATGAGCAGATCCAGCCCGGTCGCCACGAAGATCGTGCGACTGCTGCGTCGGACGCGCTCCGGCGAAAAGTCCAGCCCAATCGTAAACAGCAAGAGCATCGCGCCCAACTGCGCCATAAACGCGATGACGTCCGAGTGCGCAACGAAGAGCTGCACCCCCAAGCCCGCGAGAATGAAGACGGGCACGCTCGATTGCCGAAGGCGATGGGCCACGAGCGCGCCCAGATAGAGCACCAACAAGATAAGCCCTAGCTGCAAGAGCATGATCAGTGCACGCGAAAGCGCTCTTGGAACTGGCGAACTTGAGATTCTTCTCCGATGACGACGACCGTGTCCCCCGAAGCGATGAGCGTGTCAGGGCCGGGGTTGAGGATCTTCTTCGCCGGCCCGAAGACGGCGATGATCGTCGCGCCGGTGAGCTTGCGCACCCGGTTCTCTTGGATGGACTTGCCCGCCAGGGGCGAATCCGCGGGAACCTTGAGCCATTCGATGGTCAGCTCCTTCATCACCAAACGAGCTGTATCTTGAACATCGGGTTGGAAGTGCGTGCCGATTAGTATTGCGCCCAGCTCACGAGCCTCTTGGTCGCTCAGCTCGATGACCGAGTCGGGGGTATCGTGACCGGGCAAGAAGCGATAGATCTCGCGGCGCCCCGTCTTGTGAATCACTACACAGATCGTCTCGCCCTCTTCGCTCTCGAACGAGAACTTCATGCCGATACCGGGAAGCTCTGCTTCACGCACTTCCATAAAGACCCCCTTCGGTTTGATCTCCGTGTTCTGTTTCAAGTATACTGCTCAACGATAGAGTTACCAAGATGAACGATCACGGAGCGAGCCGATACTCCCTCTGGCAGAAGATCGGACTGGTGCTCGGTCTTCTTCTCTTTCTTGGCGTGCTGCTGGCCCCCACCCCAAGCAGCTTGACGCCCCAAGCCCAGCGCGTCGGTGCCGTGACCCTGTTGATGGCCCTCTGGTGGATCAGCGAAGCCGTCCCCATCTACGCTACCGCCCTGCTCCCTTTGGTGCTCTTCCCGCTCTTAGGGGTCTTGCCCATCAAAGACGCTGCGCCTCCCTATGCCGAGCCGACGATCTTTCTCTTTATGGGGGGATTCTTTCTGGCGATGGCCATGCAACGCTGGGGGCTGCACCGCCGCATGGCTTTGAAGATCATTCAGATCGTAGGGGTCAGTCCCAGGCGCTTGATCTTGGGGTTCATGGTCGCCACCGCGTTCGTCTCGATGTGGGTCTCCAATACCGCTACAACGATGATGATCTTCCCCATTGGGCTGGCTGTCGTCAGCCAGCTCGACCCCTCGGCGCTGACCAAGCGCCAAGGGTCTCGAGCGGGCTTCGGCGCCGCTCTGATGCTGGGCATCGCTTATGCCGCGAGCATCGGTGGAGTGGGCACGATCATGGGGACGCCCCCAAACGCGATCTTCGTCGGCCAAGCGAAGCTGCTCTTTCCGGAACTGGGTGAAGTAGGATTTCTGCAATGGATGCTGGTCGGCGTGCCGTTCGTGATGCTCTTTCTGCCGCTGGCGTGGGTCTATTTGGCGTTTGTGTTTATGAAAGACTCGAAGGTAGTGGCAGAACCGACGCGGCTCGCTCAAGAGCTGCGGGAATTGGGGCCGCTGAGCCGAGGGGAGAAGGGGGTGCTGGCGATCTTTGTGTTCGCGGTCTTGGGGTGGATCTTTCGCGCCGATCTGCATCTGGGCGCTTGGACGATCCCCGGATGGGCGACGCTGCTGGGCGTAAGCGCTTGGGTCAGCGACGCGACCGTAGCGCTGCTCGCTGCGCTGCTGTTGTTCGTGATTCCCACAGATTTCAAAAACGGGGAGTTCTTGCTCACGTGGGAGTGGGCCAAGCGGATCCCCTGGGAAGTATTGATTCTCTTTGGGGGCGGTTTCTGTCTGGCTGAGGGTTTTCAGAAGACGCGCCTGGCCGAGTGGCTCGCGGGAGGGCTGACGGGGCTTGCTCAGGTGCCCTTGCCCATCTTGATCTTCGCGCTGGCTTTGGGGGTCACCCTTCTGAGCGAACTAGCTTCGAACACGGCCCTCGCCGCTACGATGATGCCCATCTTAGGAGCGACCGCGACGGCTATGGAGATCCATCCGTTCTTGCTGATGATCCCCGCGACGATGGCCGCGTCGGCGGGGTTTATGCTGCCGGTGGCCACGCCCCCCAACGCCATCGTCTTCGGAAGCGGCTATCTCACGGTCTCGCAGATGGCAAAAGCCGGCTTCGTCTTGGATCTCTTAGGAGCGTTGGTCATCACCATCGTTCTCTATCTTGTGGTCATTCCCGTCTTTGGTCTGTGAGAGATTTGTCTCTGAAGCTGGAGAGGGACTATAATCCGAGAGGGGGTATGAGCAATGGAGCCTATCGAGATCAAAGTTTTAGATAAGGGCTTTGTGCGGCTTATTGACTTTATGGGCGGAGACGAGACGGTCGTCTTGGCGGCGCGGGTATCTACGGGCAAAGGGCTGAAGGGCGAAGAGCAAGATAAAAAACTGATACACTATCTGATGAAGCATCGTCACGAGACGCCGTTTGAGCACTCGGTCTTTCAGTTTCAGATCTCGTGCCCGCTCTTTGTGGCGCGCCAATGGTTTCGGCATCGGATCGCAAGCTACAACGAGCGTTCGGGACGTTATGTCGAGTACGAAGACGAGTTCTATCTCCCCGACCGATTGCGGCTGCAAGCCAAGTCCAACAAGCAAGCCAGCGAGTTCGGCGAGATTCCCAATGAGCAAGAGCTTCTCAAAATGATCCAAGAGACGTACGATCTCGTCTATGAACGATACGAGAAGCTCTTGGCGGCAGGCGTGGCGCGCGAATTGGCGCGAATGATCTTGCCCCTCTCGCTCTACACGCAGTTCTACTGGACGATCAACGCGCGCTCTCTGATGAACTTTATCAATCTACGCGCCGACGCGGGCGCACAGTGGGAGATCCGTCAGTACGCCGAAGCGATTGCCAAGATCTTCAAAGCGAAGATGCCCTGGACATGGGAGGCGTTTGTGCAGCACGTCTGGCGCGGGGAGAACCCCGCCATCACGCCGTGAGCAACTTACGGTAGCGATAATACGCGGCGCACGCGCCTTCGGATGAGACCATCGGCGCTCCTAAAGGATGCTCCGGCGTGCAGCGCGTCCCAAACGCCGGACACTCGTGAGGCTTCTTCACGCCCTGCAACACCAAGCCCGCGATGCACTCCGACGCCTCCTCAACCGAGCGAGCCGTCAGGCCGAACTTTCTCTCTGCGTCAAACTCTTTGTATTTTTCTGTCAGGCCCAGCCCGCTTTGGGGGATCTCTCCGATGCCGCGCCACTTGCGAGGCACGACGCAGAAGACCTCACGGATCAGCTCTTGCGCTCTTCTGTTGCCCTCGCGGCGCACCGAGCGCGTGTACTGATTTTCGACGTCGTAGCGCCCCTCCTCAAGCTGCTTGACGCACATATAGACGCCCTGCAAGATATCCAACGGCTCAAAGCCCGTCACGACGATGGGCACTCTGTATTTTTTCGCAATCGGCTCGTATTCAGTATAGCCCATCACGGTGCAAACATGCCCGGCCGCGAGAAAGCCCTGCACGCGATTGCTGGGCGACGAGAGAATCGCTTCCATCGCCGGGGGAACCAAGACATGCGCGACCAAGAGCGAGAAGTTCTTCACGTTTTGTAGATACGCTTGGTGAACGGCCATCGCGTTCGCAGGAGCGGTCGTCTCAAACCCCACGGCGAAGAAGACGACTTCTCTGTCGGGGTTCTCTTTTGCGATCTTGAGCGCGTCCAAGGGGGAGTAGACGATGCGCACGTCGCCCCCTTGCGCCTTGACCGAGAGCAGATCTTTCGCGCTGCCAGGGACCCGCAGCATATCCCCAAACGAACAAAAGATCACATTGGGGCGCGACGCGATCTCGATGGCTTTGTCTATGATCTCGACAGGCGTGACGCAGACGGGGCAGCCGGGGCCGTGCACTAACGTGATCTGTTTGGGCAGCAGCTCGTCTATCCCGAATTTGATAATAGCATGGGTCTGCCCGCCGCAGACCTCCATGATCGTCCACTCTTTGGTGGTGATCTGGGCGATCCGGCGTGCGTAGTGCTGCGCGAGCGCGGCGTCGCGATACTCGTCGATGAAGCGCATCACCGAGAGAATATCACAAACGCCGCGCCTTGTCGAGCCTTAATAGAGTGTATAGGTGAATCCCACGCTCAGCCCCCAGCTGGGTTCTTCAAAGCCGCTGCCCCAGCTGGTCTCGGTGCGCAAGAGCAAGTTCAACGCGGCGGAGATGCGCAGATTCAGATTGACCGTGATCGTATGGAGTTGAGCCATCTCTGTGGGGTTTTGCCGCCCAGAGAAGCTATAGAGGGCTGTGAGCGCTGCGGTTGGGGAGAGGAGCCGGTTGTAGCTCGCCGAGGCCGTGAGGCGGGCGTAGCCGGTGAAGGGGAGATCGGCCTGCCAGAGGGCGTTGGCGAGCAAGCCGCTGTCGGCGTCGAGGGCGCGCGCCAAGTTCGCCGCGACTTGGACAACGGCACTGTTGGTGCCCGTGGGATCGAGGACTTCGTAGCCCGCTGAAGCGGTCAGATCGAAGCCGCAGAAGCGACGACTCTCATCGCTCAGCACGCTTTGCAGCGCGAGCACGCCGCGCACTCCTAGAGTCGTGCCGAGGGCTTTCTCGATCTCTTCCAGAACTCCCGATAAGCCTAGCTCGGCGCGCCGCCCGATGATCTGGGCGATCTGCTGCAGTTGATCGTTGGAGAGGGGTTGGGTTATGATCTTCTCTTGCTGGAGGGCTTCGGAGACTTTGACCGCCTTGGCTAAGGGAGTGACATCGCGGAAGCGGCCCCAGCCTGCGCCGCCCAACAGAGTGACGGCGAGATCGGGCTGCCCCGGCACTCCCGTAGAAGCGAGCCCCCCGAAGAGAAAGAGATTTTCGTCGAGATAGCGGCGCACGTCGGCGGAGCTGGCCATAGCGATGTCAAATCGGATAGCTTGGCCCAGCTCTAGACGCGCTACCCCTTCTAGCCGATAGCCCCATTCCGGCTCGGCCAGCCACGACACCCCTTGCGCGACCAGATGCCCCACGCTCACGTTGCTGCGATTATCGAGATATCTATCGTTCAAGTAGCGATAATCGCCACTCAGACTGATCGCAAACAGCTCGTTGCGCGGGGGTGTGTAGTCGCAGATGTTCACGCCTTGGGCTAGAACCACCCTACTGAATACAGCTACCATCAAGAATATACTGAGTAATAATATACTGAGTAATGCTCGCATACTCGCCTCCTTTGGTTTAATATCTTAACACCAACCGTCTGCGGGAGTCAAATTATTTGACCTTGGAGACCGGCTGACACAGGATACGGCGTATTAGCTCGGAGGAGCTGGAGATTCTAGCTCACCCAACTCGCCCATCTCGCGCAGATACTCAAAGACTTTCTGGGCTTCGGCTTCGTCGAGCTTGCTGATGGCAAAGCCCACGTGCACGATCACATAATCCCCGACTTGGGCCTCGGGAACATACGCGAGATTGACTTCTTTAACGATGCCCCCGAAGCTGACCTTCCCAGTACGCAAAATTGGGTCGTCGCTCTCGCTAATGCTGATGACTTTTCCCGGAACGGCGAGACACATCGGAGACCTCTCTTTCAAGGCCCTCGCTCCCGTAGCTCAACCTCCCGAAGAGGGGCGGAAGATGAGGGCCTTGACAATCTGTCCTAGCGCAATTCCCCCATCGTTGGGCGGGACTCTCTGGTGCCAATAGACGCGAAAGCCCGCTTCGCGCAGCCGAGCGATCGCGCGCTCGGTCAGATATTTATTCTGAAAGCAACCGCCGGTCAACACGACTCGCTCTTCTCCCACACGCCGCGCTACTGCGACGATCATCTCGACTAGTGTATTGTGAAACTTCGCTGCTATCTTACCCACCGCGACGCCCGCGCGCACGTCGCCTATCAAAGAGCGCAGCATCGCCTCCCAATCGAGCAGCTCTTGTAAGAGATCAAACTCATAGGTCTCGTCTGTCTCGATGCTGCCCAGCGCAAACTCAAGCTCCATCGCGGCTTGGCCCTCAAAGCGACCGATCTGCCTCAGCCCAACTAGAGAAGCAACTGCGTCGAAGAGCCGCCCCGCGCTCGACGTCACGGGGCTGTTGAGATTCTTCTGCAACATCGCTAACAAGAGCTTCAGCTCGTTCTGGGAGAAGCTCTGAATTGGAGCAAGATCGGCACACTCGTCTGTGAGTGCATCCCCAAAGAGTTCATACAGCACGCCGAGTGCAGAACGTCGTGGCTCTTGGATCGCGCGCTCGCCTCCGGGAAGACGAAACGTCCGTAAATGAGCGACTCGCGTGAATGACTCTCTAGTTGCGCGCAGAAACTCCCCGCCCCAGATCGTGCCGTCCAGCCCATAGCCCGTGCCATCCCACGATACCCCCAGCACTGAGCTATCTAGTTCGTTCTCCGCCATGCACGCCAGCACATGCGCGTAGTGATGCTGCACCCCGACCGTGCGTGGCTTGCGCCCCTGCGCGTACTGGGTCGAGAGGTAGTCCGGGTGCAGATCGTGAGCGATCACCGACGGCTGGGCGTCGTAGAGCCGTTCAAAGTCTTGGATGACTCTCTGGAACGCGCCGAACGCCTCGGCGGTCTCTAAATCCCCAATGTGTTGGCTGAGAAAAACGTTGGAGCCGACAGCGAGCGCGATGGTGTTCTTTAAGTGCGCGCCGACGGCAAGAACGGTTTTTGATTGGGAATCTTCGGTTTTTATGCGGATAGGAAGGGGAGCGAACCCGCGGGCGCGGCGCATTACCAGCTCGCGACCTCCAACTATTCTCACAATGGAGTCATCCACGTGTCGCGCAATAGGACGATTGTGCACGAGAAAGAGATCAGCGATCTTATTGAGTCTTTCGAGCGCTTCGTGTTCGTCGGTGCAGATGGGTTCGTCGGAGAGATTCCCGCTGGTGGCGACGACGGGGAAGCCCAGCTCCTTCATAAGCAAGTGATGGAGCGGCGTGTAGGGGAGCATGATGCCCAGATAGGGGTTGTGCGGGGCAACAGAAGAAGCAATCTGAACGCTCTTGCGTCGGCGCAGGAGCACGATCGGCGCCTCCGGCGACGTTAAGAGCCGCTCTTCTAGCGCAGAGACTTCGCAGTGGGCTCTGACAAGCTCTAGGGAAGGGTACAGGAGCGCAAACGGCTTCTCTTCTCGATGTTTGCGTCTTCTGAGTTCTTGCACGGCGTCGTCGTTGCGGGCGTCGCAGATCAGGTGAAATCCCCCCAAGCCCTTGACCGCGACGATTTGACCAGTGCGAATCGCTTCGGCAGTTTGACGCAAAGCGTTATCGTGCTGCGCGAGCACGTTGCCCTTGGAGTCCCATAGCTCTAGGTGCGGCCCGCACGTAGGGCAGGCGTTGGGCTGAGCGTGAAAGCGTCTATGGGTTGGGTCTTGGTACTCGGCTTGGCAATCAGAGCACATCGGGAATTTTTTCATGGTCGTGTTCGGACGATCGTAGGGCAGAGCTTCGATAATCGAGAAGCGCGGGCCGCAGTGAGTGCAGTTCGTAAACGGGTAGCGATAGCGCCGGTCGGTGGGATCAAAGATCTCGCGCAGACACTCGGGACACGTTGCAATATCGGGGAGGATGAACGCCGTCTTTTGCCCAGACTCTTCGCTGTGGCGAATCTCAAACGCGGGGTAGCCGACAGGGTCGAGCCATGAAGCTTCTAAGCTCTGAAGAAAAGCTCGTGGGGGCTTATCGCGCTCGAGCCTGCGCAAGAACTCTTCGAGCTGCTCTTTGGCCCCTTCGACTTCGATGAAGACCCCTTGAGCGGAATTGAGCACCCAGCCCGTCAGCTTCAGCTCCGTCGCCAGCCGATAGACAAACGGACGAAACCCCACCCCCTGCACCGCCCCATAGAGCACCAGACGCAAACGCTGCCGACCAGACACATCCTCAGTATACGCACTCGCCTAGAGGGGATTCAAACCTCCCCTAAGACAGAGAGCCTTGACAGCGCCGGACGTTCTCGCTCTAATAGAGGCGAGAAAGGATGGTAGATATGACAGATCAAGCCGAACTAGAACGAAGACTAAGAGCGAAGGCGAACTTCGCCGAAGCGCCCACCGAGCCTAGCCCCCTGCGCCCCCTCGGCGAGGACGAGATCGGACGCCTCTGCATAGCAGAAGAGCTTTCTATCGCCACCGACGACCAGCAGACCCACATCGAAGTCTATCTGCCCGAAGATAAGCGCAACGAGATCGCGCTGGGGGATTACGTGGTCATCCCGCTGGGCTATAAAGACTACAAGATCTTTGCCAGCGTCGAGAAGCTCTGCTATCGCAAGCGCGACGCGCTCGACGACATGAGCGAGGTGCACGTCTTGGTGAGCGCGGAGCGCCTCGGCGAAGACGACTACATCGAGACGGCAGTCCTCACCCCCATCTCGATGATCGGCCCGGAGCGCCAAGCCCTCGAGGTGCGCTACATCCCTAAGCCCAACACCATCGTGCGCAAGGTGGCCAGCGAAGATGAAGTCAAGATCGGCCTCGATATCCCCGACCAAGGACTCTTTCTGGGCTTTGTGGCCGTCAACGGCGAGCCGATCCAGACGCGCCAGCGCCAGTACGTCCCGTACTATCTCATCAACGACGAGCAGAAGACCGGCGATCCCATGATCTTTACGCACGTGCTCATCGCGGGGATGAGCGGGCGCGGCAAGACCCATGTCGCCAAAAATTTCCTAAGGCAGATCATCGGCTCGGTCTACCCCATGGAGCGGCGCGGCGGCGAGCAACGCAAACCGTGCCTCGTGATTATTGACCCGGAGAACGAGTACTGGAAGATGCGCGAAGACCCCCACATCGCCAAAGAAGATCGCGAGATGCTCTTTGGGCATGGGATCAAGTTCGGCGGCGTGAAAGACCAGCTCACGGTCTATGCCGCCGTCGAGGGCGAAGCGCGCTACACCGGCTGCCCCAAATATACGAACTTCACCATTCCCTTCACGCTCGTGCGCGATTTCCCCTATCTCATCGCGGGCGGCGAGTTGGACGAGAATCAGTATCTCTCGCTGGTGCAGCTCGTGCGCGACTTCTTCGCCCAGCGCGAAGACGGCACCTACGAAGAGTTCCGTCGCTTTGTGGACGATCCCAAGACATTAGAAAAGTACAAAGAGTCTGGAAAGATCCATCCGGCGACGTTCCAAGCGCTCCAGCGCCGCGTGGATCGCGCCCACTTCGAGCGAATCTTTGATCAAGGAGCCAACCCCCTCACGCAGCTTTACAACGACATCTTCGCCGAAGACGTCGTCAGCGTCTTCGCGACCAAGCACTTGAGTCCCGACGCCGAGCGCATCGTCGTCTTGGCGATCCTCTCGATGATCGCCGATGCCAAACTCAAGAGCGCTCCCACCGACTGGGGCCGACGCATCGAGAAGTTCCCCATCGTCTTGGTTGTAGACGAGGCCCACCGCTACTTCACCAAAGACCAGACCGAGCAAGATCGCATCATCGTTGAAAAGTTCATCAAAGCTGCCAAACAGGGGCGCAAGCATCGTCTGGCGCTGGTGCTGATCACCCAGAATCCTCAAGACGTCAACGAAGCGGTCCTCTCGCAGTTGAGCACGCGCGTCCTGCTGGGGATGGAGCGGGAGATGGCCGAGAAGGCCGGCGCCCCCGCGCGCTACCAGAAAGTGCTGCCGTACTTTGAGCGCGGGCGGATGGTCGTCCATGCCCCGGACAACTCCAAGCCCCTCGAGCTGCGTGGACTAGACTTCTGTCTTGTGGGGCACTAGGGGTAGACGGCACGCCCCTTGACAAAGGTCATCACCGGCCAGCCTTGAACCCTCAAGCCCTCATAGGGCGACCAGCCGCACTTGCTCCGTACCGACTCGCGCGTGATCGTCCGCGCGATGTTCATGTCTATAACCGTGATATCGGCGTCCCGGCCGACGCTCAACTCGCCCGTGGGCAGTCCAAACCGCTTCGCGGGGTTGGCACAGCACACTTCGACCAGGCGCTTCAGAGAGAGCTTCTGAGCGTTCACAGCGTTGAGCAAGAGCACCAGCATAAATTCCACGCCGGGCACGCCCGCGGGTGCCCTCTCATATCCCACGCTCTTCTCTTCTTGCGTGTGCGGCGCGTGATCGGTCGCTACTATGTCTATTAAGCCCTCTGCCAAAGCCCACCAGAGAAATTCACGATCTTCTTCGGTCGCCAGCGGCGGGTTCATCTTCAGCCAGGCGCCCCGCTGCTCTCGATCCCGCTCGGTGAAGAAGAGATACTGAGGGCACGTCTCCAGCGTCACGTCTACTTTCGAGCGCTTGGCTTCTACAATCGCTTCGACGCCGCGGCGTGTCGTAACGTGCACAAGATGCAGCTTCGTCTCGTGGGCGGCTGCCAGATCGAGCACGTAATGGATATCATCGGCTTCGTGCCGCGTGACGGTCTTGGGAGGGCCGCCGCGCTGAGCGTGGACCGCTAAGAGCTTTCCCGTCTGCGCGATCCCCTTGAAAATCTCTCGGTGGAGCTTTCTGTCGGTGATCACAAGATTTCCCGTCGTCTCGCCCAGATAGAGCTTGAAGGCGTCCACGTCGCGCGCCAACTCTTCTAACCGCCCGATATTGTCGCGCGTGATGCCCCCGTAGATCTTGGCGTTGACGCGGGCGCTGGCGGCCCGCTCCCGATACGCGCGCACGATCTCGGGACGATCCAGGGGCGGATCGGTGTTGGGCATGGCGCAGACCGTCGTGACGCCACCAGAAACTGCTGCTCTTCCCAGAGAGGCCCAGTCTTCTTTATGAGATTGGTTGAGATCGCGCGCGTGGACGTGAACATCTATCCCCCCCGGCAGAATCAATCTCCCCGAACAGTCTATCTGCTCATCGCCCGAGAGATTGCTCCCGATCGCGCGAATCTTCTCGTCAAACGCGATGTCGGTCTTGCGAAGCTGGCCATCAACGAAGACGGTGGCATTGCGGAGGATGGTCATCAAGGGGATTTTTGAGCTAAGGAGAGAAAGTATTGGCGTACGGTCGCGCGCAGCTCCGTCGGCACGGCAAGCGCGTCCAAGAGCGCTTCGACCTTCTGATAATCTATCTGCGTCGGTCTTTGGCGCGGGAGCACTTGGGAGTGATCGGGCATCGCGGTCTGGAAGATCTCAAAGAGCACGTGAAGCTGCTCTTCTTGAACCCCTTTTACAGGGATCTGGCGAATCCGTTCTTGTAATTCAGAGAGATCGGGGAGGTCGCGTTCGGCCTGCGGGTCGAGAGGGGCTGTGCCCTTCGCGCCCGAGGGCTGGGAGTTCCCGTCGGGATGGCGCGGGCCTTCGCCCTCGCCCGCTATGGGGGCCTTGCCCGAGCTAAGTTCGTTGGCCGATTCGGATTGGCTCTGCCCAGAACGCTCGTCGGCGGGATGGTGGCCGGAGCGCGAGGCCAGCGCGTCTTGCAGCTCGCGCTGCAAGTCTGACAGCTGCTGCTGAAGCGCTCTCTGCTCTTCTAATTGCTTGATCGCCTCTTCGAGTTGACGGCTGAACTCCTCTGGGGTCTGCATCGAGTCTGTCAGCCCTTCTATAAGCGAGAACGCTTGTGGGTTTTGCGAGCGTAGGTCTTGGAGCAGTTTGGTCAGCTCTTCGGGAGAGAGCGCGCGGGCTTGGGCTTGGACGGCTTGCAGGTCGCGTAAGAGCTGATCGAGTTTATCTTCGCCGGAGCCTTGGTGGCGGGAGCCGAGGGGGCCACCGGGTTCATCGGTGGGTTTCAGATCGGGGGCTTGCTCGCGGCTTCGGAATGACGAATCCGGCGGGGAGTTTGCCGTCGGAGGTGCAGGCACGAGGCGATCTTGGGCCTCGCTGATCTCGGCTTGCAATTGCTGAAGCGCAGCTTGAGCGCGCGGGTCGTCGGGATTTTGAGTGAGGGCCGCGCGAGCCTCGTTCAACCGTTGGCGCCATTCCTCCAGCTTGGCGACTAGCACCGCCCCTGACTGGGGCAGCGGAGAGCGAGCCTCAACACCGGGCTTTTGAGGCGCTGGATCGTTGGTCTCAGCCATCGTCGCAGGGCGAGAGGCCAACAGCCCTTCGTAGTTCGTCAGCGCCAGACAGACCAGACCCAGCGCAAAGACGCCCACCCACCGACCGTATGTTTGGTGCTCCAGCGCGCGATCAAACGCAGCGGGCTGGCGCTCGATCATGCGCTCCCACTGGGCTTCCAAGAGCGATGCAAACGCCGATTTCTCGGCTTTGAGTTCATAGAGCGTGATGAGCCTCTCTCCCCATCCGATGCGCCGGTCGGCCCCATAGAGCAAGCGGGCCATATCTAGACGATAGAACCAGCCCAACGAGAACGCCCCAAGGGCTACCAGCAAATTGGCGCTCAACCAGACCCACCAGGGCAGCAGTCGTCCCGTAAAGATCTCTAGCCCCAGCCCTGCCATCGTTGCGCTCAAGCTGACCAGAAGCGCAAGACTGCTCGTGCGCGCGGCTCGCGCAAGGCGCGCCCGCCTCTCTAGGCGTCCAATCCAACGCTCAAAGCGATTCATCGAAGGAGAGTATAACAAAACAGCCAAAAGCCCGTCAAGCCTTCTGATGCTATTCAGCGCTGGGCGTGAACCTAGAAGCCCAAAGATGGAGCGCTGCTAAGATGAGCGCAAGCCCCCCATACCCAAACGCAAGAAAGAAGCCCTGACCGTGCAGAGGGCTTTCGCTGAACCAGAGCGAGAGCATCAGAAACGGATTGAGAGGATGCAGCACGAAGAACGTCACAAGGAGCACTACAGCTACCAGAGCGTATTTGATATTAAACTGAACGATCTCCGAGGGCCAGCGCCGCGCAATCAACCAGCCCGCATAGGCCCAGCACCATCCCTGACCTAACAGATAGATCAAGGCGAAGAGCAGACGCTCCACCGCTAGCGCCGTCAAGCCCTGATAGACCGCCCAGTAGGGCAGCGAGATCACCCCCAAGAACGTCACCGGCGGTAGCAGCGCTATCGCCGACGAAGAGGCCGATTTTCCATAAGCTACCCCCATGTTCAGCGCGTATAGAATAAACAATAAAATAGCGAAGGCGCTGAAGAGGCTGAGAAAATTGATTCTGGGTTCAAGGAGATCGTCAATGCGACTAGGAGCGGGCAAGGCCAGCACCAACGGCACGCCCGTCAGCACCAGATACCCCAGCCACCATCCGGGTGTCACAAGCAGAGCGCTCTCGCCCCAAGAGGCTCGAATCTTCTCTCGCCAGGCCCTCACGGTTCTCTCTCCCTCCCTGCGAATACCACTAAATTTCGCGCGCGACGCAGCTCGGCATCGCGCTCCCCCCACAGAGACGATCCCCCGCTGCGCCACGCCACCAGCGCCACCGGAGGAAGCTGCCCCCGCACGTGATACCAGAGCGCTTGTGCCGCTTCGTCCAGATCGCGCGCCCACTCCTCTTCGCTAGAGGCCTCTATCAACGCGATCTCGGCGTCGCTTTGAGCCGCAACCTCCCCAAGCCTATAGAACGCCCCACGCCAGCGCACCGCCACGCGCTCCAAGCTCTCCGATGATCTGTTAGAGACAAAGACCTTGGGAGGAGAGCCGGAAGCGTCCACCAAGAACTCCATCTGTGCAGGGGAGAAGCGCTCGGCCTTGAACGAACGCAAGGAGAGCGACTCGCCGTAAAAACGCACTGTCTTCTCGGAGATCTGAGAGTCAAGGTTCACGCTCAAAGCGCGCGGCGTCTGGCCAGTGCGCGTTAGGTTCTTCACGGCGTCACTCCTCACGGTGAGCTGCTGCTCCCCCGCACGCCGCGAGAAGATCGCATACCAGCTTTGCTCTAGACCGAACCGTTCGCCGCTCCACCCCCACAGCACGCTCAGCTCCAAGCTATAATACTGACGGATGAAATCCGGCTGGCGCAAATACCCCCCCAGCACGAGCGCCAGAGAGAACGCCCAAGCGACCGTCAAGGGAAGCCCTAGCTGGGGCTTCTGTCGCTGCCATGCGTTCAGAGCCGCAACCCCAAGGACAAAGACAACCAACAGAGAGACGAGCCATAGCCGCGAAGGCACAGGAACTATCTCCCGGCCCAACGCTCGCTCCACCAAGAGCGCTTCGTCTACACGACCGCTCTCGCGTTTAGGGAGCCTCTCCCACTGACCGGGAGCTTCTGTAGCGCTCAGCCACACCCGCCCCAAGCCCAACGGGCGCTCCCACCACAAGGGACGTCCAAGCGAATCCCTCGCGATGACCCGCGCCCCCACTCGCAACTCCCCGTCGAGCCGTAGCTCCCCTGCGTCCTCTAAGATCTGCAGACGTCTCAACGGAAGGAGCGCAGCCCACCAGCCCTGGGGCGTCTCAGGCGACACCGAGAGATCCCCTAATCCCAGATGTTCCAGCGCGTAGCTCCCTCCCAAGATGACCAGCTCGCCCCCGCGCAAGACCCATTGATAGAGCGCCGTGCGCTGCTCGTCGCTCAGGCGAGCCGGGTCGAGCCGCCCCCAGTAGAGACGCTGCACGCTCTCGTAGCTTGTCCAGCGCTGAGGAAGCTTGTCAAACGGGTAGGGTTCGGCACCGGGGACGTCGGGTGCTTCCAGAGCCAAGACCAAGGGCTGATCGCTCCAGCGCTCGCGCAGCTCAATCTCGGTGCGGATCAGCTCGTGGCCGTCCGCGCGCAGCAAGCGCACGTGAACGGGGACGCTGACCCCTCGGACAAGAAAGTCCAGCGCGAGCGTCTTGCGCGTGCGCGGCGGCAGAGCTACCGAGACCAAAACCCGCTCTACAGCCTCGCCCGCTCGCAGCTCTTGCGTCACCTCTAAAAGCGCGTTGAGCGCCGTGTTTCCGTTGCCGATCGTCACCGATAGCGGCGTGAGCGTCTCGGGAAGATAGCGACCGTTGAACCCAAATTCGAGCGCCTCCAAACGCAGTTGGGCCGCTACTGGCCAGCCCCATAGACAGATCAACCAGAGCGCTAGCGATCTACGCATCGGAGGCGTCCGGCGCGGAGCAAGACGCCGTGAGCACGCGCAACTCCCACACGCTCAGCACAAAGATTAGCGTGACGATCAGGGCAGAGACGACGCACCACAAGCAGAACGCGCCGATGACAAACCGTTGCAGATAACTGAGATAGAGCGAATAGAGAAAAGCGCCGAGCGCGAGGCCAAAATTCAGCCCCGCCAGCGTCTTACGGCGCTCGCCGGAGGCCTTCAGTTGCAACGCCGTGACGAGCACGAAGAGCAGATAGCCCCCCAACCCCAGCAGAGCCACCGGGATCGGGCCGATGTAGGCGTAGATGCTCGTCTGCACTACCTCACAGGGGTTGCCCTCGCCCAAACAGAGAAGCTCTGTGTTGGTGAGCTTGGAGTACGTCAAATACCCCGAGACGCCGACCCCGGCCAACGCCAAGCAGAGAATCACCCAGAGACGCCATTTCATTTTTTTTATCTTCTCGACAGCGGGAGGTTCTGCTGAATGGCTGCCAGAAGACCTAGATAATCGGCACCGCGCACCAACGTGCCGTGCACGTAAAAGCTTGGCGTAGCGTTGACGCCGCGCTGAATCCCCTCTTCCATGTCCTCGCGCACCCTCTGAGCATATTTGCGCTCGTCGAGGCATTTTTTGAACTCTTCTTCTTTCAGCCCGAGATTGCGCGCAAACCGCACGAGATTGGCCTTGTTAAAATCGACGCCCCGATCGTGCTGCTCAAAGAGCGTATCGTGATAGGCCCAGAAGGCCCCTTGCTCGGCCGCACAATAAGCGGCCTCACCGGCCAAGTACGACTTCTCCCCCTTGACGATGAAGTTCCGATAGATAAACCGCACGTTGCCCGTCTTGATGTGCTTCTCTTCCAAGACGGGTTTGTGCTCGCGATTAAAATAGCTGCACGCCGGACACTGAAAGTCTGAGTACTCATAGACGACGACCGGAGCGTTGGGATCGCCCATCTCGGCATTGAAATCTTGGCCGATGGCACGCTCTGATCCCTTGGGCTTGGTGAAGAAGAGATTCGCTAGAACAATCAAGATCACAAAGACGGCAGCGATTCCGACGCCCAGCAAGACCGGCGACTGCAGATACCAAGGCTTCTGCGCCGTTGGTTTGGCAGCTTTCTTGCTCACGGAGACAACCTCCCTAGTCTTGAGTTCTTCTCATTATAGGGGCAATAAGCCGCGATTTCCACAGATCAAGAACGCTTTGGCTCTCTTGGGGGAATTCAGCGATCAGCGTTGGGGTTCCAGGGCGCAGCAGGCCGGGGATCCCCTCGGGAGGATGGTCGTCAAGCCGGGCAAACGCGATCTGGAGCGATTGAATCTCCCGTTGAAGCTCGTGGGCTTCGCGCCCCCAAGCGGCCGTCCGCCAGATCACGCCGTACTGGTGGGTGGCCCAGCGCCGGCCCAGCTTGGCCAGCCGCTCACGCTCTTGAGGGTCTGTGATCTCGCGGCTGATGCCCACACCCCTCATAGACGAGAGCACCGCGAAGCGCCCCGCCACGCTGATCTCCAATGTCAAGAGCGCCTCCTCGCCCGCGTCGGTGAGATCGTAGACCTGGACGCGCAAGGCCTCGCCAGAACGCAATGCTCGCTTGGCCTTGCTCATAGGGAGAAATCCGCTTGCGGCTCCCAAGTCGATCTCGTAACCCGCTGCGCGCCGGCGGCGCACCAGACCCAGGTAGATCGCATCGAGCCAGACCGGCGGCGTGCAGATCCCAACGCTTGGCAGCGCTTGGCAAATAAGACGGCGAAATTCCGCCAGAGCCGTCTCGTCGCCGGTGACGATAACCCCTTTGCCATCATCGCGATCGGAGACTTGCAGCTCAAACGGTTCTGGGAGAGAAGCTCCATTCAGATAGGCTCGAAGCTCTTCCGAGGGCTGCACGATCTGCCAGCCGTGCTCGTGCAGCAACGCGCCAAGAGCCAGACCGTACACGCTGCGCAGTCGAACCTTGAACATAAAGGGCAAGAGATTATAGGGTACAGACCCGGTGTTTGCATCCCCGGCGCTCTCTCTGTTAAACTAAGATATATTTATGGAGTCTCTTCTTATCGTAGATTTCGGCTCGCAGTATACCAAGCTGATTGCTAAGATGGTGCGGGAGTTGGGGGTCTATGCCGAGATTGTCTCTCCCGAGATCAAGGCCGAAGAGATCGAGCGTCGCGCCCCCAAGGGGCTGATTCTCTCGGGAGGTCCGGCCAGCGTCTATGCCCCCGAGGCCCCTCGCCTCGACCCGGCCATCTACAGATTACAGATCCCGATCTTGGGGATCTGCTACGGAATGCAATTGCTGGCTCACGAGTTTGGCGGGAGAGTCCTGCGGGGGGCCAAGCGCGAGTACGGCTCCAGCCTCTTGGAGATCCTCCAAGAGAATACGCTGCTGAAAGGGCTGGGCCCCTGCGAAGAAGTCTGGATGAGCCACGGCGACGAGATCCAAGAGCTGCCCAAAGAATTTATCTCGCTGGCCAAGACGGCCAACGTAGCCCACGCCGCGATGAAGAGCCGCGATGGGCGTCTCTATGGGATCCAGTTTCACCCAGAGGTGGCCCATACCCCCAAGGGCCGAGAGATCTTGAAGAACTTTCTCTTTGAGATCTGTGGGTTTGAAGGGCAATGGCGTCCCGCCGACCGGGTAGAAGAGATCGTTGCCGAGCTGCGCCAGCAGCTCGCGCACGCGCGCCACGTGCTCATCGGGGTTTCGGGCGGGGTAGACAGCAGCACCGCCGCGGTTCTGGTGCACCGCGCCATCGGCCCTCGACTGATCTCGCTTTTTGTGGACACCGGGCTGCTGCGTCTGGGGGAGGTCGAGCGCACGCAGAGGGTCTTCGAGCGCTTGGGAATCGAGCTAAAGATCGTAGACGCCAAAGCGCGCTTCTTGAGAGCGCTGGCAGGGGTCACCGACCCGGAGGAGAAGCGCAAGCGCATTGGAACCGAGTTTATCAGGGTCTTTGAAGAAGAAGCCCGGCGCTTGGAGCGCGCCCTAGGCCCCATAGACGTCCTGGTGCAGGGGACGATCTATTCCGACGTGATCGAGAGCGGCGCGCCGAACACAGGGGCACGCCGGGCCGACAGAATCAAGAGCCATCACAACGTCGGCGGACTCCCAGAGCGATTGAACTTTAAGATCGTCGAACCGTTGAGAAACTTCTTCAAAGACGAGGTGCGTCAGATTGGCTTAGAGCTGGGGATCCCCCCGGAGATCATCTGGGAGCAGCCTTTTCCGGGGCCGGGGCTGGCCGTGCGCATCGTGGGGGAGGTCACAGCCGAGCGCGTCGCGCTCTTGCAGAGAGTCGATGCGATTTTGAGGGAAGAGATCGCCCAAGCGGGGCTGTCGCGCGCTATTTGGCAGTATTTTGCGGTCTTGTTGCCCGTGCGAGCCGTGGCGGTCTTGGGGGATGGTCGGGCCTACGGGCACGTTGTAGCTCTGCGTGCCGTCGAGAGCCGCGACGGCATGACCGCCGACTGGGTTCACTTGTCTTACGATCTTTTGGAGCGCGTCTCCAGTCGCATCACCAACGAAGTTGAGGGAGTGACGCGGGTGGTCTACGACATCACGTCGAAGCCGCCCGCCACGATCGAATGGGAGTAGTTACTCCAACCCAAATGAAAATAAAAGTCTGTCTCTACTTGGAGGCCGAGAGCGTCATCGGGCGTTCGGGGTTTCGCACCGCGTTTCTCCAGCAACTCCGAGCGCTCCAACAGCAAGACTTACAAGTCACGACCGACCCTAACGACGACTATGATATCCTTCACTTACACTGGTTTGGCCCGCTCTCGTTTTACAATCTCATCAAGGCCAAGCAGCAGGGCAAGAAGGTGATCGCGCACGCGCACAGCGTCGGCGCGTATGACCTCAAAGACAGCTTCACGCTCTCGAATACTCTTGCTCCGCTCTACGAGCGCTATCTTCAGTATTTTTATGAACAGAGCGACGCGATCTTCACGCCCTCCGAACACGCTCGGAGACTTCTAGAAGCCCAGGGGATTCGTACTCCCATCTACGTCGTCAGCAACGGCGTGGACTTGGAGCGCTTTCGTTTTGATCCGCGCAAGCGCGCCCAGAGCCGTGCTCAGCTTGGGCTAAAGCGTTTCACGGTCTTCAGCGCCGGCCATGTGATCCCTCGCAAAGGGATCATTGATTTTATCTCGGTAGCGCGTCGGCTTCCCCAGTTTGATTTCGTCTGGTTTGGGCACTTGTGGGGGAAGCTCTTGGCGTACGACAGCGAGATGAATGAAGCGTTAGAATCTCGCCCGAAGAACGTGAAAATGCCGGGGTTTGTCGAGGACACGCCCGCGGCCTACGCGGCCGGCGATCTCTTGCTCTATCTCTCGTACGGGGAGACGCACGGCCTGGTGCTCCTGGAAGCAGCCGCTCTAGAGCGCCCCATCGTCCTGCGCGATCTGCCCGAATATCGGTCGCTGGGCTTTGAAGACGGGGTCAACTGCTTAAAGGGCAAGACGGTCGAGGAGTTCTCGCGCCAAGTAGAACGATTGGCCAACGATCCAGAACTCCAGAGGCGTTTGGGGCAAGCCGCCCGCGCGCTGGCCGAAACGCACGCGCTCGACCGCGTGGGGCAGCGCCTGTGCGAGCTGTATCAAAAGATCTTAGAAGGGAAATGAGGGGAAATAAGATGAGAGTCTGTCTCTATTTAGAAGCCGCGGAGATGGTGGCCAAATCCGGCTTTAGAACGGCGTTCGAGCACCAGCGCCGCGCGCTGCAGAGCGCCGGCGTGGAGGTCGTGGACGACCCCGCGCGCGACGATTATGACTTGCTGCATCTGCACTTCTTTGGCCCCAAGTCGCTCTTCTATCTCAAGCGCGCCCGGCGTCTGGGCATCAAAGTGATCGCGCACGCGCACAGCATCGGCGCGCACGACTTCGAGGACAGCTTTACGCTCTTCAACTCCATCTCCGGGCTGTATGAAAAATATCTCTATTATTTTTACGAATCGAGCGATGCGGTGATAACATGCTCCCAGTACGCCCGCGAGCAACTCCAAGCCCAAGGGATCTCCAAGCCCATCTTCGTCGTCAGCAACGCCGTAGATCGTCAGAAGTTCAAGTTCGACTTAGAAAAACGTCGCCACTATCGCGAGCTGTTGCAATTGAAGCGCTTCACGGTCTTCAGCGCGGGCAACGTCATCCCGCGCAAGGGGATCTTAGACTTCTTAGAAGTCGCACGGCGGCTCCCAGAGCTGGATTTTGTCTGGTTCGGGCACCTGTGGCCCAAGTTTATGACGTTCTATCCCGAGATGCACAAAGCTTTAGAAACTAAGCCCCCGAATGTGAAGATGCCCGGCTTTGTGGTAGATACGCCCGCGGCGTTTTCGGCCGGCGATCTCTGTTTTCTCCCGTCGTTTCGAGAGAACCAGCCGATGGTCTTGCTGGAGGCGCTCTCGCTGGGGCGCCCGCTGGTCGTGCGCGACATCCCGGAGTATCGGGGCTGGCTCAAAGAGGGCGTCAACGCGCGCTTGGGCAGCTCTGTCGAGGAGTTCGTCGCGCAGATTCGCACACTTGCGCAAGACCCCCGCGAATGGCAGCGGCTCTCGTTGGCCGCCGAAGCGCTGGCCGAGCAGAGCAGCCTCCCCGTTGTGGGCCGTCGCTTGAAAGAGCTGTACGCGCTTATCCTAGAAGGAGCTGCCGTGTCGGCTTCTTCGTCTCTATGAAGCTCTCTATCGCGATCCCTGCCCACAACGAAGAGGCGTTTATCACAGACGCGCTGCGCTCTCTAGACGCGCAAGAGTTTTCAGGAGAGCTTGAGATCATCGTCTGTCTCAACGCGTGCACCGACAAGACCGAAGAGATCGTGCGTGCTTGGGCGACGGCATCGCGTTGGCCGATGGTGATCGTGCACGAGCCGCGCAAGGGCGTGAGCTGGGCGCGCCAGACGGCGTTTATGAGCGCTTGTGGGGAGATCATCGCCAGCGCCGACGCCGACGCTTCTTATCCCCCTCGCTGGGCGGCGCGCATCGCCGAGGCTTTCGCCCAAGATGCAAATTTAGTGCAAATCTACGGGCCAGTGCGCTTACGCGACTTCACGGGGCCAGGGCGCTGGTTCTGGAAGTACGCCCATCCCGTCATGAACGATCTGTTTACACTGATGGGGCGTTGGCTGGGCTGGCACAACGTGATTGGCTCTAACTTTGCGGTGCGGCGCAGCGCGTTCTTAGCCGTTGGGGGCTTTGATACAAAGCTCAAAGCGCTCGAAGACCACGAGATCACGCGGCGCTTGCGCCAGCTCGGTACCGTGCGCTACGACCCCCAATTGGTGGTCTATGCCTCCGCGCGCCGCTATAATCGCTTAGGCTTTTGGCGGACTGTCTTGTTTTACACGCGCAACGCGCTCAAGGCGTTTGTGCTCAAGCGCGAGACCGAAGACTTAGAAAACGTGAGCGAACGCTCGAAGGAGACAACATGAACCGACGCGTGTTGGTCATCGCCCTCGACGGGGCGACTTTGGATCTCATCGAGCCGTGGGCCAGAGAGAATCGCCTGCCCCATCTGAAAGCGCTCCTAGACAGGGGCGTATCGGCTCGCCTGGAGAGCACCCTCCCCCCGATTACGGGAGCCGCGTGGACGAGCTTTCAAACGGGGGTGCAGCCGGGGCGACACGGGCACTTCGATTGGCTCACGCGCGATGAGCGAAGCTACAAGCTCGTCCCGATCAGCTCGCGCTCTATCCCCCAAGAGACCTTGTGGGAGTATCTCAGTCGCTACGGCAAGCGCGTCGGCGTGATGGGCGTGCCGGTCAGCTATCCCGCTCGCCCCGTGAACGGCTTTCTGCTGACAGACTTGCTGACGCCCTCAGACGAAAACTACGCTTCTCCCCCAGAACTCAAAGACGAGATCGAGCGAGCCGTCGGCCCCTACCCCGTCATGCCCCAACATTGGAAGGGGCGCTATGCCGCCCGCCAATGGCTGGGCCACCTCAAAGCGAATATTGAGCGCCGCTTACAAATCGCGCGCTATCTGATGCGCACTCGCCCCTGGGACTTCTTTATGCTGCACATTATGGAGACCGATTCGGTGCAGCATCAGATGTGGCATCTGTTAGATGGCGTGAAGCGTCCGCGCTATCACGGCGGGTGGGTCAGGGGCAATCCCATCTTGGAGATCTATCAGCACGCCGACGCTGCGGTTGGAGAACTCCGGCGTGAGCTTTCAGAGCAAGACACGCTCTTGGTCATCTCCGATCACGGCTTTGGCCCGCTTTATTATAATATCTATCTGAACTGCTGGCTCTACCAAGAGGGCTATTTGAAACTCAAGAGCGATCTGGCAACGCGCTTGAAATGGCTCTGCTGGAAGAGCGGGCTGACTCCGGCGAACCTCTACGTCTGGCTAGACAGGCTGGGCGTCTTGGGATGGGGGTCGCAATTGCGACACGCGGCCATGCACGAACTCTTCGGGCGGTTCTTCTTGTCCATGCAGAATATTGATTGGCCCAAGACTCAAGCATACTCGCACGGCAACGTTGGACAGATCTATTTGAATCTGCGAGGGCGCGAGCCGCAGGGCTGCGTCGCTCCTGAGAGTGCACACTCTCTGATCGAAGAGATCGCTGCCAAGCTCAAGGAGCTGCGCAATCCCCTCTCCGGTGAACGGCTCTTTGCCCAGATATATCGCAAAGAAGAAGTCTATCACGGCGAGTCTTTGTCTCGTGCGCCGGAGCTGATCCTAGTCCCCCAAGAGGGCGCGATGGCGGTGGGGACTACCGAGTTTATAGATAATAAAATCGTGGGATGGACGTATGCCGGATCGGGGTGGCATCGGATGGAGGGGGTCTTCATCGCCGCGGGGGAGAACATCTGCAAAGCCCAGGGCTTTGTCTCGAGCTTACAGATCACAGATCTCTTCCCGATCATCGTGACGGCGTTGGAGTTGCCCGTGCCGGCGGGCTTGGACGGGCGCGTCCCGGCGGGGCTCTTTCGTGAGAAGAGAACGGGCGAGTTGGTCGCTCAGCCCCGTCGCGGTCGCGATTCCCAAAGACCCGACGCCCAATGGGAAGAGGAGATTCGCCGGCGTTTGAGAAACTTGGGATACGTTTAGGAGAGCGGTGTGCGTCGTCGTTCTTTAGTTGTGCTTTCGATCTTAGTGGGCGCAGGGCTGTTAGGGGGTATTCTCTATTATATCGGCCCAGAGCGCGTCTGGGAGCAGATTGTGCGCCTGGGGGTTTGGGGATATCTTTCGCTGGTAGCGATCGCGATCCTGACGATGGTCTGCTGGACTTCGAGTTGGTGGGTGATCTTGAGGGCGTACGGGGTGCGCGTGAGCTGGTGGACGACGTGGTGGGCCCGGCTGAGCGGCTTTGCCATTACGTATCTGACGCCCTCGATGTATTTTGGGGGGGAACCGGCGAGCGTCTTTCTCATCGTCAAGGAGCAAGAGGGCGCGCACCGCGCCACGCGCGTCGTGGCTACGCTCTTGGTTGCTAAACTTTTAGAGGGTCTATCGCTGCTGGCATTTGTCTATCTGGGATTCTATTACGCAGCAGCGACGAAGCTTCTGCCCTTGGACGACATGGGCGTGATGATCGTGGGGAATCTGATCTTCGCGCTCTTTGTCGCCTTAGCGGCGATCAATTTTATGGGAGGGCGTCTGTGGCTGACGCGGCTGTTGGGCTGGCTCAAGCGTCACCTGCCGTGGAAGCACGCGCTGGGGGTCGCCGAGGCCAAGATGCGCGAAGTCGAAGAGGACGTTCATAACGCGTTTCAAGAGCATCAGCGCGCGACGTGGACGGCCTTCTTGCTCACGCTGCTGGCGACGTTCTTGCTCTATCTGCGTCCTCAAGTCTTCTTTCTGTTTGCGCTGCGGGCGTTTATGCCCATCTCGCATCTTTCGATCGCGTATGCGCTCTTCGTGCTCTTGGGGGTCTTCTTCTGGCTGACGCCGGGGGGGATGGGGGTTTTAGAGGGGGGCATGGTAGGCATCTTCAGCGTGGTCTCGGTCTTGAGCTTGAAAGATCACCAATGGCTGCCGATTCCCTACGAAAGTGCGGTGGCGTTTGCGCTCACGCTCAAGTCGATAGAGTTTCCGTTGGTGGGGCTGGGGCTGTTCTATCTGATCCGAGTGGGCTTCTTGAAGGTGCCCAAGCCCCCCTTGCGGCGCTAGACGTATTTTCACGCCATCCCGACCTCCGATACATAATATCTCCATAGTCTTGAAGTACGCTCTCCGTGCCACTCAGGGAGAACCTGAGTGAGTCTCCAACAAAGGAGTGATCCTCCATGAACGTGAGAAAGCTCTCACGGACGATAGGTCTTTTGGTTTTGGCGTTCGTTCTGCTGGCGGGCGTGGCATATTACTATGCCTCGGCCCAAGACCCCAATGCCCCGGCCTCCGATCAGCCGCGGCCTCCGGAGATCGTGGGCAGTGTGAAAGCCCCCAGTCGCATCGCGACTCTCGTGAGTATGGCCAAGATTGATCTGTCCAAGGCGATAGAAGCCGCGACAGCGCGCCAGAGCGGGACTGTGTTTGCCGCTCATCTGGGCGAGCGCAACGGCTACGTCGTCTATCAAGTTGCGATCTTGACCGCCGATGGTAACTCGGTCTTGGTGACGGTGGACGCCGGCGACGGAAAAGTCTTAAGCGTCGTCCAGCTCCCGATGGGAGGGCGCTTTGGACACTTCGGGCCGATGGGACCGGGCAAGCGCGGCGGGCGCTGAACCGACCGCCTTCATCATCCTCCCCATCTTCCCCTAGGGAGGGCAGGGAAGCCGAAACACGGCTTCCCTGCTCCCCTTTGTGTTATAATAATACAATCCCCGTGAAACCGAAGATTCTCATCGTTGAGGACGAAGAACAGCTCGCGCAAGCGATTGCGCTCTACTTGCGCAATGCGGGCTTTCTCACGGAGATCGCCCTCGACGGCCAAACGGCGCTAGAAGCCGTCCAGAAAGAACCGCCGGACTTGATCGTGCTCGATCTGATGCTGCCCAAGGTAGACGGGTGGGAGGTCTGCCATCGCATCCGGAAAGACTCGCAGATCCCGATCATCATGCTGACGGCGCGCGTGGGCGAGCCTGCGCGGATCCAAGGGCTAGAGCTGGGAGCCGACGATTATCTGGAAAAGCCCTTCAGCTTGAGAGAGCTGGTCGCCCGCATTCAGGCCGTCTTGCGACGCTCCGCCAAAGCCGCTCCACGTCATCTCGTCAACGGGGCCCTCGTCGTAGATGTAGAGAAGCGCGAGGTGCGCTACGGGCACAAACAGATCGATCTGACGCGCAGCGAATTTGATCTATTGGTGACGCTGATGCAGCATCCGGGACGGGTCTTCTCACGGTTACAGCTTCTAGAAGCGATTCAGGGAACGACCGCTGATAGCTTTGATCGCGCGATTGATTCGCACATCAAGAACTTGAGAAAAAAGATAGAACCCGACCCGAAGCACCCTCAACTGATTCTGACCGTCTATGGCGTGGGGTATCGCTTTCGCAAGCCGCCCGAGGGGGGCCAAGAATGAGAGCTTTCTGGCACCGACTCCCGTTTAAGTATCAGCTATTAGGGGCGCTGGCGCTGGTGACCCTGGTGGCCGTGAGCGTTGTCTATCTCTTGGCTGATCAAGCGATCCAGACGCGCTTTACGGAATTTCGGGGGCGGGCCGGAGCTGCCCAAGCGCGGCACCTGCGCTACTTGCTCTCGGAATACTACGCCCGCTACGGCAGTTGGCAGGGCCTGCACCAGCTCTTGAACGCTCCGGGGAGAGACCAACGCTTGGAGCCCCCCTTGGTGATTGCAGATGCTGAAGGGGTCATTGTAGTCAGTGACGAAGAGCAGCTGTTGGGCCAGCAGCTCTCCCCCGAAGACCTAGCGCTAGGGATGCCTATCTGGTACAGGGGCGAGCGCGTAGGTACGCTCTTCGTGCGCCCGCCGCCTCGGGTGCTGACGCCGCTGGAGCAGCAGTTTGCGCAGTCTGTGCAAAGCGCGATCTTGCTTGCTGGTGGTGTAGCGCTGATCGTAGCGTTTGTCTTGGGGACGGTGTTGATGCGCCGTCTCGCGCAGCCCTTGACGGAATTGCGCAACGCCGCAGAACAGATCGCCCAAGGACACCTAGAGACCCGGGTCAACGTCTCAGAGAGCGACGAGCTGGGGCGCTTGGGGCAGGCGTTCAATGCGATGGCCCAGAGCTTGCACCGTTCGGAGCACTTGCGACGCCAGATGGTGCTCGACATCGCCCATGAGCTTCGCAACCCGTTGATGATTCAGCAGAGCCATTTGGAGCTGTTGCTCGACCGCGTGACGGAGCTGACGCCGCAACAGATCGAGACGATCTATCAGCAGAATCTGCTGTTGGGGCGCTTGGTGCGCGATTTGCAACTGCTTGCGCTGGCCGATGCCGGCGAGCTGCCTGTCGAGCGCGCTCCGCTCTCGTTAGCCGAAGTCCTTCAGAGCGTCTCAGATCAAATGGCTCCGGCCCTCCAAGAGAAAGAGATAACGCTGCAGATGAGGGGTTCATCTCAAGAGCTGATCGTCTATGGGGATCGCCAGCGCTTGGAACAAGTCTTGATGAATTTGCTAGAGAACGCGCGGTGCTATACGCCCATCGGTGGCACGATCAGAGTATCTGCGACTGCTCAGGGTAGTGAAGCACTCGTCTCGGTCGAAGACAGCGGACCGGGGATCTCCCCCGAAGATCTGCCCCATCTGTTTGATCGCTTCTATCGTGGGGACAAATCCCGCGCGCGGGCCAGCGGCGGGACGGGGCTAGGTCTGGCGATCGCTAAAGCGCTCGTAGAGGCGCACAACGGCAAGATCTGGGCCGAGAACCTTCCCAACGGAGGAGCACGATTCTCGTTCACCCTGCCCCTAGCTCTCAAAAGCTGACAGCAGATTTCAGTTGTCAGCTTCACGTCAAAGAGTGCGAATAAGAACTACTTGTCTTAGGCAGCGCGCACGGCTATAATGGCCTCCAACGCGAGGTGAGGCTATGAAAAAATGGAGCGTGGTTGGGCTTGTTGCGCTGTTGGGCATCGCCGGAGGGCTGTCGGGATACTTGATAGCGGCCAGCAGTCAGGCTCAGACTCCCGTTACGTACTACAGTCATATCGCGGGCATACTGGAGCGCAATTGTCTCAATTGTCATAGTGCCGGGGGCGTGGCGCCCTTCTCGCTGGAAGACCCCCAGAGGGTCGTGCGCATGGCCGCGGCGATCAAATACGTCGTCGAGAACGATATTATGCCCCCGTGGCCGCCCGGCCCCCTCTCGCCCCCGATGCTCGACGAACGGAGGCTCTCGCCCGAAGAGAAAGAGCTGATCTTGCGCTGGGTGGCCTCCGGAGCGCCCCTGGGCGATCCCAGTCAGCGCCCCCCAAGCTCGCCTCCTCCGCGCCCCAGCGAACGCACCCCCGATCGCGTCGTCATCATGGACCCGCCCTATCTGCCCAATAAAGCCCGTTCCGATGACTATCGCTGCTTCTTGCTCGATCCCCAACTAGAACGCGATACGCTCGTCACGGGCTATCGGGTCTATCCGGGGCAGAAGAGCTTGGTGCATCACGTGATTCTCTTTGTCATCGGCCCCGATGCCGTATCGGCTGCCGAGGCGCGCGACCGCGCCGAGCCGGGTCCGGGCTGGACGTGCTACGGCGGCCCCGGCCTCAGCGGTGTTGGAGCGAACGCGCTCTCTAACAGCCTGGGCTTCTGGGTCCCTGGCACCGATGGCACCGACTTCCCCCACAAGAGCGCCAGGCTCTTGCGGGCCGGCTCCCGAATCGTAATGCAAGTGCATTATCACACCGCGCACGTCACCCAGAACTCTTACGACGCTACCAAAGTTCATCTCTTCTTAGCCCCTGAAGGCGCCTCGCTCATCCCCCTCCAAGGGATGATCCTCGCCGCTCCCGTTGAGATCCGCTGCCCGGGCCCCTATCCCAGCGATCCCAACGATCCGTGCCACCGCGAAGCGGCGATGCGCCGCGCCGAACCCGACTTCGCCCTACTCTCTGACGCGATCCATCAGATCTGCGGCACGACTGTGCAAGAGTACCTCCGGCGCGACATCGGCGACGGCAGCGCGCAACGCACCCAGTGCGACTTCCGCGTGCGCCAGAACGGCTTGGCGTTGGGGGTCATCAGCCACATGCACATGCGCGGCACGGCCACGCGCATCGAGCTGAACCCCGACACCCCACAAGCCAAGATTCTGTTAGATATCCCGCGCTGGGACTTCAACTGGCAGGGGAACTATTGGTTCCAAGAGCCGATCCCCCTCAAGGCCGGGGATCGCGTGCGCATCGTCTGCGTCTATGACAACAGCCGAGCTATTATGGGTCCAGACCGTCAGATGGTGCCGCCGCGCTATATGATCTGGGGCGAGGGCACGTTAGACGAGATGTGCTTGGGAGGGGTAGCGTTCATCCGACAGTGACAAGAAGGGAGGTGAGAGAATGAGAAGGACGCTGGTGGGGTTGGCTTTTTTCGCGTTGGTGATGGGAACGGTCTACTCGCAGGACGACGCGCAGCAGCCGATGCCCCCGGGACTGCGAGCGATCTCGGTGACGGTCGATGGACAGTATATCTGGCTGCCCAGCACGATCATTCTCTACGCCGGCGAGACGGTGAGACTGCGCATTGAGAATCAAGATCAGCTCACGCCCGAAGGGCACGGCTTCGCCATGCCGGGATTGTTGCCGGCCCCCATCGCCTTGCGCCCCGGCGAGGTCCGCGAGATAGAGTTCACCCCCGAACGCCCCGGCGTCTATCGCTACTTCTGTCACCTTCACGGGGAGTTTCATCTCAGCGGCCAAGTCTTGGTCTTGAGCAGATAGTTCTCAAAAGGAGGGGTTATGACGCGCCGAGAGTTTCTCGCAGTGAGCGGCGGAGTCGGAGCGGCTCTGCTCGTAGGCGGGCCAGAGCGGAACAGATCGTTGAGTGCGGCACAACAGCCCATCCCCGGAAAAGAAGACATGATCGTTCACTCGATCAATCCCAGCATCTTGGAGACGAAGCTGCCCTATCTGAGATCCTTCATCACGCCCAATAAGCACTTCTACGTGCGCTCGCAATATCCGACGCCGACGATTGACTTGAGCAAATGGCAGCTCTCGGTCGAGGGCGAGGTCGAACGGACGCTGACGTTCAAATTCGACGATCTGAAGCAATTTGAAGAGGTGACCCTGACGACGTGGCTCCAGTGCTTTGGCAACGGGCGCTCGTTCTTCGTCCCTCGGGCTACGGGGACGCCTTGGCGCTACGGAGCGATTGGGCAAGCCGTCTGGAAGGGCATTCGCATGCGCGATCTCTTGCTAAGAGCAGGGCTGAAAGTGGGAGCCAAGCACGTGGCCTCTCAAGGCTACGACGACCCGCCCGAAGGGGCCGAGCCGTTCATCCGCAGCATCCCCCTAGAAAAAGCGCTCGATCCCAACACGCTCTTGGTCTACGAGATGAACGGCGAACCGTTGCCGCTGCTCAATGGCTATCCGTTGCGCTTGCTTGTCCCCGGCTGGGGCGGCTCAGCAAGCGTCAAATGGCTAAGAAGAATCATAGTCACCAAAGAGGAGTGGCCGGGGCGCTTCATGCAGCAGGCCTATCGCGTGCCGGTGATCCCCACCGAGCCAGGAGCGCGAGTCGACCCGCGCGATATGGTCGCGGCGACGCGCCAGCCCGTCAATTCGTTCTTCACTAGCCACGCTGGGGGCGAGACCCTCAAGGCCGGCGAGGTCGTGCTCACGGGGATCGCTTATTCAGGCGAGACCGGGATTGATCTCGTCGAGGTCTCGGTAGACGGCGGCAAGAGCTGGCAACCGGCGACGATCACGCAACCAAGACCGGGGACTCCCCCCGCCCAAGCCGTCTGGATGTGGCATCACTGGGAGTATCGCTGGCGAGCTACATCCGGCAAGCATACGCTCCTCTGCCGCGCCCGCGACTGGCTCGGCCGAACCCAGCCCACCCACCAACGCGACATCCCCTGGAACCCCCTAGGGTATAACTACAACGCCGTGCAGAGCATCGAAGTCACGGTAGAGTAGACCGACAGATTCTAAACGGATGGACGGAGGAAGTCATGTCCTCCGTTCATCCGTGGTGCCGATCCCTTGGCCGATTCGTTTTACTTGACAGCTTGGTTGGTCTTTGGTATATTATTAGCAGACTGATCAGGTGATTGCTAATGGATCAGCGGAAGCGTCTGATTCTGAAAGAGATTGTGGATTACTATATCAAGACGGGCGAGCCGGTCAGCTCGCAGACGCTCTTAGAGAAATACAACTTGTCGCTCAGCTCGGCGACGATCCGCAACGAGATGAAAGACCTAGAGAAGATGGGCTACCTGAAGAAATCTTGGAGCTCGTCGGGGCGTCTGCCGACGGCCAAAGGGATTCGTTTCTTTGTAGACTGGCTCTTAGAGCTGAGCGAGCTCTCCCATCGTCCGCAGCATGCGCTGTTGGAAGCCTACGGCTTCCAGCGGCTGCGACTGGACGATCTCTTCCAGCAGACGGCCTTTCTCTTGGCCAGCCTGACGGGGCATCTGGGCTTTGTCTTGGCCCCCCGTCTGGAGGAGACCGAGCTGGAGGCCATTTCGCTCACCAAGCTCGACGATCATTACGCGCTGGCGATCCTCATCACGAACCTTGGGATCGTCGAGTCCAAGATCATCAAGACCGCTCTGCCCTCGGAGTATCTTGCCAAGGTCGCACGCCTTCTGAATCGTCAGCTGCGCGGACGGCGCCTGGGCGAGCTGAGCCGCGAGATCGCGCACGAGATCGAAGGATGGAGCGACCCTATCACCCAAGATGCCTTTTTACTGTTGAGGGAGATCCTCCGGCCTCAGCGGCCGCACCGGCAGCTCTACCTAGAAGGTCTGCCTCAGTTGCTCCGCGCCGTCTTGACGTGGGAGTCGGCCCTGGAGGAGGTGCGTCGGCTGCTGAGCCTGCTGGAGGACGAAGCCCGCTTGGCCGAGATCATCCGCGCGAGGCGAGCAACTAGGGAGGGAGGAATCAGCGCGCTGATCGGCGAGGAGAGCGGGCTGCGCGAGCTGGAACGCTACAGTCTTATCTATCTGGACTACGGCTACGGCGGCGCGTTGGGGCTTTTGGGCCCTCTGCGGATGGATTACAGCCGCAGCATCTCGACGACCCAATATATCGGGAATCGCCTGCGGGCGATCCTCTCCGTCTCGCGCCGACGTCCCGAGGAGGTGAAGTAGCGATGTCGGAGGCCCAACCGACCGAGAAGCTCACCGACTTGCAAGAACAGCTCCAGGCCAAGGACCAGCAGCTCAAAGAGCTGACGGAGCGCTTGCAGCGCTTGCAGGCCGATTTTGACAACTACCGCAAGCGCCTCGCTCGCGAGCAAGAGGAGCTGTTTCGTCGCATGGAAGATCAGATCATCCTGGAGATCTTGCCGCTGTATGACAACATGGAGCGGGCGTTTCGCAGCTTCAACAAGAACCAAGACCGCGAGTCGTTCGTCGAGGGGATGGAGCGCATCTTCGCGCAGTTTCATGCGTTCTTAGAAGGGCGTGGGGTGCGCCCCATCTCAGCCATAGGAGAACTCTACGATCCGGCGCTGCATGAGGCCCTGATCACCGTAGAGGTCACCGACGATAGCGGTGGTAAGGTCTTGGAGGAGTTCGAGCGCGGCTATCTGCGTGCGGGGCGGCTGCTAAAGCCCAGCAAGGTCAAGGTGGGCAAGCGCAAGGAGCCCACCTCTCCGCCTGCAGAGCAGGCGGCCCATTCTTAAACCCAAAAGGAGGGAATCGCTATGCCCAAAGAGAGAATTGTAGGAATCGATCTAGGAACGACCAAATCAGTGATCGCCCTGATGGAGGGGGGCAAGCCGGAGGTTATTACCAATGCCGAGGGGGAGCGCATCACGCCCTCGGTGGTCGCCTTCACCGAACAGGGCGAGCGGTTGGTCGGAACGCTGGCCAAGCGCCAAGCGATCGTCAACCCCGAGCGGACGATCTTGGAGATCAAGCGCAAGATGGGCACCGACGAGCGGGTGCGCATCCCGCTGGCCAGCGGCGTCAAAGAGTATACCCCCGAAGAGATCTCGGCCATGATCTTGCAGAAACTCAAGAGAGACGCCGAGGAGAAGCTAGGCTTCAAGCTCAACAAGGCCGTGATCACCGTGCCGGCGTACTTTAATCAGCAACAGCGTCAGGCGACCAAGGACGCCGGCAAGATCGCGGGCTTTGACGTCGAGAGAATCATCAACGAGCCGACGGCGGCCTCGTTGGCGTATGGGCTAGACAAAGACAAGAACGAGACGATCTTGGTCTATGATCTCGGCGGCGGGACGTTTGATGTGACGATCTTGGAGATCGGCGATGGGGTCTTTGAAGTCAAGGCGACTTCGGGCGACACGTATCTGGGGGGCAAAGATTTCGATCAGCGGATTATAGATTGGCTGATTCAAGAGTTCAAGGACGAGACGGGGATTGACGTTCGCAAAGACCTAGCCGCGTTGCAGAGGCTGAAAGAAGCCGCGGAGAACGCCAAGAAAGAGCTGTCGTTCAAGACCGAAACGCTGATCAGCTTGCCCTACTTAGCGGCTGATGCGCGCGGACCTAAGCACCTAGAGAGGCGGCTGACGCGCGCTAAGTTCCAGGCGCTCACCGACGATCTCGTAGATCGCTCGATGAGGATCGTTGAGCAAGCGCTGCGCGATGCCAAGCTCTCGCCCAAGGATATTCAGCAAGTCGTCATGGTGGGGGGCAGCACGCGGATGCCGCGCGTGCAGGAGCGCGTGGCGGAGCTGTTTGGTTCGGCCAAGATCAACAAAGAGATCAATCCCGATGAGGTCGTGGCGATGGGCGCGGCGATCCAGGCGGGGGTCCTGGCCGGCGAAGTCGATGAGATCGTTCTACTGGACGTGACCCCTCTGACGCTCTCGATTGAGACCCTCGGTGGGATCGCTACCCCCATCATCGAGCGCAACACGACGATCCCCGTCGAGCGCACCAAGACGTTCACCACCGCCGAAGACGGCCAGACCCAGGTGGAGATCCACATCGTGCAGGGGGAGCGCAAGCTCGCCCAAGATAATAAGTCTCTTGGGCGCTTCCAGCTCACGGGCATCCCCCCGGCGCCGCGCGGTGTCCCCCAGATCGACGTCACGTTCAGCATTGACGTCAACGGCATCCTGCACGTCACGGCTAAAGATAAAGCGACCAACAAGTCGGCCAGCATCGTCATTAAGGAGCCGTCGCGCCTCAGCGAAGAGGAGCTGAAGCGCATGAGAGAAGAGGCCGAGCGCTACGCCGAGGAGGACCGCCGGCGCGTCGAAGAGATCGAGACGCGCAACCGCGCGGATCATCTCGTCTACTCGATGGAGAAGGCCCTGCGCGAGCACGGCGAGCGCGTAAGTGCAACGACGCGCGAGCGCCTCCAGAGCAAAGCAAACGCCCTGAAAGAGAAGCTCAAGACCAACGCTCCCATCGCAGAAATCCGTCAACTGATGAAAGAGTTAGAAGAAGCGAGTCTAGAGCTGGGTCGAGAGATCTATCAAGCCACGGGGCCGCAGGCGCCGGGCGGCCGCAGCGAGCAATCTTCTCAGGGCACCAAGGGCGACTACATTGATGCTGAGTACGAGAAGAGAGACGACGATAGATAACAGAACCCTAACGAAAACCGAAGAAGAGAAGGAGACGGCGTGGCCAAGAAGGACTATTACACGGTGCTAGGGGTAGCCCGCAACGCCTCCCAAGAGGAGATCAAGAAGGCGTTTCGTCAGCTGGCCAAGAAGTACCATCCCGACAAGGGGGGCGACCCGGAGAAGTTCAAGGAGATCGCCGAGGCTTACGAAGTCCTCAGCGACCCAGAAAAGCGCGCGCAGTACGATCATTTCGGGCATGTAGGCCCGGAGCAGCGCTTCGACTTCGACCTGCGGGATTTTCGCCGCGCCCGCGAGGCGTTTGAGGAGTTTGGGTTTGGATCGGCGTGGGAGGATATCTTTGACGCGTTCTTTGGGGAGGGGCTGCGCACGCGCCAGACGCGCGAGCGTCGCCGCAGCCGCGCCCAACGAGGCGAAGACCTAGAATATCGGCTGCGCATCAATTTAGAAGACGCGGCGTTTGGGACGCAGATGAAGCTCACCGTGCCGCGCCAGGTCCTCTGCCCAGAATGCGACGGTCAGGGGATGGCCCCCGGTTCGGGGCGCATCCGGTGCGAGGTCTGTGGCGGACGCGGCGAGCTCCACTACCGCCAGCAGACGCTCCTGGGGAGTTTTGTGAATATCCGCACGTGCGAGCGCTGCCAAGGAACCGGAGAACTCATCGAGAGACCCTGCTCGCGCTGTCATGGCACGGGAAGGGTGAAGACCGAGAGCCAGCTCTCGGTGAAGATCCCGCCGGGGGTGGACACCGGCTCGCGGCTGCGCCTGGCCGGGGAAGGAAACGCAGGGACGGAGGGCGGCCCACCGGGAGATCTCTACATCGTCGTCGAGGTCCGCCCCCATCCGATCTTTCAGCGCCGTGGCGATGACATCTATGTCGAACTGCCCATTCGATTCACGCAAGCGGTGCTGGGGGCCAAGGTCAAAGTCCCCACGCTCGACGGCGAAGAGACGTTAGAGATCCCATCCGGCACCCAACCGGGCGAGACCTTCCGTCTGCGCGGCAAAGGGATTCCTCACCTACAGGGCTGGGGTAAGGGCGATCAGTACGTCGTCGTCAAGATAGAGGTGCCCAAGACCGTCAGCAAGCGCGCTCAAGAGCTGCTGCAACAGCTCGACCAAGAGCTAAGATAATATAGCGATGGATATGACGCTGGATCTTGGTTCATTGGCGCTGGCGTTGGGGGCGGGGGTGGTGGCGTTTCTCAACCCGTGTGGGTTCGTGCTCCTGCCCTCTTACATAGCCCATTATTTAGGAAGTCGAGAATCGGGTCCTAGGTCTTGGTGGGCGCAAGGCCAACGAGGCTTGCTCGTGGGCCTCACGGTGAGCGTGGGCTTCTTCACGGTCTTCATCGCCCTAGGGGCGATCATCGCGCTCTTGGGGACTGCCGTGGGAGGGTATCTGCCGTGGGCGGCTGTGGCGGTTGGCGTCGGGCTGATCCTGCTAGGCGTGCGGACGCTCTGGGGGCCACCCCCTGAGTTGGTGTCCGTGTCATGGGCGGGGCGTCTCACCGCCGGACGCCAAGAGTCGTCGCTGAAATTTTATTATCTCTACGGGATCAGCTACGCGCTCGCGTCGAGCGGGTGCACGCTGCCGATCTTTATGATCTACGTGATCGGCCCGGCTCTGGCGTCGGGGGTGCTCTCCGGGTTTGTCAATTTTGTCGCGTATGCGTCGGGGATGACGCTGATGATGCTTCTGCTCTCGCTCAGCCTGGCGTTCTCCAAAGGGGGCTTGGACAGAGATATGCCGATACGTTGGGCGTTGGCGGGGCTTGGTCTCTCTTTGGCGGCTCTCATGGGTGTCGTGTGGCTGCAGCCGGACGGCTTGAGCGCCCGCTGGCTGCTTTCGATCTATAGCGAGAACTCCTTGCTCTTCTTGGTGTTAGGCCCCGCGTTGGTCTTGATGCTGCTGTTTCAATGGTGGCGCTGGGAGCGCAGCGTGCGCTGGCTCAATGGGCTGATCTTGATCCTTGCGGGTGGGTATCTAATCTACTATCAATTCAAGACCGGGCTGCTCATGTGAGAGGCATCGTGCGTGCGCTTGCGGTAGTAGTCTTGACGGTGGCGTTGACGCTTCTCAGCATGCCCGGTTACTCTCTAGATTGGACGGTCTTCGTCGCGCTGGTTCCGTTCTTTTGGGGTCTTCAGGACGCTACGATGCGCATGGGGTTCTGGCGCGGGTGGCTGGCGGGGACTCTCTTCTTTGGGGTGCTGTTGCATTGGCTCTACACGCTCTGGGAGTGGGCTGGCTTTTTTATTGCGCTTGCGCATCTGGTGCTCTCGGGGCTGCTGGGGCTATCGTGGGGACTTTTTGGAATGGGGTTTGTCTGGCTGGAGCAGCGTTATCCCATCGCTTCGTTCGGGGCTGTGCCTGCGCTTTGGGTAGTTCTAGAATATCTGCGCTCGTTGACAAAATTCGGCTTCCCATGGGGGTATCTCAGCGATGCGCTCTACCAGCGCCCGGAGCAGTTGCAACTAGCAGCCTTCGCGGGCGCATGGGCTATTTCTTTGCTGATTGTCTCTGTGAATTACTTGCTCTATCGCGCGCTGCGCGAGCGCCGTATCCATTGGGTGGCTCTCGCTGTTGTTCTGGTTGTGCTCAATACCGCTTGGGGAAACTTTCAGCTCTCCCTGCAGACAGAAAAGAACGACAAAAGACTCCATCTAGCGCTGGTACATTCCAACGCGCCCCAACGCGCCCGCAGCGATCCTGCTCAACTAGAGCGACTCCACTCGCTCTACATGGAGCAATTGCAGAATCTGGAAGGCGTTAAACCCGATCTCGCTATTTTGCCAGAGTCCATCTTGCCGACCTATCTGCTTCGCCATAGCGATCTCTTGAAAGACTACCAAGAGATCGCCCAACGACTGGCTCTCTCTTTGATTGTGGGCACGATTGACTACCGCGACGGGAAGCTTTTTAATAGCGCCGCTCTTATCGCACCGGATGGCCAGATCGCGGGCCTGTACGACAAAGTACAGTTGGTCCCGTTTAGCACCGAATATTTTCCGTTGATTGATCTGTTGAGAAGCACAGCATTTTCTCAATGGCTGGCAGATCTGCCGTTGGGAGCGCTCACAGCCGGCGAGCGCTGGGAGCCGTTGCGCAGCTCTATAGGCGCGATTGGCACGCCCATCTGCTTTGAGTCCCTCTTTCCCCAGATCGGTCGCGCTTTTGTGCGCCAAGGCGCGCACGCGCTTGCGATCATCACCAATGATGCTTGGTTCAAAGGCTCTACGGCGCTAGAGCAACACTTTGCCAAGGCCGTCTTTCGCGCGATCGAGACCGGGCGTTATACCGTACAAGCGGCCAACGGAGGGATCTCGGGAGTGATTGACCCTCAGGGGCGCATTCGCGCGCAGACGCGCTCTCCAAACGAGACGGTCCTGCAAGCGGAGGTCTTCTTGCAGGACCGTCAGACGCTCTACGTCGGCCTCGGCGATTGGGTGGTCTCTCTCTGCGCGCTGGGGCTTATCGCTTTAGTGGTTGGTTCAAGAGTGCGCGCACGCTCCCCGGCGTCGCGTTGATCCCCATATTCGTGAGCTTGGTAACCGTCCCGTTTGTAAGATTGACTTTGTAGATCTGATACGTTCCATCTCGGTTGGAGACAAACGCGATCTCGGTGCCGTTGGGAAGCCAGAACGGGTCGAACTCGTCGTGAGGGGTGTTCGCCGTAGATGAGCTGGCAAAGGTGTTCAAATTAACGATTCCCGATCCGTCAGCGTTCATCACTAACAGATCAAGATGCCCATTCTGGTCTGACGTGAAGACGATCTTGGTCCCATCGGGGGACCATGCCGGGGGCGAAGGCACGCCCAAGAACGGCGAGAGCGCGCCGTCGTTGATCGTCGCGCGATTGGTGAGGTTGACCAAATTGGTGCCGTCGGCGCGGATCCTCCAAATATCAAGCTTGGAACTGCTATCGTTGGGCTTGACGAAGATAATCAGATTGGGATCTGTGGGGGACCAGCGTGGGGCGAAGGCGTTCTTGGGAGAGCTGATGGTCAAGCGCGTCTGGTTGGTGCCATCGGCGTTCATTTTGTAGATCTCGAAGTTTCCGTCTCGATTCGAAGCAAAGGCGATCTGGGTAGCGTCGGGCGACCAACTGGGCTGGATCTCCATGCTGGGACTCTGTTGAGTCAGATTCGTCTGCAGACTGCCGTCGGGGCGCATCTTGAAGATGTCAAAATCTCCGATGGTGGGCGGACTACTCAGTATCAAGGGGGCACGCGCGAAGACGACCTCTCGTCGTCCGTTGACCGTAAGGGAAGGCCACAAGTCCATCCCGCCCATCGAGGTGATCTGCGCCTGGTTGGTGCCATTGCTGTTCATGCGAAAGATTTGAAAGAGACCGTTGCGATCTGTGGAGAAGAAGATCGTATTATCAAAAACGTTGATCGTTCCAGACGACCGACTTTTAAGCCCGCGATCGTCGGTCACCGTCAGAGTGACGACAAACGTGCCGGGCGCGGTGTACGTGTAGGTAACGGTTGCGCCCGTAGCATCTATGGTACCATCTCCGTTGAAATCCCATTCGTACTGAGTGATCGAGCCGTCGGGATCGTGCGAGGCCGAACCGTTAAACGCTACTTTGAGCGGGGCTTCACCCGCCGTGGGTGTAGCACTGAAGATCGCAAAGGGAGTTTGGGCAACGGTGCAGCCAGTTAACGCTAAAGCAGCCAGCGCCAGAAGGATCATAGAGCGTCGTGATCTAGCCATCGTATACCTCCTTAAGAACTTCTCGCCGTTGCTATTGTAGATTACTTGCCTTAAAACTTTAAGGGATCAGATGGAAGCAGCTACAGGATTTTGGTTCGGCCTCTAAAGGACAGGGGTTTGTAACAGAGCTTACACGGAGTTGGTAGAATGTATAAATGAAACTTAGCAGACTGGGGAGGAGTATATACTTTTGAATTACGGGGAGGATGCATGGGTGAGGACGAATTGGTCTTGATACGCAAGTCGCTAGAGGGCGACAAGGACGCTTGGGGAGAGATCGTGAAGCGCTATAAAGTCTCAGTCTTTGGAATCGCTCTGGGCATCTTGGGCAATCCCGCCGATGCCGAAGACGCGGCTCAAGACGCGTTTATTCGCGCCTACCAGGCGCTGCATACGTTTCATCTCGACAAGCGTTTTTCTACGTGGATCTTCACGATCACGGCCAATCTGTGCAAGAACAAGCTGCGCCGAGATCGGCTCTTTGCCCCGTTAAAGTACGTCACGCGGGCGACCAAGAGCCACCACAACCCCGAAGCGCGCCTTATCGAAGACGAACGCATCCAAACGATGCGAGAGGCGCTTGATCAATTGAGTCCCAAATATCGGATGCCCTTGGTCCTGAGATACTATGGCGATCTAGAATATAAAGACATTGCAGAGATGCTGCAGGTGCCAGAGGGAACAGTGAAGACGAGAATCCATCGAGCGAAGTCTGAGCTTAAAAAATTGCTGGAGAAGAAGGGAGTGATCGGTCGTGCACGAACATGAACTTGAACAGCTCATCAAAGAGACGGTCGCTCAGCACACCGCCGCGTATCAAGACCGTATTGAAGATCTTGAGTATCGGGTTGTAGACGCCCTACCCGATCGGACAGCGGTTTTAGAGCCAAGACCGGCTTGGCCGATGCGCTTGGCGCTAGCGGCGACGGCGCTCGTGATCTTTCTGGGCGGCTTTTGGCTAGGGGGAACCCTTTCGGACGGGCCTCCTTGCGCCGATCCCGATGTGCTCTGCTTGGTCTACCCCAACGCCAAGAGCGTTGCCCTCGTGGGCCAACTGACCTACTGGGAGCGCTGGCCCATGAACGGCCCGGATCGCCACGGGATCTGGTGGATACGACTACCCCGAAATTTGGAACCCGGACGCTACGAATACGGATTCATGGTGGACGAATACCACTGGGTGCATGACCCACGTGCCCGCGAGTTCGTCCACACGTTTGATAACAAGATCAATTCAGTGTTGATCTGGCCCCCCTCTCGAGGTGATTCCCCATGAAGTATCTTCACAGTATACTACTGATAACTCTGCTCGTGAGCGCTAACGTGCTGGCGTTGCGCACCGAGCAAGTGACCCCCCAGGACGTCTATAACTGTTTTCGGGCGCTCAACGTTTCGGATCTGCAGTTTCTCATCAACGCTTACGACAAGGGCTTCAAAGACAGGCGCATCGCGCCGCAGACGGCGCTGACGCTCTGTCAGCGTCTTGCGCAGAGCGCCGCGCCGATCTCGTTGCGCGAAGGCGTTCTCAGAGTGATCGGCTTGGCTCTGATAGAAGAGCTGCCCGTCACGATGTTGGTGGATAAAGCGCTGGAGGGTCTAGCAAAAGGGGTCGCCCTCGAAGCGATCAACGACGAACTCGTCCAGCGCAAAGCGACTCTGGGCGAAGTGAAGGCGCTCTTCGCCAGCAAGGGCATCCGCATCAGCTTGACGATTCGCTTTGGCACCGCGACATTGGAACTGACTTTGGAGGCCGTAGATACAGCCATCACGGAGGCCGCGCGCGCTTTGGAAGACTATGTGCGCGGCGGCCAGAGGATCGAAGACGCGGCGGCTATCAAAGCAACGGTGCAACGGTATTTGGCGAGCAATCGCGTTATTCCCCCAACGTTGGTGAGCTTTATTGACCAAGTCGTGAGCGCTGCGGAGTGGGCGCAGTTGGCCCAGAACGTGGCCAACCGTCTGAAGAGGTGAAAGGAGTCTGGGATATGATGAGATGGCTGATCTGGCTCTCTTGGGCGGTGCTGGCGACGATGGCATTCTCGAGCTTTGGGGGGGAGCCGCGCGAGCTGGCGCTCGCTCCTACTGATCCCATCTTGCTCGCGGGGCGATATTATCGAGTCTCTCTCGCATTCCCCACCCTGGATCGCACGGCGATCATCGAAGCGGCCAAGCAAGCAGGATTCTCCGTGCGCATCGCCGAGGGCACCCGCGTCAGCTATTTTATTGGCACGACGCCGTGTCCCGATTGCACGCCGGAGAACGAACGCTCTCGCTTAGGATTTCCGCAATTATACGTGGACGGCGCGCTCTTGTGGGTGCGCGCCGAAGAGGCGCTCGCGCGTTATAATCTCCGTCCCGCGACAGACGGCTATGAGCTGATCGTGGCTCCCAAAGCGACCGCGAGCGCGTTGGCAATCTTAGGGGAGATCGGAGTCCGACTGGTGCAGCTTAAGCTCTTGCGCGAGCCGACGCTGCCGTTGAACGTCGAGCAGCTCAGCGTCGTCCCGGGGACGAAGCTACCCAAGCCCCCGGACAACGTGCGCTTGGATTCGCTGCTCTACGGGCTGATGCTCATGCCCGATTGGTACGACTTTGCTCTGCAGAATCGTCTGGAGCTTTGGGGACTGCGAGTGCGCGTGATCGTCGAATTGATCAGTCCTGAAGCCCAACTGTCTGCCGGGCACAATCTGATTGTCGAAGCCCGCTCGCCGTCGGGATTGATGCGCGTGCTCGTGCCCGTCCATCAGCTCGCAATGCTCGCCAGCGATCCAGCCGTCAAGCTCGTTCGACCACCGTTCCAACCGGGGAATTGAAAGAATTCCAAGGAGGAGATGATCTACCGTGCGCAAGCTCTATCTCGTTGTAGCGCTGCTGACGGTTCTCGTCGTGAGCTATAGCAGCTCAAGCTGGATGCAAGAACCTCGAGATCCTAAACAAGCCCAGAAGCTCGATCACACTCCCAAAGTAGATAGCGTCCTGGAGCAGATTATCAAGCTAGCGGCTCAAGGGAACTCTCCCGCTGCCGCGCAAGCCGCCGCCCAAGCGCGCATCCCCTTGCGCGGCAATCAACTCGTTGCGATCGTTCAGCTTGGGGAACAATTTGCAGACCCCACCGGCGAAGAGTACACGACTCTGTTGCGTTCTATCTCCGTCGTCGGGGGACAAGTGCTCGGCACTTCGAAATACGCGATCAAAATACTGCTCCCCCTCGATATAGAAGCCGTCCGACGGATTGCGGCCTTGGGGTCTGTCAGTTTTGTCCGGCCCCCGCTGACGCCCCAGACGCTGGTGACCAGCGAGGGCGTCGCGCTCACCGGGGCTTCGGGCTATCACGCCAACGGCTTTCGCGGGCAGGGCGTCAAAATCGCCGTGATTGACTTGGGCTTCGCTGGACTCTCTTCGGCTCAGGCGCGCGGGGAACTCCCCGGAGGGCTGCAAACGTTTGATTTCACGGGCACTGGTATCGAATCCGGCACCAATCACGGCACGGCTGTTGCTGAGATTGTCCACGACATGGCCCCGCAAGCGCAATTGCTCTTGATGAAGATCGCCGACGAAGTGGACTTAGAGAACGCCAAAGAAGAAGCGATCCGTCAGGGCGCGAAGATCATCAATCACTCCGTGGGCTGGTTCAATACGAACTTCTACGACGGCACGGGGATTATCAACAATATCGTCGCCGATGCGCGCAATCGCGGAGTGCTCTGGGTCAATGCTGCCGGCAACTACGGGCGTCGCCACTGGCAAGGGGGCTTTCGAGATTCTAACAACGATCGCTGGCACGAGTTCTCCGGCAGCGATGATTGCTTGCGCATCACCGCCAACGCTGGAGATGCCATCTCTGTCTTCTTGACGTGGAACGATTGGCCCGCGTCACGAAACGACTACGATCTCTATCTGTTCGACTCGACGGGCCGCCAAGTTGCCCAATCCGAGCGCATCCAAAGCGGCACCCAAACTCCCACCGAGAATTTCTTCTATCAGACGTTTATCCCCGGGAACTTCTGCATCAAGATTAAAGCCGACGGCACCCCCGCCCCCAGGACCTTCTCGCTCTTCAGCGTCAATCACGATGTGAACTATCCCGTCCCTGCTAGCAGCATTCTCGCGCCGGGAGACTCCCCCAACGCCCTCACCGTAGGAGCCGTCAATCATCAGAATTGGACGACTGGCCCCATCGCTGCGTACAGCTCCCAAGGGCCGACCAACGCCGGCTTGAGCAAGCCCGATCTCGTCGGCCCCGATCGCGTCTCGACCGCGACTTATACAGAGTTCTTCGGCACCTCGGCCGCGGCTCCGCACGTCGCCGGAGCCGCCGCGCTCTTGCTCTCGCAGAATCAGTCGCTCTCGGCGGCTCAGCTTGAATCGCGCTTGAAGAGCGAAGCGATCCCGATGGGATCGCCCTTGCAGTTCGGTTCTGGCAGGCTCAATCTGGCCCAAGCCGGGCCGCCGCGACTGCCCGATCTGATCGTCACAGGGCTGACGTCCAACCCCACCAGCCCGCGCGTAGGAGATTCGGTCACCATCAGCGGCGTCGTGCGCAATCAGGGAACGGGCGACGCCGGAGCGTTCGTCGTCGAGCTGCGCGACAGCGCGGGGACGGAGCGCCGCACGATCAACGGTCTCGTTGCGGGAGCTTCCGCAGGGTTCTCGTTCACGCGCCGAGTCAACCAAATCAACGAAACGTTCGTAGTCGTTGCAGACGCTCTCAATCAGATTAACGAATCGAACGAGAACAACAACACCGCAGAGCTGCGCGTGACCGCGTCGCAGCCGACGCTCAAGCCCGATCTGACGATCACTCTTGTAGATTGGTCGCCGCGCACCCCGCGTGTGGGAGAGACTGTCAATTACACGGTCATCGTGCGCAACCAAGGGCAAGCCAACGCCGGGGCGTTTGTCACGGAATTGCGCGACAGCGCGGGTACGGCTCAACAGCCGTCGTCTGGGCTGGCCGCCGGCGCTTCTCTCAGCATCAGTTTCAGCCGGCGCATCAATAACATCACGGAGACCGTGACGTTTGTCGTGGACGCGCTCAACCAAGTAGATGAATCCAACGAAGCAAATAATACCGCCCAGATTCGCGTGGACGCCCAGCCCGAAGCGCCGCGCAAGCCCGACCTGACCATCGCCGGCACGGATTGGTCGCCGCGCACGCCCCGCTTGGGCGATCCTGTCAATTTCACGGTTGTCGTGCGCAATCAGGGGACGGCCAGCGCCGGCGCTTTCTTTGTAGAGATCCGAGACAGCGGCGGCACCGATCGGCGTTCGGTCGCGGCTCTTGATGTGGGCAGCTCGCTCTCGCTCAGCTTCGAGCGCCGCCTCAACAACGCCACCGAACTCTTCACGATTGTCGTTGACCCCGACAATCGCATTGACGAGCTGAACGAAGCGAACAACAGCGCCCAGATTCGCGTAGATGCCCAGCCCGAATCGCGCTTGCCCGATCTCTTGATCGAATCGCTCGACTACGCGCCGCGCGAGCTGCGCGTCGGCGACGCCTTCACGACGATCGCTGTCGTTCGCAACGGCGGTAACGCCGACGCTGGCCCGTTCGTCGTGGATCTCCAAGACAGCGCCGGAACGACGCGCCAAGCCGTCTCTGGGTTACGAGCCGGAGCATCCGTGCGGCTCGATTTCCCACGACGCTTGAACAACGCCACCGAGACGATCACTATCACTGTAGACGCGCTGCGCCAAGTCGCCGAATCGAACGAAGCGAATAACACACAACAGATCGTCGTTCGGGCAAGCCCCACGCCGCCACCGCCACCGCCGACGACGCTCTCGATAGAGATCCGCACCGATAAGAGCGTCTATCGCATTCGAGAGAATTTAACGATCACGTTTACGCTAGGGGCAAACGCCCCGGCGTATGTCTATATCTTCGACGTTGACCCCGCGGGACGCGTCTCGCAGGTCTTCCCCAACGCGCTCTCGCGCCGCAACCCCCTCAATCCGGGGACTTATACGCTGCCCGACGGACCGTACACGCTCGTCATCAACGGCCCCGAAGGCACTGAGTATCTGCACGCCGTAGCCGTGACCCAAGCCGTCGAGCTGGGCCTGAACGGCGTTCAGAACAGCGCTTGGCTCAACCCAGAGACCTTCCGCGCTGAGTTGACCCGCCGCCTACAATCCGCCGCTCCGTCGGCAATTTTCGCACTCGCGCTGACGAGCTTCCAAGTCGGCACGACGGCCCCTCCTCAGAATCGTCCGCCTACGGCGTGCTTCACGTACACGCCTTCGTCGCCTTCGGTGGGGCAGATCGTGAATTTCGACGCGTCTTGCTCCAGCGATCCCGATGGCCAGATCGTGCGCTACGAATGGGACCTCGATGGCGATGGTCGCGTAGACAATCAGGGCGTACGCGTGACGTTCTTCTACAGCGCGGCACGCGCGTACTCTGTCACGTTGCGCGTGACCGATAATGAGAATTTGAGCGCCACTCAGACCCAGACGGTCACCGTGCGCTCGGTTGCCAATCCCCCTACAGAGCCGTCTCCCACGCCGCCCCTGCCGTTGGGCATCGGGGGGTTCTTCATCGTAGGGAGCGATCAGCTTCTGATCACGGTGCAAGGGGCGCTAGGCTGGAGCGGGGATCGTCCCTATCAGATCACGCTGGAGACCAACGGTGCGATCTTGGGCGCGACGCTGCAAACCCAGACGAACGCTGCCCCCCAAGCGATCCCCGCTATCGGCGCGAACCAGACGCAATTGGTCTTAGCGGGCGTGGTGCGCAGCAACGGGCGCGTGACCTATGCGCTGCAACTGGCGCCGGGAGTCACGGCCGCGCGCTTCGATCTGCTGCTCGATATCAACGGAGACGGCACCCCCGAACGCGCTCCTGTCAATACGATCTTCATATTCTTGGCGGGCATCGGGCGTTCGCCGGGGTTCTTCTTGCCTTTCAGCAACCCGTTCATCATCACGAATCCACAGGGCAATTTGCTGCCCTTTGGGAGTCAGACGCGCATCTGCGTCCCCGCAGAAGCGTCGGGGTTCAGAGCCATGAGCTGCTGGCCGGGGTGAGATAGAGAGAAGGCCCTCACCCCCGACCCCTCTCCCGTAGTGACCTACGGGAGAGGGGTGGCTGAAAGCCGGGGTGAGGGCCTTATGCTCTGATCATCTTGAGAAACTCTTCTTCTGAGAGCACCGTAACCCCCAAAGCCCGCGCTCTCTCTAGTTTTGTGCCAGCCTCCTCTCCAGCAACAACGTAGTCGGTCTTGCGACTGACGTTAGCAGAGACTCGGCCTCCGTGAGATTTCACCAGAGCTTCGGCTTGGCTGCGCGTTAGAGTCTTCAGCGTTCCGGTGAAGACAAACGTCTTGCCCGCCAACGGCGACGAGACGGCTCCTTGAGCCGGAGATTGGATGACCACGCCAGCTTTCAGCAACTTTTCAATCAGCTCCCGATTGCGCTGGTCTCTGAAGAACGAGAGAATGCTCTGCGCCACCGTCGGCCCTACCTCTTCGACCTCTAAGAGTTCTTCTTCGGAAGCGTTCATCAGGGCGTCAAGCGTTCTAAAGCGCTGCGCCAATAACTCTGCCAAGTGCTCCCCCACGTGCCGAATCCCCAATCCGTAGATAAAACGCGCTAGCGAGATCTTCTTGCTCTTCTCAATCGCGTTCAAGAGATTTTCGGCCAGCTTTGGCCCCATCCGCTCTAGACGCACCAATTCCAAGACGCGCTCTTTGAGCTTGTATAGATCGGGGATCTCTTTCACCAAGCCCGCGTTCATCAGCGCTTCGACCCATCTCTCGCCTAAGCCCTCAATATCGGCAGCGCCCTTGGACGCATAGTGCAGAATGCTCTCCTTCAAGCGCGCCGGACACGAAAGATTCACACAGCGATGGTCTACTTCATCGGGCAAGCGCACGACTCGGTCGCCGCAGACGGGGCAGCGTTCCGGCATCGTAAATCGCTTCTCACTGCCGGTGCGACGGCTCGTGATCGGCTGCACAACTTCGGGGATGACATCGCCTGCACGCTGGATGAGCACCCAATCTCCAACGCGAATATCTTTTTTGTCTATCTCGTCTTGGTTGTGGAGCGTGGCGTGCTGCACGGTGACGCCGCCTAGAGCGACGGGTTCCAAGACCGCGACGGGCGTCAGCTTCCCCGTTCGGCCCACTTGCACAATGATATCTTTCACGCGGGTCGTCGCCTGCTTGGGCGGGAACTTGTACGCAATCGCCCAGCGAGGATTGCGCGAGACTTCGCCAACGATCTTGCGTATCTCAAAATCATTGACTTTGATGACGACGCCATCGGCTTCGTAGGGCAGCTGCTCACGGCGCTCTTCCATCTCGCGATAGAACTCCAACGCTTCGTCTATGCTCTCACACACCCTATAGATGGGACAGACCCGCAGCCCGTAGCGGGGGAGTGTCTTTAATAGCTCTTCTTGAGTATGAAACTCGATCCCAACCGTCTGGCCCACGTCGTAGCAGAAGATCTGCAATCTTCGCTGGGCTGTGATCTTGGGATCGAGCTGCCGGAGCGACCCCGCGGCGGCGTTGCGCGGGTTGGCAAAGAGCGGCTCGCCCTGCTCTTCGCGCGCCTGATTGAGCTTGCGGAACTCTTCGATCTCCATATAGACTTCGCCGCGGACTTCGAGCTTTTTGGGGACGGGAAGGTCTTTGGGAGTGCGTAGCTTCAATGGAATGCTCTTGATGGTCTTAAGATTTTGTGTGACATCTTCGCCGATCTCGCCGTCGCCGCGGGTCGCCCCCAAGACAAAGACCCCGTCTTCGTAGATTAACTCAACCGCCAGGCCGTCGAACTTCGGCTCCGCCACGTAGACGATCCTCTCGGTTTCGGCGAGCTTCTTGACCCGCGCGTCGAATTCGCGCACTTCGCCCTCCGAAAACGCGTTGGCCAAGCTCAACATGGGGATAGAGTGCCGGACGGTCTTGAATTCTTTCTGAGGGGTCGCCCCGACGCGCTGAGTAGGCGATGTCGGCGATCTCAGTTGAGGAAACTGCTCTTCGAGCATTTGCAGCTCGCGCAAGAGCTGGTCGTACTCAGCGTCGGAGATCGTCGGTTGGTTTAAGACAAAGTAATTGTAATTGTGCTGCTCGATCTCCTGGCGGAGCTGTTCCACGCGCCGACGCGCCTCTGCGAGCGTCATTCTCTGCTCTTATTTCTTCTTAAGATACTCTTCCAGACGATCGAGAAACTTGGCCAGCTTGGTGAAGACGATCAACGCGCCCACAGCGACTAGGAGCGCCGAGACAGCAATCACCAACCACGCGAAGCTCGTGACCCCTTCAGACTGCCCGTAAACCGTGGACGCGAACGCTCCCCAGATCAGCCCCGCTACGCTTATCGCTCGCACGATCTTCTCCTGGGCGCCAATGATTAGACAAAGGGCGCCGTATAATGCCGATGTTGCCCGTCTTAGGACTGCTCGTACTTCTCATAGGCTTCGATGATCTTCTTCACCAAGGGGTGGCGCACGACGTCGCGCTTGTCTAGAAATATAAACGCGATCCCCTCGATGTCTTTGAGAATGCGCTGGACTTCTTTCAGCCCCGACTTGCCCTTGCGCAAATCTACTTGGGTGACATCGCCGGTGATGACGGCTTTGGAATTGAACCCCAAGCGCGTGAGGAACATCTTCATCTGGGTTGGCGTGGTGTTCTGGGCCTCATCAAGAATGATAAAAGAGTTATTCAGGGTACGCCCGCGCATGTACGCCAACGGCGCGATCTCGATCTTGCCGTTCTCGGTGAGGCGCTTGACTTCTTCGGGGGGGAGCATATCGAAGATCGCATCATAGAGTGGGCGCAGATAGGGACTGACCTTCTCTTCTATGTCCCCCGGGAGAAATCCCAGCTCTTCGCCGGCTTCGACGGCGGGGCGCGTCAGAATGAGCCGATGGCACAGCCCTTTCTTGAGATACTCAATCGCAACGGCCACGGCGAGATAGGTCTTGCCCGTCCCCGAAGGCCCAATCCCAAAGACGATATCGTTTTCTCGAATCGCTTGGACGTAGTGGGACTGTCCCGCGGTCTTGGGGCGAATCTGATCGCCCCAATAGGTCGTCTGAATCGTCTCGGTGAGCACTCCCTTCAGATCGTCGGTCTCTTTGGCCTGTTGCGCCAGATAGCGCACTTCTTCTAGGGTAGGCACATGGCCGCTGCGCGCGATCTCGCGCAGTTTATCTATAAGCCGCTCTACGTGTTCAATCTCGTCGGCAGGCCCTTCCATCCGCACGGTGTCGCCCCGATGGGTGAGACGCACGTTGAACAGTTCCCGCATCACTTGAAGATTGCGGTCGAACTGCCCCAAGACGGCCGTCGCTTCGTCGTTGCTCTTGAAGGAGATCTCTTGATAGACCGTGCTCTTTCTCTCTGCCAACGGATACCCTCCGTCTGTATGTTACTGAGGAACTCTTGACTTGTCAACTGTTTTGGTTGCAGGGAGCTTGGCGATTGGATAGGCTTGTCCCTACTATGAAAGATGTTCTGCTGCAAGCCGTTCATCTTAGCAAGTCGTTTGGGGGCCTGCGCGCTCTCGACGACGTGACGCTGACGCTGCGCCGCGGCGAAGCTCGCGCCGTGATTGGTCCCAACGGCGCGGGGAAGAGCACGCTGCTCCATCTGCTCTCCGGCGCCTTGCTCCCCGACCGCGGAACCATCTTCTTTAAGGGAATGCCCCTCGTAGGGCTGCCCCCTTATCAGATCGCGCGTCTAGGAATAGCCCGCACTTTTCAGATCTCCCAGCTCTTTGAAGGGCTGACCGTCGCCGATGCGGTGCGCCTTGCCCTGGCCCGCGGCAAGCTCCGCTCGCTAGACCCCGAGACGCTTCACCGCCTACTAGAGCAGTTGGGATTGGGCTTGCAAGCCCACCGCCGAGCGCGCGAGCTGTCCCACGGAGAACGAAGGCTCGTCGAGCTGGCTTTAGCTGTCGCGCAGCGGCCCACGCTCTGCTTGCTCGACGAACCAACGGCTGGCCTTGACCCATCAGAGTCCGAGAGAATCGTCCACGTGTTGCTCGATCTGAAAGAACGGCAACACACGCTCTTGATCGTCGAGCACGATATGGGCGTGGTGCGGGCGGTGGCCGATACCGTCACGGTCTTGCATCAGGGGCGCGTCTGGGCCGAGGGGACGCCCGACGAGATCCGACGCGATGCGCGGGTCCAGAAGATCTACGAATTAGAGATAGAGGGCTAACCATGCTCAAGGTCGAAGGCCTTCACGCCGGCTATGGCCACGATCTCGTGCTGCGGGGGCTGTCGTTGGAAGTTCGCCCCGGTGAGGTCGTCGGGCTGCTGGGGCGCAACGGCATGGGCAAGAGCACCGCTCTTAAGAGCATCCTCCGGCTCACGGATCTTCGCGCAGGGAGCATCCAGCTCGATGGAGACGAGATCTCTCGGCTCTCCCCCTTTCAGATCGCGCGCCGGGGGATTGCTTATCTACCTCAAGAGTCGAAGGTCTTCCCCGATCTCACCGTGCGCGAGCACTTGCTTTTAGTAAACCCAACGATGCCTTCAGACATAAGAGAGCTTCACGCTCTCTTCTCAAGGCTCCAAGAGCGCCTCGATCAGAGGGCGGGCACGCTCAGCGGCGGCGAGCAGCAGATGCTCGCGCTGGCGCGGGTGCTATTAGCTCGTCCCCGATACGCGCTCCTGGACGAGCCAATGGAGGGCCTGATGGGCCCGCTGTTGCCCACCGTGGCGACCGCGCTCAGGGCACTCAAAGCCCACGGGGTGGGCGTCTTGCTGGCCGAGCAGAGCCCCTCTCGCGCCCTGAGACTGTGCGATCGTCTGCTTGTGATAGACAAGGGTCGGATCGTGGCCGAATATATCTCCTCTGTCGAGCCGACCGAACTCCGGCGCGCGCTGGCGCTCTAGGGGCACTTGAGCTTGGCGCGGACTTGGCTATCGGGCAGCGTGATTAAAAACTCCGCAAAGAAGATCTGCGACAATGGGAAGAGCGCCAGTTGAATCAGCTCGCGCGCGCTGGGCAGCGCCCCTACCGTCCACAGATAGAACTGCACCTTGACCGCGTCGAAATCCGGCTCGGCCTTGATGCGATAGGTGTACCATTCGGGGTAGAGCCGTGTCTTGGGGGTGAGATATCTGTTAATCAGCATCTTGGCCGCGGCCTCGCGCAGCGGGGCAGTCGTGCCAAAGAGCGCCAGCTCTTCTAGCTCTTTGATGCTCTTCGTTCTCAGGTCTATGCCCCCCACGACCGCCGGCTCTGGGGTTACCAGATCCCAGCAAGCGCGAATCCCCTTGCCCTGACGGGCCTCCTCAACGGCCTGGCGCAACTCCCGAAAGCCCCGCTCCTTCTCGATCTTCTGAATCAGAGGGTTCAGATCCTCCAGCGTGCGCCCGATGAACAGATAGGCCGCCACCAACGCGCGCGCGTTGGCCAAGCGAAACTCGGGAATTCCATCATAGAGATCTTGGATGAGACGCTCCAGAGGCTTGCGGTCGGCCAGCACCGTCAATCCGAACGCTACGCTCAACAGCAACGCCATCACCAGAGAGAGCCGCACCGGTCTCATAGAACCTCCTTCTTGTCGAGAGAGATTCTATCAAGAATGAGAACGACCGAGCAACTAAGCTAGCTCCACGCCGAGGGGGGCAGCAGCTCAGGGGGCACCAGATCGCGCGCGAGGGCGTGCCGAATCAGCTTAGGAAATCCGCCCTTGAAGTGAAACGCTCGATAGCCAGCGGCACGCATCTCTTCGGCCAGGTGAGCGCTCTTAAGCCCCAGCTCGCAGTAGAGCACATAGACGCGCGAGCGATCGAGCTTGGTGAACTCCCTCAGCGCTTGAAAAAAATCCATATAGATCGCTCCCGGATAGTGCCACGCTTGATAGGCCGACGGCGAGCGCAAGTCTATGACGACCGCCCCTTCGGGGATCTCTTCGATCTCGATCTCTGGGAGGGAGAGGCTGTCGGGATCTACGCGGTGCACGTCGTAGAGCTTCAGCTCTGCGAATGCGCGTTCCAACAAGCCCAGATCGAGCTTCTCCTCCTCGGCCAGCACCGCGCGCAGGGAGGCCCGCGTCACCGGGCGCTGGGGCAGGATCGCGCAGTACTCTTCGACCGTAGCCGAGATCTCGTACGTGCCGATGCGACGCGCCAGCGCGATGATCTCGTCTTTGTTAAAGCCCAAGAGCGGACGCCACAGGGGCACCCGCACCGCCTGAGAGAGCACGGCAAGATTGCGCAGGGTCTGCGACGAGACCTGTCCGATCGCCTCCCCGGTGACGATGCCCGTACAGTGATGCTGCTTGGCCACGCGCTCCGCCGCACGGTACATCAGACGCTTCAAGAGCAGTTGCCAGTAGCTCTTGTGCACCTTGGCTTGCAGCTCGCGCACCAGGGGCTGAAAATCGAGCGCGTAGAGCCGAGGCCGATCCCCGTAGCTCCAGTCGCTTGCGAGCCTCTTGACGACCCTAAGCACGCCCTGCTCGTGGAGCGTTCCCCCTAGATTACAGAAGAGATAGTCCAAAGCGACGCCGCGCTTGAGCATGAGCCACGAGGCGACCGCCGAGTCGAAGCCCCCAGAGATGAGAGCGAGCGCGCGGCCGCTGGCCCCCACGGGCAGTCCCCCGGGTCCCAAGGTCTTCTCTGTGAAGAAATAAGCGTCTCCGTTGCGGATCTCCACATGCACCGTCACTTCGGGGTGGGTGAGATCAACCCGGTGGGCGTAGGGCAAGAGGGCCGCGCCGAGGGCGCGCTCGACCTCCAGAGACGAATACGCCGTCCTTCCGGCGCGCTGGGCGCGCACGGCGAAGCGCTTCCCGGCGACCGCCTCACGAGCCAGCGCGCTCCCCGCTTCGACAATCTCTTCTAACGTATGAGCGCTGCGGCGCTGAACCACCGAAAAAGAGTGGACGCCGAAGACGCGCGTGAGGATCTCCAGCGCCTGCGGCGACTCGGTCTCTAAAAAGAAGCGACTGTGCTCCTGATCCAACTGAAACGAGAGCGAAGCCTGGCGGAGCGCCGTAGCGATATTGTGAGCGAGTCGCTTGAGGAAGCGCAGGCGAGTTCCACGCGCCTTGGTCGTGATCTCCCCGGAGAAGCGAATCAAGATCAGCATTATTTAATTCTAAACGGCGCGCTATTGACAAGCAAGCCGCTGGAGTGTTATAATAAACAGAGATCGCGGGCGTAGCTCAGCGGTAGAGTACCGGCTTCCCAAGCCGGGTGTCGCGGGTTCGAATCCCGTCGCCCGCTCAGGAGAGCCCCCGCAGCAGCGCGTGAATATTCTTCCCTAAATCTTCTACACAGTAGCCACCCTCTAATACAGCGAACGTCGGTAGCCCCAACGCCCGTAGGCGCCGCCCAATTCTCTCATAGCACTCCGTCGTCAGCCCCAGCGACGCCAACGGGTCTTTATGGTACGTATCAAATCCCGCCGAGATCGCTACTTGCTCGATCCCCGTCAAATCGATAGACTCAAGCGCCTCGCCCAACGTCCTCAGATAGAGGGCATCGCCGCAGTGAAAGGGCAAGGGATAGTTATAGCAGTTCTGTTCGGAACGCAGCCCCGTCCCCGGATAGTTGGGGAAGCTGTGCAACGAGATATAGACAACTTGGGGATCGCCCAAAAAGATCGCTTGAGTGCCGTCGCCGTGATGGCCGTCTATGTCAACGATCAGCGTCTTCTGGCCCGACGCTTTGACGGCAATCGCGATGTTATTGAAATAGCAGAATCCGGCGACGCGCTCCCGAGCCGCGTGATGCCCCGGCGGGCGCATCAGCGAAAAACCGTTCAGCCTCATCGCTTGGATTGCCGCACCTGCCGAGAGCCGCGCGTACTCAAAGATACCGGGATAGCGAGGAGAGTCGGGATCGGAAAAGCGCAGATGCTTCACATCTTCGATGTGCTTGGGCGTGTGGACGCGCAAGAGATCCTCGTCAGACGCGGGCTCCGCGGGGACGAACTCATGGCCAAGCCGAGGATCGCTCAAGAACTCGTAGGCCTGCGCTAGGCGCTGAGGGCTTTCGGGATGTCCGGGAGCGCGGTACTCCAGACAGCGAGGATCCCAAATCACTTTCATCGGTTGCGCTCCCCTGGTGGGTCTAGGAAGAATCGAACTTCCGACCTCGCGCTTATCAGGCGCGCGCTCTACCACTGAGCTATAGACCCATAGATCCGTTATTAATCTTAACCCGCACGCGCCCTTCTGTCAACCCCAGCGGGCGCGGCTTTGACAGCCCCTCTCGCTCTCGTTATAATGCGCTCTTGTGCTGCGCACACTGGCTGCCGAAGTCCCACACAAGCTCAACGAGAAGGTCTTTCTACAGGGCTGGGTCTATCACTTCAGGCCCATCGGCAAGCTCTGCTTTCTGGTGCTGCGCGATCGTTCAGGAACGGTTCAGGCCGTGCTCTACGACCGCGCCGACGTGGCCGACCACCTGCGCGAGGAGTCGGTGGTCGAGCTGGTGGGCTACGTGCGCCGCGACGAGCGCGCCCCCAACGGATGTGAAGTCCTCGTCAGCGACCTGAAGATCTTGAGTACCCCTGTCGAGCCCCTCCCCATCCAGATCAATCGTCCGCGCGCGGCCATCAACGTTCGCCTTGAGACGCTCCTAGAACACCGAGTGCTCAGCCTTCGACATCCTGAGATCGGCGCGATCTTCAAAGTCCAAGCGGAACTCATCCACGGCTTTCGGGAGTTTCTCATCCAAGAGGGCTTCCTCGAGGTGCACACCCCCAAGATCGTTGCCTCGGGCACCGAAGGGGGAACGGAACTCTTCCCGGTGCAGTACTTTGAAAGAACAGCATATCTGGCGCAAAGCCCGCAGTTTTACAAGCAGATGCTGGTGGGCGCGGGCTTTGAGCGCGTCTTTGAAGTCGGCCCGGTCTACCGCGCCGAGCCGCACAGCACCACCCGACATCTCAACGAATACATCAGCCTAGACATCGAGATGGGTTTTATCGAGAGCGAGCAGGATCTCCTAGACCTGGAAGCGCGCCTGTTGCGCCATATCTTCGCGCGCGTGCAGGAGCGCTGCGCCAAGGAGTTGGCCCTCTACGGGGCGACCATCCCCAAGATCCCAGAGAAGATCCCCCAGATCAAGCTCGCCGAAGCCCAAGCGATCCTGCAACAACGATTTAACAAAGAGAGCACCGGCGACCTCGACCCGGAGTCCGAACGGCTGCTCTGCCGCTATGCCCAAGAGGAGCTGGGCTGCGAGCTGCTCTTCGTCACCCACTACCCGCGCCAGAAGCGCCCGATGTACGCCATGCCCGATCCCCAGAACCCTCACCTGACGCGCAGCTTCGATCTGCTCTACAAAGGGCTGGAGATCACCACCGGGGGGCAGCGCATTCATCAGTACCCGATGCTGGTGGAGAGCATCCGCGGGCGGGGCTTGGACCCGGCCAACTTCGAGTTCTACCTGGAAGTCTTCAAGAGCGGGATGCCGCCTCACGGCGGCTTTGCCATCGGCGCGGAGCGCCTAACGATGCAGCTCTTAAATCTCTCCAACGTGCGCGAGGCCAGCCTCTTCCCCCGAGATCGCTCCCGCCTGACCCCCTAGCTCATGGGGACCTGACGCAACAGTTTGCCCTCGACACGCGCGATGATCTCCTCCAAGGTGCGCCCGGTGATCGTCAGCCCGTGGTTCTTCAGACCCACTACTGCGCAAGCGGGATCGGGCGCCTGACGCACCTTCTCCGCTACTGCTTGCGCCAGCTCATACGTTCCACAGGGGTAATTGAACTGGGTCTGGTCTACCCCATCCATCCAGGCGTGCACGTGGATGATCGCGCCCACGTCAGGGTGCTCCCGATAGATCATCCAGTGCTCGATGGCGTCGACCGAGACGCGATTGACCGCCACCCCCGGAGGCACCGAGAGGACGATCGCGTTCTGATCGTAGTCTTTGACCATCAAGATATCTCGGCCGATCTGGACCAAGTTGGACTTGTCCACGCCGGAGGCCGACATCCAGAAGCGGCGGCTGTCCTTGCGCACCGAGAGGTTGCCGTAGGAGAGCCCGCCGATGCCGTAGAGGCGCTTGACGTGGCGCAGATCTCGCGGGGGGAGGATCTTCTCCAACGGGAAGGGAGCGGGGAGGAGATCCCACTCGGCGAGCTTGCGCCCGGCCCAGCTCAACGAGCGCGTCAGCTCGTCTCCGTTCCAAAGATGCGGCTCCAGATCGGTCTCAAACCGGTTCTCGATCACCAGCGTCGAGCGCGCGATGGGGGCGATCCGCGCCCAGATCCGCTCGTAGAAGCCCTCGCCCTCCGGCTCGACATAATGGCCCAACTCTAGGGTAAGAAAGCGCACCCCCACTCCGGGCGTATAGACCATCAGCACGTTGGAGAGCGCGCGCACCAGATAGATATAGAACTCGGCAATCGGGTCTTCTGGGACGCGCTGGGCCTCCAGGAGCGAGAAGACAAAAGTGGCTTGAGCGCGGCGACGATAGGGCTGAACGGCATCGGGCTGAATGAGATTAAAGACGATCTGAGGGGCCTTGGGGGCCGGTTCGTACCGATAGCCGTGAGCTTCCAACACGGAACGCAACCCCGCGCTCAAGCTCCGCAGACCGGGAGTCGGCTCGCCGTGAAACGTAAAGACCGGCGCAGGCTTCATAGGGCACCTCGCCTCCTCACCGTTAGGTAGGAGATCGCGTCGTGTTAGCTTTTTTAGCACAAACGGCGGGAGGTTGTCAAGTGATGGGCGCAGACGCTTCTCACTTTTGCTATAATAGAGCCGTTTATGACCGTACGAGCTACTACAATATTAGTAATCTTGCTGGCGCTGCTGGCGTCCTGGGCGCTCGCGCAGAGCGAGCCGTTTATGGTGAAGATCGGCTGTCAGGGAGAGAGGCTGACGGTCAGCCCCGAGCGGATCGAGTCGCTCATCTTGCGTGCGTCGGGCCGCGTCGTCGTCTGGAGCTTAGAGACGGCGGGGTGTCCGCCTACGGCTCATTCTGTAGAGATTCGCTTTGAGCGCAGCAGTCCTTTCGGTGAGGAGCTGGAGCATCGCGAGTTGCAATCTCCGGAGCTGCCTCAGCCATTGCCCCCAACCATAGAGCTGCTCCGGCGCGAGATCTTCCTGCCGGGAGAGCATCGCTATCGTGTGCTGTTGGTGGACTCCGAGCGCCGGGTGCTGGCCCAAGGGGAGGGGCGCATCTCGGCGCGGGTGATCGCCCCGGCGCTGGGGACGTGGGGGGCCGTTGCTGCTCTGATGGCATTAGCAGCGCTTCTGTGGGGCTTGCGGCGTCGCCTCTGGCCGTAAGTTTATGGCCTTCTCTCGCTCGTTGGTGCGCTCGTGGCTCGTCCTCGGCGCGACCATCGGAGGCTTCTTGCTCGTGCAGCCCTTTCTGATCTATATCGGGTTTGTAAGCTGGGCCAATCACCTCACGGCGCAGATGCTGGCGGGCCTTTTACGGCTGCTGGGAGCCGGGGGGAGCGCCGAGGGCGCCTACGTGCGCTCCGAATTCTTCTCTTTGGAGATCGTCGCCGAGTGCACCGCGATTCTGCCCATTGTGATCTTTCTTGGGGCGGTCTGGGCCACGCCCGCCACGACGCGCTCGCGCTGGAGCGCAGTTCTTATGGGCGTCCCGGCGATCGTGCTCTTCAATCTCGTGCGCTTGGTGAGTTTAATCTATATCGGCTATCTCGCTCCCCGGTGGATCGAGACGGTCCATTTGTTGGTCTGGCAACCGTTGGTCATTCTCTTCTCGGTGGGGCTGTGGCTCTGGTGGGCGGAGCGCTGGCGCACGGCGTTATGACCGCACGAGCGTTCTTCTCTTTTCTGCTGACGAGCGCGCTGGTTTTGGCAGGGTTTGCTATCGTATGGGTATGGGCGGCTCCGTATTATGGGCAGCTTCAGATCGCTGTTTTGCGGTTTTTGATCAGCCCGGAGTTGCGTCTGGCGCTCGACCCTGACGGAATCACCGTGCATCATCAACAAGAGGGCTTGCTGATGCGTCGGGAGTTTCTCTCGTTTGGGGGGGTGGGGCTGACGCTGGCGTTGTGGGTAGCGACGCCGCGGCGACGTTGGCGCTGGCGGTTTGGGGGACTCATTCTGAGCTTAGCGCTGCTGTTTGTTGCGCATCTGTTTGTATTTCTGGGGCTGCTTGAGTTTGCGCAGTCGGTCGCCCAAGGGCGCGCTACAGGCGGGCAAACGCTGCTCTATAGCTTTGTCGCCGTAAGCGACTGGGTGGTGCCTGTGCTCGTGTGGGGATTCTTAGCGTTTGGGTTCTTGCGCCAGCCCGTAGATCGCGACTTTACGACCTAGTCTCCATGCCCAGCAACTGTCGCCGTAGGACCAGTGCCACCACTCGCCGGCGTAGTTTGTAAACCCGGCCTTGGTCATCGCTTCGATGAGAAGTGCTCTGTTCTTGCGTGCTTCTTCGCTCAGCCCCTTGGCGTAGGTCGCAGCGACGGCGCGGGCCTTGGGCGTGCGCCACTTGAACGGAGAGGTCATATCGAGTTCTTGGCCCTTAGAGTTTAGGATGGTGACATCCACTGCGCCGCCGGTGCTGTGGCCCGGGGGGGTCTTGATGTCTGGGGGATGGACGAATCTATTTGTCATTCTTCTTAAGACGTTCTTTGGGGCATGGGGGTAGCGGCGCTTGAAGCGCCGATAGACACGACGATAGATCTTCTCTTGTTCGGCAACCGAGCGATAGGCGCTGAAGACGCCCAACTTGTAGCCCTTGGGCAAGAAAGAAGCGGCGCGTTCGAGCATCTGGGCGACGGTCTGGCGAACGAACAGCTCTTGAGGTTCTCCGGTGCGCCAGTTCGGCAGAACGACGATCCGACGAGAGCGTCCGTTCAACCTGACCAGGGGTTCACCGTTGTCACGAATCTTAATTTTATTAAGCTCGGAGATCGGTTCGACGATGGAGTTGCGCCTCACCATAGGATGTAATTATAGACAGAAAGCGCTTCTTCTCGCAATCTACTTGACAATCAAGCTTAATACTATTAAACGATGTGAAACGACATCTCATGCAAGTCTTTGACAATATAGGCGCGCGTGTCTCTCAAGGGGGTGATAATTCGCCTTGCCTCTCAACGATAAAGTTCAAAAAAATAAGCTCAGTAAGGAGGTTCTACAGATGAGTCGAAGGTGTTTCTTCGCCGTAGTTTTATTCGTATTAATGGGAGCCTTCGGCTGTACGACAGTAGGTCCCTCTGTCGTGCTGAGCGGCCTGCCCTCAACGATCGTTCATGGCGGCACTTATACCCTCACCCTGACGGGCAGCCCCGGCTCTTCTACCGGGCTGTGGACGTATACCCTCAGCTCTAGCTGCGGTGGCACGTTTACATTGATCTCTCCTCCAAGCTTGCCCACCAGCGGCAACTTGGTCATTGGTCCTACGAACGCGCCCACCGTCCAGGTGAGCTTTACCCCTTCCAACCCCACCGCCGATCTGTCGGTCACCAAGAGCGACAATCCCGATCCCGTGGGCGTCGGGTATCTCTTGAGCTACACCCTCACCGTGACCAACACCGGGGGCTGCACGATCACCGCGAAGCTGACTACCGCTTCGGGAAGGCAAGCGACCGTGAGCCAGAACGCCGGCGTCAATGCCGCCAACGTCGTACTGACCGACACGCTCCCCACCACCGTGACGTTCAACTCGGCTTCGACGGGGTGCACGCATAGCTCCGGGACGGTCACGTGCAACTTGGGTACGGTCAACAGCAACAGCAGCACCAGCGTCACGATTCAAGTGACCCCGCAAGCAGGGGCAGTCCCGTCGATCACCAACACCGCGAGCGTCACCGGAGCCGTCACCGACCCCAATCCTGCGAACAACTCCGACTCCGAGAACACGACCGTCACTCCCGTAGCGGACTTGTCTGTCACCAAGAGCGATAGCCCCGATCCCGTCAACGCCACCCAGAATATCACGTACACTCTCACGGTGACCAACAACGGGCCGTCGCCAGCGACGAACGTCGTCTTGACGGATACGCTGCCCTCTAGCGTAACGTTCGTCTCGGTGACGCCGGGAACGCCCACGTGTGCACACAGTGCGGGAACCGTCACGTGCAATCTGGGCTCGCTGGCCAACGGCGGGAGCGCCACGGTCACGATTGTCGTAACCACGACGGGAGCTTCGGTGCCCTCGGTGAGCAACACCGTCAGCGTCAGCGCTGCCGAGTTCGATCCCACTCCAGCCAACAACACCGCAACGGTAAGCACCACGGTCAACCCCGCGGCCGATCTCTCCGTGACCAAGAGCGATACCCCCGACCCGGTCAACGTCGGCGACAATCTGACCTACACGATCACCGTGACGAACAACGGCCCCAATAATGCCACAGGGATCACGGTCACAGACACGCTGCCGGCGACCGTGACGTTTGTTTCGGCGAGCACAGGCTGTACGCATAGCGCCGGGACGGTGACCTGCACTATTGCGAGTCTCGCGGCGAGCGCCAACACCAGCGTGACGATCACCGTCACGCCGCAGGCCGGAGCCGTACCCTCGATCACCAACACCGTCAGTGTGACAGGGGGCCAGTTCGATCCCAACGGGGCGAACAACTCAGCCAACCAGAGCACGACGGTCAACCCGACGGCCGATCTCTCCGTGACTAAGGGCGGCTCGTCTAGCTCGATTCAGTATGGGCAAAACGTGACGTACACGATCACGGTGACCAACAACGGCCCCAACAACGCCACAGGCGTGACGATGACCGACACGCTGCCCTCGGGCCTAGTGCTGGTCTCGGCCACGCCCAGCCAAGGGAGCTGCACGGGGACGACGACGATCACGTGCAATCTGGGCGCGATCAACAACGGCAATAACGCGACCGTGACCATCGTGGCGAAAGCCCAAACGACGGGGATTGACTTGGTCGTGGACGACGATACAGCCGCGTGCGCCTACACCGGAACGGTGAACAACCCCGCGAGCGCTACCGCCAATGAACATGACCCCAATACAGCAAACAACAGCGCCAGCGCCAGCACGACGATCACGGCCAATTACGCAACAATCGGCGCCGCGATCACGGCTGCTTCTCCAGGGAACACGATCTTCGTCTGCCCAGGGATGTACAACGAGAACCCCAACGTCAACAAGGCGCTCACGATCACCGGTGCCGGCGCAGCGAGCACGACCATCAATGGTACGGCTGCTGGAAACGTTGTAACGATCTCCAGCTCCAACGTGACGATTCAAGGGTTCACGATCACGGCGCCAGCGAGCACATCCAATCGCTATGGGATCGCGCTCGCTACGTCGGCGCTCAACACCATCACGATCGCCAACACCGTGATCCAGAACCTCGTTACGACGGCGACCTTCTCGGTGGGCATCTCGATCCATGCGCTCAACACCAACGTCACCGTTACTAATAATCAGATCACGAATATCGCGTCTGGGGTGTTGGCGTATGGCATACTCGTTTATGGCTCTGGCGGCTCTGGCACGAACAATATCACCATCCAGAACAACCAAGTGAGCGCGATCCAGGGCCAGACCCAAGCCGGGATCGGCATCTCTGTCAACGACACCGCTGGGAATGTCACCGTCAGTGGAAACACGGTCTCGAATCTCACCTCGCCAGCAGCTGGGGTTCGCGTCGTAGGAATCGGCACCGGCGGCACGGCGGGGACTCCGAATAACATCACGATCCAGAACAACACCGTCAGCAACTTGACCTACACGGGCGCGAACATCCAAGACGCGGTCGGCATCGGCGTTGCCGACACGGCCCAGAACGTGACGATCCAGAACAACACCGTCCAAAACTGCGGCGTCGGCATCGGCCTCAACACAACCGGTACGAACATTCAGATCGTAAGCGGCAACGACATCTTGAACAACCAAGTCGGCATCGGCATTGCAAGCGCGCCTCAGGTCGGTTGGAAGGCGAACAACAATAACATCGTGGGGAACGTGATCTTGGGCGTCAACAACCTCACGGCAACGCTCTTTGACGCGGAGAACAACTGGTGGGGCTGCGCTGCTGGGCCAGGGAACGCTGGCTGCGATGGAGTCTCAGCCAACGTCGACTTTACTCCCTGGCTAGCGGCACCGGTGCCGTAATCCCTCGGTTGTCGGCTCCAAGCCCGGTCGAGAGATCCTCGACCGGGCTTTGTATTTTATCTCAACTCTACTCGTTGAAGCGCATACTTTTCTATGCTATACTGCTGATCTCCAAGACTTGGGAGGGAGAGAAAGCCTTTGGGATACTTTACGGAGCTATGAGTCAAAGATTTGCAATTCAGACCGAAAATTTAGGGCGCGTCTATCAGATCAAGCGCAAGCGCGGCGAGACCGCCCCCAAAACGCTGGTCGCGTTAGAGGGCGTGAATCTAGAAGTCAAACAGGGCGAACTGTTCGGGTTGCTCGGCCCCAACGGCGCCGGCAAGACCACGCTCATCAAAATCTTGACGACGCTCTTGTGGCCCACCAGCGGGCGCGCATTCGTAGACGGCATTGACGTCGTTCGTGACCCTCAAGAAGTTCGCCGCCGGATCAATATGGTCTCCGGCGGCGAAACGTGCGGCTACGGACTGCTCACCGTCGAAGAGAACTTGTGGATGTTCACGCAGTTCTATGGGCTGTCCGACAGGGTCGCCCGCGAGCGCATCAACGAGATGCTAGAGGTCGTGGGGCTGACGGATCGTCGCACGACCAAGAGCCATGCTCTCTCTACAGGAATGAAACAGAAGATGAACTTCGCGCGCGGCTTCTTGAACGATCCCCAAATTTTATTTCTGGATGAGCCAACACTTGGACTGGACGTGCAGACTTCGAGGGTCTTGCGCGATTTCGTCAAGCGCTGGGTGCGCGAGCGCCCCGGCAAAACGATCCTGTTGACGACCCACTACATGGCCGAAGCCGACGAACTCTGCGACCGAGTGGCCATCATAGACAAGGGCAAGATTCTAGCGTGCGATACGCCCGCCAATTTAAAACGTCGTCTGCAAGGGGCTTCGATCTTCAAACTCCAGACAACGCCGCTGGAGTTGCCCGATCGCTTGGGCGAGCTGCCGGGGGTGAACAAGTTCACGGGGTATCAGCGCAACGGCCACACCGAGCTGAATTTCATTCTAGAGAACGAGAACGCCTTGGTGAAGATCCTCGATGTCATCCAAAGTCGGGGCGGGCATCTGCTCTCGCTGGAGAAGCGCGAGCCGACGCTCGAAGATGTCTTTATCGCCCTGGTGGGGCGCGGCCTCAGCGACGAAGAGAACCCCGTTGAAGAACAAAAATGATGCAGAATTTCTGGCGTGATCTGAATATCTTCTTGCGCACCGTGCGCGGGCGTTCCTATCCCCGCCTGATCGGGATGCAGCGCGAGAAGAGCTGGATCTTCTTCGACACGTTCTTGCCGTTGTTGGCGACCACGGCGTATGTCTTTATCTATCGCGCGCTGAACGCGCCGCCGGAGTTCACCGGGTTTGTCGTGCTCGGCGGCGCGATGACTGCTTATTGGTTCAACGTGCTCTGGAGCATGGCCACGCAGCTCTACTGGGAGAAAGAGACGGGAAATCTCGCGCTCTATCTCATTGCCCCCACGTCGAGAATGGCGATTCTCTTAGGGATGGCAGTAGGGGGCATGGCCGCGACGACACTGCGCGCGGTCACGGTCTTGCTCGTCGGCTCGCTGCTCTTTGGCGTGACGTTCTCCGTAGAGAACTGGGGCGCGCTGCTTGTGGTCTTCGTGCTGACGCTGGTGGCGCTCTACGGGTTGGGGATGGTCTTCGCGTCGCTCTTCTTGCTCTGGGGGCGCGAAGCCTGGCACCTAGCGGCGCTCTTTCAGGAGCCGATCTTTTTGGTCTCGGGGTTCTACTTCCCCGTGAGAAATCTGGGCTTCTGGGTCTCTCTTGGAGCTTCGATCATCCCCATCACGTTGGGACTGGACGCCATGAGACAGTTGCTCTATCCCCAAGCGCAGTGGGGCTTCTTAGACGTCAACATTGAGATAACAGCGCTGGCCGTGCTCAGCGTGCTGTTCTTGATTCTGTCGCATCGGATGCTCTTGTTCATGGAGAATTTAGCGCGACGCGAGGGGCGTCTGACGGTGCGCGGGCAGT
>JANXAU010000014.1 GCA_025061735.1 Candidatus Bipolaricaulota bacterium
ACCAGCAGCCGCGTGCGCTCCACGTGCTTGAGAAACCTGTCGCCCAGCCCCTTGCCCTCGTGGGCTCCTTCTATCAAGCCGGGAATATCTACGATCACAAACTCTTTGAACTCATCGACCTGGACGACCCCCAAGTTGGGCGTGATCGTCGTGAACGGATAGGGCGCGATCTTGGGGCGGGCTGCGGAGATCTTCGCAATGAGGCTAGACTTTCCTGCGTTGGGGAACCCCACAATCCCCACATCGGCCAGGAGCTTGAGTTCCAGCTTGAGCCAGCGCTCCTCGCCGGGAGCCCCGCGCTCGCGGATGCGCGGCGCCTGACGCGTCGAACTCTTAAAATGCGCGTTCCCGCGCCCGCCCTCACCCCCACGCGCCACGACCACCTCTTGCCCCGGCACGCTCAGATCGGCGATCACCTCGCCGGTGTGCAACAATTTGACGACCGTGCCCACAGGCACCGAGACGATCAGATCTTCTCCGTCGGCCCCGTGACGGTTGTTCTTGCCGCCGGGCTGACCGGGCGGGGCCTTGAAGTGAATCTGGTGCTTAAATTTGAGAAGCGTATTGAGATGGGGATCGGCTCTGAGGATGACAGACCCCCCTCGACCGCCATCGCCGCCGTCGGGGCCGCCCTTGGGACGGTACTTCTCCCGCAGAAAGCCAATAATCCCATCCCCCCCTCGGCCCCCGACCACGCAGATCTTGGCTTCGTCAATAAACATACCGAAAAATCACAGAGATCCCAAAGCACACAGAGCCTCCTCTGTGCCCTCTGGGATCTCTGCGGAGACTATCGAACGTGGACGAGATGCCCTTGGAAGACGACGTGGCCATCGCGCAGGGCAAAGAGCGTGTGATCGCGCCCCAAGCCGACGCCGTCGCCGGGACGAAAGCGCGTGCCGCGCTGCCGCACGATCACGCTGCCCGTCCGCACAAACTGCCCGCCAAAGACCTTCACTCCCAGGCTCTTGGGGTTGGAGTCGCGCCCATTGCGCGAGCTGCCGCTGCTCGTCTTGTGCGCGAACAACTGCAGATCAAATCTAAACTTGGACATTGCTGACGACCTCCTCACTGACTCGCAGATGCTCTGGGTACTCCCGCGCTAGCGCCTTCAGCCCCAGAACCATCGTCTCTAGGATCGCGTCGATCTCGCGGTTTAGGAAGATATCGCGCTCTAACCGACAGTGCAGAAACCCTTTCTCCTGCTCGACCTTGGGGTCGAGCTTCAGATACTCTTCCAAGCCCAACACCGCCGTCTGCAAGAGCGCCGAGACTCCGGCGCAGACGATATCCTTGCCCTCTTCGGCGTATCCGGTGTGCCCCCGGCTGCGGAAGGCAAAGATCTTTCGGTCGCTGTCGCGCAAGATCTCCACCGAGGTCATGCGCGGATCTCCTTGATCGTCGCTTCTAGGTAGTATTGGCGGTGCCCGATCTTTCTGCGCCGGCGCGTCTTGCGCTTGTATTTGAAGACGTCAAGCTTCGGCCCGCGCAGCTCTCGGGTGATCTCGGCAATCACTCGAGCGCCCTTCAGATGGGGCGCTCCCACGTGGAGCGGCTCACCGCCCACCAGCAACACCCGATCAAATTCCACGCGCTCCCCTACCCGGGCACCTTTCAACCTCTCGATGACGATGCGATCCCCTTCGCAGACGCGATACTGCTTGCTGCCCGTTTCAATAACGGCATATCTTGTCATACGTTCGTCCTTTGAGCCATCAAGAATCCACAGAGATTGTATCGAAAGACTCAAGGGGTTGCAAGACCGCAAAGCCAACTTGCCCGCCCTAGGCCGTAAGCGTTATCATAGAACAGCGACTTTGCGTACAGGGAGGGTGTCGCGGTGGCAGCTTACGACGTGATTATCATCGGCGGTGGCCCGGCAGGCCTGACCGCGGCCATCTACACCGGGCGCGCCAAACTGAAAACGCTGCTGTTGGACAAAAGAACCCCCGGTGGCCAACTCAACGACACGACCGAGGTCGAAAACTTCCCCGGCTTTGACGAACCCATCTTAGGCCCAGAACTGATGCAGCGCATGGTGCGCCAGGCCGAGCGCTTCGGCACCGAGATCAAAATAGAAGAGGCTCAAGACTTGGTGATCAGCGGGGTGAAGAGAATCGTCAAGACCGAGACGGCCAGCTACGAAGCCCCGGTGGTGATCATCTCTACGGGCGCCGAGCCCGTCAAGCTCCCCGCTAAGAACGCCGATAGGCTACTGGGCTACGGCGTCTCGTACTGTGCGACGTGCGACGGCTACTTCTTTCGCGATAAGAACTTGATTGTCGTCGGCGCGGGCGACGCCGGATTCACCGAGGCGCTCTTTCTCACCAAGTTCGCCAACGAAGTCCGCATGGTCGTCCGCCACCCCCCAGACGACCCCAAGGCGATCCGCGCCAAAGACCAGCTCTTGGTCGAGAAGACCAAGGCGCATCCCAAGTTCAGATTTATCTGGAACGCCGTGGTCGAGGAAGTTTTGGGCGACAAGCGCGTAGAGGGGGTCGTGCTGAGGGACTTGGCAACAGGGAAGCTCTGGGAGATGCGCGATGTGCAGGGGGTCTTTGTCAGCATCGGGCATCGCCCCAACACAGCGTTTCTGAAGGGCAAGCTCGCGATGGACGAGAAGGGCTATCTAATCACGGATGAGCGGACGCGCACGCAGATTCCGGGGGTCTTTGCCGTGGGCGACGTGCGCAAGTTTTCGGGGGAGTACGCGCAAGCCGTCATCGCGGCGGCCGATGGCTGCATCGCGGCGTTGGAGGCCGAGCAGTATCTCGAAGATGGACGATGGATAGATAATTAATTTAAGGAGGGGCCTTGAGCACACTCGTTGGCACGCAGACGATCGTCGAGATGGTAGAACGGAGTCTCTCGCAGTTGGGAGCGAAGATCGCTCTTAAGATTCCCAAGCCCGATGGCTCGTATGATCAGATCAGCTACGCGGAGCTTCACAAAAGATCGGGGCAGTTTGCCGCGACGTTGAAGAGACGAGGCTTTCGGCCGGGCCAACACTTCGCGCTGATCGGCAAGCCCAGAACCGATTGGGCCGTTGTCTATCTGGGGGTTTTAAAAGCCGGCGGCGTGGTGATGCCCGTAGATGCCTCGTGGCAAGCGCCTGAAGTGCAGCGCGTGCTGAAGGAGATGGACGTCATCGGGGTTGCCGTCTCCGATGCCCCTCATTATGAGATGGTCAAGGATCTCGTGCAGTTGCAGCATATCGTTACGATGGATCGTCTGCCGGGGATAGCGACCGTGAGCGATTGGCTCACCGAAGATCTCGCGGCGCCCTCTGAGCGACAGCCCGAAGATCTCGCCGTGATTCTCTGCACCTCGGGCACGACCGGCAACGCCAAGGGCGTGATGCTCGCGCATGAGAACATCGTGGCGAATCTGGAAGCCTCGGCCGAACGCATCGATTTTGAAAGCTCTGACGTGGTGCTGAGCATCGCACCGTGGTATCACGTCTTTGGGATGATCGTCTTGTTGATGACGCTGCGCACGGGCGCAACCCTGATCTACACCGACGATTACAAAAATCTTCCCAAATATCTGAGCGAGAATCGGGTCTCGATCGTCGTGGGGGTTCCCAAGCTCTTTCACGCGATGTACGAGAAATTAGAAAGCACGGTGCAATCGAACCGGCTGGCGCGGTTTTTGTGGCGCTACGCGCCGACGCTGTTGGGCAGCAAGATCAAGAAGCGTTTGGTAGGCGGTTCGCAGTTGAAGTTCTTCTTGTCGGGCGGGGCGCCCCTGGACGCCAACGTGATGAAGAACCTGCGGCGCTTGGGGATTGGCATGATCGAGGGATATGGGCTGACGGAGACCTCTCCGGTGTTGACGGTGAGCACGCCGTTTAACGATAAGATCGGCTCGGTCGGACCTGCGATCCCCGGCGTTGAGCTGCGCATCGACGATCCCGACGAGCACGGCGTGGGGGAGATCGTCGTGCGCGGGCCGAATATTATGAGAGGCTATTACAAAAACCCCGAAGCAACCAAGAAAGTCATAGACCCCGACGGCTGGTTCCACACCGGCGATCTGGGGTACTTAGACGAAGACGGCTGGCTCTATATTAAAGGCCGCAAGAAGAACGTCATCGTCTTAGAGGGCGGCAAGAACGTCTATCCGGAAGAGTTAGAATTTGAGTTCAAGCAGATCCCGTATATCGAAGAGATCATGATCAAAGGGGGAAAGCGCCACGGGGTCGAGGTGATCAAAGCGTTTGTCTATCCCAAGCCTGAGCTGCTCCAGACCAAGAAGATCGAGGAGATCCATCGGCTCATCTGGGAGGCCATCAAGGAGAAGAGCAAGAATATTGCGCACTACAAGCGCATTCACAGCCAGCACGATCTGATCATCTTGGACAAGCCGTTTGAGAAGACGAGCAAGCTCGACATCAAGAGATATCTGTACGAAGGGGAGTAACCAAGGGGATGGCAGAAGTCCGTTCGCTCTTTGACGAGCCGGCGAAGGCTCCCAAAGTGCTGACGTTTGAAGAGGCCGAGCGTCACGCTCAAATCTGCACCAAGTGTCGGTTGCACCAGAGCCGCACAAATGTAGTCTTTGGCGAGGGGAATACGAAATCTCTCGTAATGTTCATCGGAGAGGGTCCCGGCGAGGTCGAAGACGCGACGGGGCGGCCCTTCGTCGGCCCGGCGGGCCAGAAGCTCACCGAGATTTTAGCCTCGGTGGGGATCGCGCGGGAGACCGTCTATATCGCCAATATGGTCAAATGCCGACCTCCCGGCAATCGCGTCCCCCAAAGAGACGAACTAGAAGCGTGTTGGCCTTACTTAGAAGCGCAGATCCGACATATCAAGCCCAAGATCATCGTGGCGTTGGGAAACGTGCCTGCTCAGTACTTCCTCCAGACGACCGAGGGGATCACGACGCTGCGCGGGAGGTTCTTCCCCTGGCGCGATGGGATCGAAATATTCTGTATGTTCCATCCGAGCTATCTGTTACGAAATCCGTCTAAAGAGCCGGGCAGCCCGAAGTACTTGACATGGCAAGACATCAAGCGACTGAAGGAGAAGCTCGATGAACTCCAGCGATCTCCAAAACTTGAGTGAGGCGGAGCGCCGTGCCCGGGTTGCCGAGGCCCTCGCTCGTGGCGAGGAGCTGCGCAAGGCCAAAGAGTACGACAAGGGCATTGATGTCTTGGTGGAAGCTCTTCGGTACGGGGTCGAGAAAGCGAAGATTTATTTTCGCTTGGGGAATATCTATTTTGACGCGGGCAAACTCGATCACGCCGAATACGCTTATCGTCGCGCGATTGATTGCGATCCGAATCACGTGAACGCGCATCACAATCTCAGCGTAGTGTTGCGCAAGCAAGGGAGGCTGTCGGAGTCGGTGCGGCTCTATCGGCAGGCGCAGCGGCTGGCGATGAAGTATCCCGATCAGGTGCAGTTGAGTCCGGAGCAGACCGAGCAAGCGAGACGCCTCGCCCGGCGCTGGCTGATCGTTGCGGGGATCGTCTTGGGGGTTTTCGTGCTGGTGTTGGTTCTGTGGGGTCGCTAGCGCATATAGATTCCGCCGTTGGCGTTGATCGTCTCGCCCGTAATATAGCTTGCTGCCTCAGAGCAGAGAAACGCGATGACCGACGCGATCTCGTCTGGGCGAGCGATGCGCTTGAGGGGGATGCTGGAACGAATCTGATCGCCCTTCTCGGCGAGAGATTTTCGATTCATCTCGGTATCGGTATAGCCGGGGGCGACGGCGTTGACGGTGATATTGTAGGGCGCTAGCTCCAGGGCCAACGATTTGGTCAGGCCGATCAGACCGGCCTTGGCGGCCGCGTAGTGCGGGCCGTGCGCCGACCCCGTCAGCGCGCGCAGCGAGCTGAGATGAACGATCCTGCCCCAGCCGGCTTGGCGCATATACGGCACGGCGAGCCGGGCGCAATAGAAGGCCCCGTTCAACGTGACCGCAAGCATTCTTTCCCATTCTTCCAGCGAGAGCTGTTCGAGGCCCCCGTGAGACGAATAGCCCGCGTTGTTGACCAAGATATGCAGCCCTCCAAGTTCGCGCACCGTCGTCTCGATCATCTTGTGGACTTGATCATAATCCGAGACGTCGGCCTGAACGACGATGGCTCTGCGTCCCAAAGATTCGATCTGCTGCGCGACGGCTTTGGCGGAATCGGCGCGTGACAGATAGTTGACGGCAACGTCGCAGCCCTGCTGGGCTAATCTTACAGCCGTCGCCGCGCCGATGCCGCGGCTGGCCCCGGTGACCAGCGCGATTTTCACGCTCATGATCGCTTCACCGGCCTGATGCACTCTGGCCCGTCACGGCTTGGGGAGTTGACCGCCGGGGAGACCTCAACCAGCTCTAGCTCTTCTGCGGGATAGGGACGCAAGACGCGCTCTAACTGCGAGCGCGCCTTGGGAGAGGGATCGAGCCAAAGCTCTTCGTACTCCCTGGGAACGATCACCGGCATCCGAGGGTGAATCGGCTGGAGCAGCTCGTTTGGCTCTGTCGTAATAATCGTGCACGTCTTGAGGGTCTGTCCGTCAGGGGAATTCCAAGCCTCCCATAGGCCCGCAAACCCAAACGGCTCTCTCGATTTCAGACGCACGTAGACCGGGGTCTTCGGAGGCGTCTGACGCCACTCGTAGAACCCGTCGGCGATGATCAGGCAGCGTCGTTGGCGCACGGCATGACGGAAGCTTGGTCTTTCCCAGAGCGTCTCGGCGCGGGCATTAATGAAGGAGAGCTTGGGGTCTTGAGCCCATGAAGGGATCAGGCCCCAGCGTAGGGCTTGGAGGTGTCGTCCTTGAAATTCTGAGAGCAGGGCCAGGACTTCTTGCGTCGGTGCGATGTTGTATCTGGGCTTATACCCCGCAGGAAGAGACGCGTTAAAGCGTCTCTCGATCTGGGCGGCGTCTAGGGTGAGCGTGAATCGCCCGCACATACCGAATTCTCGCTAACTGGCTCTTGACAATCGCTTCGGCTCTATCATAGACCGTGTTGCCCTCCGGTGCAAGGCCAGCCAGTCTGTATTGCTAACAGCACGAGCGATGACGCGTGATGCGATAACCGCCCAGATCGCGTAGCAGTTTCATAGACGCGCCCGTTATTTCAAAATCAACTCCAGCTTCTCAAATCGCTTGCCGAGGATCGTCTGGGCATCGGCTCCTAGCCAGTCCTCGAGAATCGTCGCATACACGGAACGAAAGTCCACGCTATAAATAAGATCGCCGTTGTCATCGAGCTTTCTCAAGCTGGGATGCTCCCCGTGCAGCCCGCCCTTGACGCGATTCCCCAAGACGAAGAGCGGCGCGGCCGTCCCGTGATCCGTCCCCAGACTGCCGTTCTCGCGCACGCGGCGCCCAAACTCCGAAAACGTCATCATTAAGATATTGTCAGCGACGCCCATCTGCACGAGGTCTTGATAGAACGCGCTCAAGCCCTTGTCGATAGACTCCAAGAGCATCGGGTGATTGACCCGCGCCGTGTTCTGCTCGGCGTGCGTGTCGAAGCCCCCGATCGTCACGTAGAGAATCTGCGTCCCGATCCCCCCCGCGATGATCTGCGCCACTAATCTCAGGCTCTGCCCGAAGGGGTCTTTGGGGTATTCGATATTAGACCGATATTTCTTCACGGCGCTCTGCAGCTCGCTGGCGCTCTGCTCCGCGCTGATCCCCGTCTGCGCCAGATACTCGAGATAGACGTTCTCAAACCGCTGGGAGTTGATCGCGTGGAAAAGCTTGACGCGGCTCTCGCGCTCTTGAGGATAGCGCGCGTCGGTCAAGAACTGATAGCCCTCTAAGTTGGCAATAGACGGGACGACCACTTTCTCCCCCAGCAGCATCAGGGGCAGCGTCCCAGTGATAGACGCTGCGGGGAGCTTCGTCCCGTGAAAGCGCGCGATCGACTCGTCTAGGTAGCGTCCCAACCAACCCGTCTTCTCGATGGTATCTGGGTTGGCGGTCATCCAAATATCTGTCGAGCGAAAATGCGAGCGGTTGGCGTTGGGGTAGCCCACGCCCTGAACGATCGCGAGCTTGCCCGCCTCGTAGAGCTTTTTGAAGTTCGCGAGCTTGGGATGCAGTCCCAATTGTCCGTTCAGAGCCAAGACGTCTTTGGGGGGCACAGCGAGCTTAGGACGAGCGTCGTAATAGAGTCCGTCGCCGTAGGGGATGACGGTGTTCAGCCCATCGTTGCCGCCGTTGAGCTGAACGATCACTAAGAGATTCTTATTCTGGGAGAGCGAGCTGGCTTGCCCGAAGACCGTGTCATGGCCGGGCGTCGTCTGCATCATCATATAGCGGGACGCCAAGCTCAGACTGACGAACGTCACCCCGCGCTTGAGAAATTCCCGACGATTCAGCATAAGAGCAGCCTCCTTCTGTCAGTTCAGTTGGTAATGGGGCAGGGTCATCATCAAGTGGATCAGCCCGCGTACTTTGCGGTCTATCATCGCGGCGTCTAGCCGAAACGGGTTTGGCGCGCCCTCGCGCAAGTAGTCTATAAAGAGCTGGCGCGTCGCCGCGGGAACGCGCAACGGGCCTAGCACCCTCAAGAAGTGATCTACGATCTCCTCGGGGGTTTGGAAGTTCTTGCCCGCCAGCAGCTTTTCGGGGGAGAACGTCCCGGCGGTGCCGCCGCGCGCCGTGACGACAGCGTTGGCGAAGTTATAGCGCACGAGCATCGTGGCCGTGTTGATCCATTTGAGTCCGCCGTCCCAGCCGTTGACATCCGGGGGATTGAAGAGATCTTGCTCCATCGCTGAGAGAAAGGCCGGCAAGAGGCGCAGATTGTAGCTCGCTTCGAGCTGGCGCAGCGCGCCCACGACCAACTCCGTGGGGGATTTGACGTTCGCAAAGCGCGCCTTCTCTGAGTAGAACTCGTCCCGCAAGAAGAGATGGCGCATCACGTCTTTGATGCTATAACGGCTGGCGAAGTAGACATCGGCCAGCTCTTCTATGATCTGGGGTTCGGGGTTGGCGTAGGCGAAGAACTCCCAGAGCTTTTTGGCGATAAACCGTCCGGTCGAGCGCTCGGCGCACGCGAAGCGAATCACGTCGTCGCCGTTCCAGTTGCCCGTCTTGCCCAAGATGGTCTTGGGGCCGTAGTCGTGCTGGCTAGCGTTGAAGAAGAACTGGCCGCGCCGGATCGTCCAGCCCGTAAACGCGCGCGCCGCTTCTTTGATGTCTTGCTCGGTATAGCGCGCCTGCCCCGTGATGGGATCGCGGATCCCCAGAGTAAAGAGTTCGAAGAGCTCGCGGGCGAAGTTCTCATTCGGAGCGTCTTTGATGTTGGTGTTGTTATCAAGCCAGAGGATCATCGCGGGGTCTTTGGCGACCTCGATCACGAGCGTCTCGAAATTCCCCAGCGCTAATCTTCTAAAGAGTTGGTTCTGCTGGAGCATTAGCGGCGCGATCGAGACCTTCTTGATCGCCGTCGCGAAGTGCCCATGCCAGAAGAGCACCATCTTCTCTAGGAGCGGGCGTTTTGTGTAGATCATCCGATAGAGCCACCAGATCTGAATGGGGCGAAACTGTGTCAGATCGAGATTCTGAGATAACAGATACTGCTGCAGCCCCTGCTCCATGGCGCTGTCGTCTATCTGTTCGTAGTTGAGCAGATAATCCACGGCGCGGGTCTTGCCCATCTGGGCCAAGCGTTCGATCTCTGCCGGGGTGCCGTTGAAGCCCGCGCGCCGCAGGAGATGCGCCGCGGCTTCGTAGTCGAACGGCGTCGTCTGAGCGGAGCTGAGAGCCACACGGGCGGCGCTCAGCACAGCTCCTACTCCCAAGGCCCGGTCGAAAAAACTCCGACGCGTCACCGCGAGAGCCATAAGTCGAGCCTCCTCCTTCGTTGGTTGTCTGTGTAGCTGACATCGGCTGAATCTGATACCCAAATCTACTGGCAGCTTCGTAAAAAGGCCATAAAAGCGCTGTTAAAAAAAAGCTAGCGCCCGGCGCTGAGGCGCGCTAAGATCGCCCGCGCTCCTCCTTCGCCCACGGGGTCGCCCGCGCTGCCGCGCGCGCTGTAGATCAGCGCGCGACCGATCCTCAGCACCACACGCGCACGCTGAAGATCTTGGAGCGTCAAGGCTTGCCGGATCTGCACCAGCGCCGAGTTCACGTCGAAGAGCACCGTATCGAGCCCGAGCATGAAGATCGGCGCCAGGGGAGTATCACGGATCTTCTCGCGCAAGTGCTGCACATGATGGAGAACTCCCAAGCCATCGCCGAGATCCCCAACACCGGGGCGATAGTTCGGCCCGCCCTTGCCCTCCAGGACGTTGATCACGCGCTGCGTATGGCGCTTGAGGGCTTCGAGATTGGGAGCGAGTGCCCCGAAGACGGCTTCTTGGTGCGCAATGTCGAGCTGCGCCACCAACGCTTCGGCGATCCGCCGCAGCTCGTCTAGATCGGGGCCGCGCGGCTGTGCCCCCCTGCTCGGCAGTGTCAAGACCATCCCCACGAGCGCGATGAGTGTCAAGAGCCTGATCATACGTTCTCTTCTCCTTTTGATGGGCCATTATAACGCACAGCGATGGCTTCAGACTATAGAAAAATCGTCAAAATTGGAGCTTGTACCCAAACCCCCGCACCGTGATGATATAGCGCGGCTGCTCCGGGTCGGCTTCTATCTTCTTGCGCAGAAAATAGATATACTGTTTGACGTCTTGGGCGGTGGCCCACTGACGCCCTGCCCAGACGGCTCTTAGAATCTCTTCGTTGGAGAAGACCCGCCCCGGCTCCGAGGCCAACAATCTCAGCAGTTCGTACTCTTTGGGCGAGAGCTTGATCTCCGAGCCGTTGACGAAGACCCGCTTGCTCAGATCGTCAATGCGTAAAGGCTCGGCAGGGCGCTCTGGCTGCTCTGTCCAATCTGGAACTTCAGCTTCTGGAAGCGAGCTGCGAGAGAGCGCCGCGTCCTTCGTGACAGGTTCAAGCGATGGGCTGTCTCTGCTCATCGTTGAGATCGCCCAGAAGTTCGTGAGCCACCAGAGCAATGCCGACGCGATCCCCAAAAAGATCACGGTGACGAACAAGAGCGCGAGCAGCTCGCGCTGCCATTCTTGCTCAAACGGGGCCAGCGCCAATCCCAAGCGCACGTAGCTCCCTTCGGGTCGGTCTAGGCTGTAGATCACATCCCAATAGGCTTCGTTGTTCACGGTGCGCCGCTCGCGGATGACCAGCACGCGATCAGGGCGCTCCACCGGCAGCGCCATCTCCTCAAAACGTTCCTGCTCCGCGACGACTTCTCCCCCTTGCACGATCTGCGCGTAGAGCACATCCGTAGCGATGAAGACCGTGCTCAGCAGTCTCTCCAGCGTCGCGGCCGAATCTTGATAGCGCTCGGCCAATGCAGCCAAGTACTGCGCGCGGAAGGCCGCACGCTCATAGAACTGCCCGTAAAGAGTATCTCTGGTCTTCTTGAGATAGAGTCCTACGGTCACGCTGGCCAAGAGCGCCAACGCCCCCACCAAGATCAGCCAGAGTCTCACGCGCGGGTTCATGCTCCAAAGAAGAGCTTCATCGCGTTGTCGTAGAGAATTTTGCGCTTCGTCTCTTCGCTCAGCGCCAGCTCTAGGAACTTCTCGACGTTGGCGCGGATGCTCTTGACCCCCGGCCCCGGCCAGTCGCTGCCAAAGAGCGTCTTATCGGCTAGCTCTTCGAGGCGCGGAAAGTATTTTAAGAGATTCTGCGGGGGGATGCTCGAGATATCAAAGTAGAGATTGGTGTGGCGTCGCAGCAGGAAGAACGACTCTTCCGTCCAGAAGGGACGCCCGCCGTGGGCCAAGATAATCTTGAGCTTGGGGAAATCGAGCGCGACGTCGTCGAGGGCGAGGGGATCGCCGTACTTAGCGCGCGCGCCGGGGAAGATCGAGGTGCCCGTGTGCACCAGCACCGGAATCCCGTACTCTTGCGCTTTCTCATAGATCACCCCCAGCGCCTCTAGCCCATGAAGATAATCGTTCGCATAGAAGAGCTGATGCGGAGGGTGAATTTTGATGATCTTAATCTTGAGGTCGTTAATGAGATAGTCCATCTGGCGGGCGGGGTCTTGGGTATAGCGGGGATGGAGCGAGCCGCAGGGGATCAAGCGATCGGGCGCTGTTTGGCAGTAGCGCGAGACGAACTCGTTGACCTCGTCGGTGAAGCCCATCACGTCGGGGCTGACGTAGTTGATCAAAGCGACGCGCTCGATGCCCTCACGGTCAAGAAAGGCCAAGAACTTGAGAGGGTCATCGGCGAACTCCAAGAGCCGCTCGAAGTCGGGATGGCTCTTCTTGAACGTCTCATAGGCGCCGGGCTTGAGCATCCGCCAAGGCTGGATGTGCACATGCGCATCAAAGACCCGTGTCGTTGACGTCACCTCGATCACCCTCAAAGGTTCCCATTATACCGTCGGAAGGGGTAGCTGGCCTACCCTTGGTTCTGTCTTTGGGGTTAAAATATAGCACGTTCTATGGCCAAAGCCAAGAAGAAGCGAGAGGCGCGCGAGCTGGCACCGGTGGAGCCGATCAGCACGCTGAAGGATCTGCTCCGCTGGCTGGTGGTGCACGAGCAACTAGAAGAAGAAGAGCGTATACCCGAACCCCAACGGATCGCCCATCGCTGGACGATCTTCCCGTTTGAAGGCTCGATCTACGTGGGGATCGCGACGGGGCTGAGCGGTCAAGAGATCTTGAATCGCTATCCGGAATTGGACGTGCCCATTAGCCTACCCGCCGAGGATGAACTCCCCGAAGAGCTGCGCCGCCTCGGCTACCCCGTTCATATCTTCTATTTAGGGCCGTTTAACCAAGAATTGAACAATCTCGTCTAGAAGAGGCCAGGAGGAGGGAGAGAGCATGCGCAGACGAGTCCATCTCATCGCGCTCACGCTCTTCGCCGCCCTGTTGGGCTTCGGAGGCGTGCTGGAGCGGTGCCAAGGCCCCAACCAAGCTCCCATCGCGCGGTTCACGTTCACCCCCAAAGACCCCAAGGTCGGCGAACGCATCACGTTTGACGCGTCGGCCTCTCGAGACCCCGACGGCAAGATCGTCGGCTATCTGTGGGACTTCGGCGACGGCAAGACCGCAACGGGTGTAACTGCTATGTACGTTTTCAACCAAGCCGGCGAGTACGACGTCATCTTACAGGTGACGGACAATCGCAACGCGACGGCGAGCTTTGCCAAGACCGTGCGCGTCGTGCCGCCCAACCAGCCCCCGGTGGGCCTCTTCTTGGTCGAGCCGCCTAGCCCCAAAGTGAACGAAGAGGTCACGTTTGACGCGTCGGCCTCTCAAGACCCCGACGGGCAGATCGTCAGTTACGACTGGGACTTCGGCGATGGCTCCACAGCCCAGGGCAAGATCGTCAAGCACACCTACAAGAAAGACGGCATCTACAAAGTCAAGCTGACCGTCGCCGACGACCAGGGCGCGACGTTCGTGGTCACCCAAGACGTGACGGTGCAGCCCAAGCCAGAGCCGCCCAACCAACCTCCGTTGGTCACGTTCACGTTCGATCCACAAAAACCCAAAGTCAACGAGCGCGTCTCGTTCGACGCGACAGGATCGAGCGACGCCGATGGGCAGATCGTCAAATACGAGTGGGACTTCGGCGACGGCGAGAAGGCCGAAGGCCAGACGACGACCCACATCTACAAGAGCGCCGGAAGATTCACGGTGAAGCTGACCGTCACCGACGACCGCGGCGCGACCAACTCGTTGACGCGCACGATCGAGATCCAAGCCGTTGCCCCGTGAGACGCGCGCTCTTCTTAAGCTATCTTTTGGTCTTTCTGGTGAGCGCGCGGGCGCTCGCGCAGAGCACGCTGACGTTCGCCACGGTCTTCCCGTTTGACTCAGCCCAGCTCAAGCCTCCCTACGCTGAAATCGTGCTCAAGCGCCATCGCGCTCCGTTGACCCTCTCTCTCAGCGCGCTTCTTACGCCGCAGGGCTGGAGGGAGACGAAATTCAGCTCGGAGTATAAAGCGCCGGAGCTAGAAACGACCGTCAAAGCCGACTTCACTCCCCATCAACTCCGAAGCGCCGAGACCAAATGGAAGCTGATCCCTAACAGTTGGCTCGCCGTCGAAGGCGATCTTCAGATGAGCGTTGGGCACTTCAAGAGCAGCGCTGTCAAGCTCAAGTTTGGCCCTAGCGATCTGAATCTCACGAGCAGTGCCAAGTTCGCCCCTACGGGGCTTATGGACGAGCGGGTCGCGCTCAACGTCTCGCGCTCGTTGGAGCTAGGCAATCTCGAAGGGAGCACTCTGTTTGACAGACACGGCTTTCGCGAGCAGACGCTGACCGTCAGCGGCTCTCTGAGCGAATGGGCAACGCTCTCCCTGACGGCGACGCTGAAGAGACAAGGGCTGGCTTCACAAGCGATTGAGCTGGGTCTCTCCTGGGAGCTGTGGAGCGTGAGCGCGAGCGTGACGGTGACCAGCCGAGGGCTAGAAAGCGAGAGCCTCTCGCTCGACGGGATGCTCGCTGGACTCTTGCTGCAAGTCTCGTTAGAGTCTTCTAACTTAGCCTGGAGAAGTCTGCAGATCATGGCCCTTGGCTCTCTCGATGCGCTCTTGGTGAACGCTCTGATAATGCTTAGCTCCGACAGCTTGCAGATGATCACGCTCGATCTCTCTTGGTCGCTCTGGGGATGGCAGACCCAACTGAAGCTCGATCTGATGGGGAGCGATCTGAGCGATCTCGATCTGCAAAGCGAGATCACGATGGGCGGTCGGCTCTGGGGCTTGGCTATTGAGAGCGCGCTCTCTCTGAGATTTTATGAGCTAGTGAGCGCGTCGGTGCGCCTCCAGCGGACGCTCTCGCGCTGGACGGGGAGGCTCGAACTGGAGTTCAGCGCCGATGGCTTCAGCAACGGCAGCTTTACGCTAGAGCGCCGACTCTTCTGACGCGCATTTGACATCCGCCCTTCTGATCTGTATCTTTCTCGTTAGAAGTAACCATAAGGGGGAGAGATTCGCGATGCGATGGCTAATACGAATGGGAGTTCTTCTCGGTCTAGGATTGGGGTTCGCTGCCGAAGCGCAGACGATCTCTGTCAAGAGCGAGCAGCTCTCGTTGGGAGCTGCGCTGTGGGTTCCAGTGGTGTTGAATGCCGCTCCCAACGGGTTGCATCATTATGAGTTTGACGTCCGTGTAGAGGCTCCTGAAGTCGCCCAGATCGAGAGCGTGCGCTTTGAGCCGTCGCTGCGGGCCTTCGCGCGCTTTGAGATCGCGCCCGATGGGGACTCCGTGCGCGTGCGCGTGGACGACCAAGACGACGTGCTCATCGCGGGTGCGACCAATATCAAGCTTGCGGAAATCAAGCTGCGCGGCACGTTTGGAGGGCGCACCGAAGTCCACGTCACCGTGATCGAGCTGATGGACGATCGCTTGAATCGCTTCAACGTTGCCATTACGCACGGGCAGCTCCAAGTCGCGGCCGGGGCCGATACCCCGCAATTGGTCGTGGGCGTGGACGGCGTGCTCGTGGGCGATACGGTGAAAATCCCGATCATTTTGACGCGCATCGTTAGTGGGTTGCAGAGCTTTCGCGCTCGAGTGAGCTTGGAGCGCCGCGACGTGGCGACGTTCTTAGGGGCAGAGTTCCCGTTCTTCGCAGGGCAACGCGAGGTGCAGATCTCGCCCGATGGCGATGAGATCACCGTGGCGGCGCGCGATGAGGCCGGAGCCGTCGGCGCGGGAGCCAAGGGGACGATTCTCGTTTGGCTGGTGCTCAAGGGCGATCTCCCCACCATGGACGGCAGCCCCTTGCGCGTCCTCAGCAACAACATCACCGAAGACAATAACAACAGCGGGCCATTCCCCACCCAGAATGGGCTGATCACCGTCATTCGCTTAGAGAACCTGCCCCCAGAGTTCTTCGGCCCGCAGCCCAGACCCCAAGAGCGCATCGGCGATCGCTCTCCGTTGCTCGTGATCACGATCAACGACGACAAACGCGAGGTCGTCCCGGAGAGCATTCAGTTAACTGTGCAAGACGTCTCTCAAACGTTGCCGTTTGGCTGGCAGAGCCGCGGCGCGACATGGGACTCCACCAGTGGGCGCTTCAGCGTAGATCTTCGGGCGCTGGGGGTGCGCTTGAGCGGCGATGTGACGGTGCGCGTGCGGGCACGAGATCGCCAAGGGGCTGAGGGACGCTTCGAGTGGCGATTTGCTGTCCTCAGCGACGAGCAGCCTCCGCCTCCACCCCCTTCACCGACGATCGAAGACCTGCTCGACGCCGATCGCGACAACCGTCTCAACGATCTAGAGATCTTGCAAGCGATCACGTACTGGGTGCAGGGGCGCGAGCTGGCCCCCGGTTTGAAGATTGATGACTTAAAAATGCTCACCCTCATCGACCGATGGATTAAGAACAGCCCGTTAAAATAATATTTGCCCCCGCCCCGCGCTCTCGATTATGATAGAGGCGAGGGGAGTGAGCTATGAGGGTATCTCTGCTCGTGGGGGTTTTTGTTAGTTTAGTCGGGTGCGCGCCCGTCGTCAATCAAGCGCCGGTCGCCGCGATCACCGCCGCGCCGATCAGCGGCCCGATCCCGCTGACGGTGCACTTCGACGCCAGTGGCTCGCGCGACCCCGATGGCCAGATCACCACATACGAGTGGAACTTCGGCGATGGCAACACCGCCCTTGGCGTCAAAGTCTCGCATACTTATACGCAAGCCGGCGTCTATGCCGTCATCTTGACCGTCACGGACAATCTCGGCTCGAGCGCGGTCGCCACGGTCGTCATCCGCGCGGGGAACCCGCCGCCGCGTGCCGTTCTGACTGCAACGCCGACGCACGGCTTCACGCCGTTGACCGTGCAGTTCGATGCGTCTCAATCTGTAGATCTGACTCTGACCCCCCAACGGATCGTGCGCCACGAGTGGGACTTTGGCGACGGCACGCGCGGCTCCGGCGTTGCTCTCTCGCACACGTACACCCGCGCCGGCATCTACACCGTCACGCTCACGGTCTTCGACGAAGACGGCGCGAGCAACCGCGCCCAGACCGTCATCCGAGCGCTCAACTTCTCGTTCCCGTTGGCGCTTGGCGTGGGACTCTCTCCCACAGCTCTGACGTCGGCCGATTTTAACGGCGACCGCAGAGACGATCTCGCCGTGGTCAACTTCGACAGCGAGACTCTGGTGATTCTCTTGAGCGACGGCGCGGGAGGATTTCGGCGCA
>JANXAU010000057.1 GCA_025061735.1 Candidatus Bipolaricaulota bacterium
AAATCTTCGAGGGTGGCTTCGGTCATGCCCTTGTGTAATTTATCAAGATGGGCGAGGATGAGTTCGCCCTCGTGCTTGAGGGTTTCATAGCGCTGAGCTTGGCGCAGTTCTGTGTCTACGCGCTCGAGGGCGGCTTGGGTATGGGCGAGCCGTTCGCGGAGCCAGCGTTGGAGGCTCTGGCGTTGGGTCTCTTCGGTCTGGGCGTGAGCGGTCGCGCGTGCCCATTCGTCGAGGGCTTCTGAGAGGGTGGAGCGTGGCTCGCCGCGCAGGTGCGCGTAAAGTGTGAGCGGGAAGGGCGCGGCGTCTAGAGGCTTTTCTTCGGCGAAGTAGAGAATAGGCTGGAAGCGTTGCGCGCGGACGGGGGCCAGAAGCTCTTGGAGGGCTTCCCACAGAGAAGCCTTCTCGCGATCTCCCAGCTGAGATGTTGAGAGAGCCGGATCGAGCTGAGCGCGCAGGGCGATCTCTTGAGCCAAGCGAGGGCCGATGCCATCTAGAATCTGAACCAGCGCTTTGCTCAGAACTGTATCTTCAGGCCATCGCGCGCAGAAATCGGCAAAAGTCGCTGAGAGCGGGTCGAGCTTGTTTTGGGAAGAGGGAAGTTGGTAGAATTCGCCGGGGCGGAAAGAACGTTGGCCCACGACGGGCTTGAGCGCTCCCAAGATCTTCTGATCCGACAGCAGAATCACATTAGACTGCCTTCCCAAGAGCTCGCAGCGCAGTGTGTAAAGCTCCCCGTGAACGATAGAGAAGTCTATGATTCTCTCAAGCCCCGGTTGTGCGACTTGACGCAGGGTGCCGTTTTTGATATATTTCCGCAAAAGCATAGCGAATGCCGACGGTACCGGAGGGTTACAAAACTTCTCAGAAGTCAGATGAACTCTAGGCTCTTGCCCCAGTTCCAACAGCAGGGTGTAGTCGGCTCCGGCCCACAGTTCTATGGTGAGGGTGGTCGGTCGGGGATGATAGATCTGTTGAATCCGCGCACCGCAGACCCTCTCTTGCAGCTCCGTGACCATCGCGCGCAGGGTCAACCCGTCCATAACGGCTCGATTATACCCTATGGCATCGTGGGGGCGAAAGCGCGCGACCATCAGCATCAGAAGGGGGAGATCGCCCCTAGCGTCAGACTAGGGGAGCTCATAGTGTAAAATAGTCACGCTTGAAATATAATCAGCAAAGGGGGGATGTCCGAAGGGGTAGCGTACAGCACAGAGAGCAACAAACTCGCAGCAAGATCGCGGACGTTCACAACCACTCTGGCCAGGGTTGGGAGCGGAGTTTAGGAAATTCAAAAAGGAGGTAGCAAGAAGATATGAAACTCAATAAGGTGCTAGCGGTAGTGCTAGCCGTGGCGGTGCTGGTTCCAACCAGCGCGGTGGTCGGTTGGGCGCAGGCGTGTAAGCCGGCGTGTTCGGAGAACCCCAAGGTGATGGAGCGCGACTTTAACGAGGCGTTTGCGGAGTTCAAGGGCGGTCAGGTGCAGGCCGGCGGCTTTAAGCCCATTGAGCTAGAGCCGAACCAAGAGGTCTCCTTCAGCGTGCCCTCCGGCACAAAGAACGTCACGATCACGGCCGGCGATGGCGATCTTACGTATACGTTGACGCGCGTGGTTGGTGTGGGCGCGCGCGCCACTCGCACCCAGATCGCCAGCGGCGCGGTCGCGGCCAAGCAGTCGGCCAGAGTAGCCGTGCCGGCTTTCGATCGCACCAAGCAAGAATCGGTCGAGATCAGCGTGACCGCGGGGAGCAAGAAGACCACCGTGACGCTGGCCTTTGAAGGGGCGGCGGCGGACGAGACGGGTCTGCCTCGCTCGGCCGTGCAGATAGAGATCTCCAACCAAGGCCCCGGCGCGGTCACCTACGAGGTGAAGGACGCGCTGGGCCGCACGGTGCGCAACGGCGGCCGCGAGGTCAAGGGCTCCGTCCCTGCGGGCCAGAAGGTCGTCGTGGACATTGAAGAGAGCCAAGGCCCCAGCCGGATTCTTCAGGTGAGCACCGGGGGCCAGACCGTGGACGCCCGCGTGGATATGAAGATCTACTTCCAGCAGATCCCCGCGCCTGAAGAAGTTGGCAAGGGCATCTACGCCACGACGATCATCGCTCGTCCGCGCACCCTCAACCCCATCACAGCGACGGACACGGCAAGCTTCGCGATCATTGATCGCTTGCACGATACGCTGCTCGATGGGCCGGTAGGCGCGGAGACCGGCGCGATTGCCGAATCTTTTGAAGTCACTCCCGATCGCAAGACCGTCACCTACACCCTGCGCCGGGGCATCAAGTTCAACGACGGTACGCCCATTACGTCTGAAGACGTGCGCTTCACGTTTGAGAACCTGGTCTACCCCAGGGACATTGCCACGAGCATTCGCGACACGCTCTTCTGCAAGGGCGGCAAGGACCTCCCCACGGTGCGGGTCATTGACGAGCGCAAGATCAGCTTCACCTGCGCCGAGCCTGCGGCGAATGTGCCCTTCCCCAACACGGGGTTCGTGGAGATCCTCTCCAAGCGAAACGTCCTCAAGCTCGCGCCCAACGTGGAGCGCAGCCCCAGGGATTTCAATAACGTCTTTGGTGTGGCCACGCCACCGGCCGATCTGGTGGGAGCGGGTCTCTTCCGGCTGACGCGGCTTGATCCCAACGCGGTCGCGGAGTTCGCGGCTAACCCCAACTCCTGGCGCGTGGACGAGAAGGGCAATCAGCTGCCCTATCTGCGCGGCCTGCGCATCATTCTCGCGCCGACGCAAGGGCAAGAACTCGCTCTGCAGCAATTCCGCAACGGTCAGACAGACCTGCTAGGGCCGCGCCCGGGCGACATTCCGGTCTTGCAGTCGGATAAGGCTGCCGGACGCTTGCCGGTCAACGACGATATAGACTCTGGCCAACCCGTCTTCGGCACGGAGTTCTGGGTCGTGAGCTGGACGGCGAAGAACCCCACCTTGCGCGCGGCGTTTGCCAACAAGCAGGTGCGCCAGGCGTTCTCGCACGCCACCGACCGCGCCAGCGTGGTCAAGAACATCCGGCTCGGCTTGGGCACGGAGCTCTACGGGCATGTGAGCATCCCCAGCCCGTATCACATCGAGCGACCGGGCCAGAAGGCGGAAGTCTTAGCCAAGTGGGAGCAGGTCAAGCGCCGCTTCGATCTGGCTAAAGCCGCCCAGATCCTTGACAGCTTGGGGATCCGCGATACTAACAATGACGGCATCCGCGAGATCCCGGCCAACTTCCGCAACGACTTCGGGCCGCAGACCAACCCCGCCGGGCCGTTTAAGTTCATCTTGGCCACCAACGTGGGGAACACGCTGCGCGAGGAGCAAATCAAGCTCATCGCTTCTGATCTGAAGAAGATCGGCATTGAGGCCGTGCCCACGCCGGCCGACTTCGCCGCGCTCGTAGATCAGCTCACGGTCGGTGACTATGAGGCGATCTTGATCGGCTTGACCGGCGGTGCGTCCGCTGCCAGCGGCATCAACGTCTACACCTGCGACGGCAACCTGCACTTCTGGAACGTCAACGCCGGTGCGGGCTGCGCGGGTGCGACCGAAGACGAGAAGAAGCTTGATGCGCTCTATCGTCAGCTCGCCGACGAGACCGACGAGGCCAAGCTGCGCGCGCTCGCCGATGAGGCCCAACTGCTCTTCACCGAGTTCTTGCCCTATATCCCGATCTCGGTGGGGAACGGCTTGTCGGCCTATCGCTTGGACACGATCCGCAACCATCAGCGCTCGCAGTTCGGCACGCTCATGATGCTCTACTGCAAGGGCGGGCGCTGCCGCGGCGGCTAGTCTTCACGGACGGAATCGGCCCAGCGGGCGCGAGAGGGTCCCTCTCGTGCCCGCTGCTCTTTCTCTCTAAGACACTTGTCCTCTTCTTTTCCTTCTGCTTTTGCTAAGCTCTCAGCCGATGAGGCTCACCACACGAGAAGTCGTCCACGCCGTCTCGGGAGAGCTCGTCTGCGGAGATCTTCATCAGAGTTTCGCTGGCGTCTCGACCGACTCCCGCACGCTCTCGTGGGGAGAACTCTTTGTGCCCTTGGTAGGCCAGCGCTACGACGGGCACGACTTTGTCGCAGAAGCGCTGCGGCGCGGCGCGGTGGGCTTTCTCACCCATCGAAAGATAGACTCAAAAGCTCCCGCCGTGCAGATACGCGTTCTCGACACGCTCGTGGCGTTGGGAGAGCTGGCAGCGTGGGCACTTCGGGAGAAGCTGAACGCTCATGTGATCGCGGTGGCCGGCAGCAACGGCAAGACGACCACCAAAGAGCTGATCGCGCAAGTGCTCTCCCAAAGAAAGTGCGTCCACGCTACGCCGGGCAATCTCAACACCGAGATCGGCGTGCCCTTGACGATTCTCGGTGCTCCCGAAGAGACGGAAGTATTGGTGCTGGAGATGGGCACGACCGCGCGAGGGGATCTCAAAAGACTCTGTGCCATCGCTCCTCCGCAGATCGGTGTGCTCACATCTATCCATGAGGAGCATCTAGAGACGCTTGGCGGTCTTGAGGGCGTGCTCGCAGCAGAATTGGAGCTATTAGAAAACTTGCAAGGGCCGTTGATCGTCAACGGCGACAACGACACCATAGTGCGCGCTGTCCGCGAGAGGGTTTGCAAGATCGTCACGTTTGGCTTGCGTTTGAGCCATGATTATTCTGCTGAAATTTTGCAGATCACGCGCGAGGGCACACGCTTTCGCGTGCACGGTCCTCACGGAAGCGTGACGCTCTCGATGAGATTGCTTGGACGCCCAGCGGTGCTGGCGGCCTTGGCGACTTTTGCAGTAGCTCAAGAGCTGGGGTTCTCTTTAGAAGAGATTGCGTCATCGTTGGAGAGCGCCAAGGGGCCTGCGGGGCGTTTGCAGCTTGTGCGCAACGGTTCGCTGACGATTCTACACGACGCCTACAACGCCAATCCCGCCTCGATGCGCGAAGCGCTCTGGTGCGCGGCGCAGATTCGACGTCCCCACGAGCGCTTGGTCTTGGTGCTGGGGGATATGCTCGAGCTGGGGAGACAGAGCGAGCGCGCTCATCGTGAGATCGGCAAGCTTGTCGTGGAGATCGGCCCTGATCAAGTTTGGGTCGTGGGGAGGTGGGCGCAGCTCATCGGCGACGAGGCCGAGAAAGCTCGCCTAGAGACTCTGCGTTTTGCTACGTCTGAAGAAGCGGCCGAAGCGTTTGTCAGAGCAGAAGATCCTTCGCCTCGGTTGGTCTTGCTCAAGGGCTCACGGGGAATGCACTTGGAGAGGATCGTAGAATTAGCCCGAAGCGACTTTCTTGGCTTTGGCTAAGTTTTCTTGATCTTGTCTGGGTTTTTCGTTAGACTTCCCTATGTGATGAAGGATGTGAAATCGCGTTTTGCGCTTCTGTCGGTGGGGGCGGCGCTGGCGACATTGATGCTCAAGTTCACGGCCTATCTGCTCACCGGCTCGGTGGGAATCCTCTCCGATGCTCTGGAGTCTTTGGTGAACTTGGCGGGGGCACTCATCGCGCTGACGGCGCTTAAGATCGCCGCTAAACCCGCCGACAAGACCCACCCCTACGGCCACGATAAAGCCGAATATTTTTCGAGCGGCGCTGAAGGCACGCTGATCCTCATCGCAGCGGGGAGCATCGCCTATGCCGCCATTGAACGCTTGATACGGCCCATCCCCTTGGAGCAGCTCAACTGGGGGCTGATCGTCGCGGGCAGTGCGTCGCTGCTGAACTTCATCGTTGCGCGGGCGCTCTTAAGCGCCGCCAACCGCTACGATTCGATCACTCTAGAAGCCGATGCCAAGCACTTATTGACCGACGTCTGGACGAGCGTGGGCGTCATTGCGGGGCTGTTAGCGCTCGCGGTGACGGGGTGGCAGTGGCTCGATTCCCTGATTGCTCTTGCGGTGGCGGGTCATATCGTCCTCACGGGGGTCAATTTAGTGCGACGCTCAATAGACGGCCTCATGGACTATAGCTTGCCCAGCGACGAGCTAATTCAGCTCGAAGCGGTGCTCAACCGTCATCGCGATCAATTTGTCGCGTACCATCGGTTGCGGGCGCGCAAGTCCGGTTCGAGGCGCTTTGTGGATCTGCACTTGGTCGTGCCGGGGGCGCGCTCGGTGCAAGAGGCGCACGACCTGTGCGAGCGCGTAGAACGCGACATTGAGAAGGTCCTTCCTCATGCCAGCGTGACGATCCACATCGAGCCGGCCGAGGACGAAGCTTCCTACGACGACGATCTGAGGGATTCTGCTACTTAAGCTGCACGTGTTTCTCAAAGAGCGCGCGCAGCTCGGAGGGGATGGGGATGGTTTTAAACGTCTTCATATCTACGGTGACGTGCGTGATAGAAGCTGTCCCGCAGAGCTGCTGCCCTTTGAAGACGCGAAAGCCAAACGTCACGGAGCTGGTGCCCAAATGCGCGACGCTCATGTTCACGTCGAAGGAGTCGCCGTAGCGCACGGGGTGCTTGAAGTCTGCCTCAACATGCACAATTGGGAAGCCGATCTTCAGTTCGCCAATCAGATACGGATACGGAAAGCCGATATGCTCCATAAACGCTTCTTCGGTGCGCTGAAAATAATCAAAAAAGTTTGGGTAATAGACGATCCCTGCGTAGTCTATCTCGCCAAAAGAGACGCGCCACGTCGCTTTGTAAGCCATAGTGACTACATATCCGACCGTTCCCGTATGGATATTTCTAGAGCTCGCTTCACCAAGCTCTTGGCTAACGGCACTTTGTACCCATTATCTCGCAACGGCTGCGCTCCAGCAACCGCAGCTTCGGCGGCGCGCTCGGCCAGCTCTTCAGAGAACTCCTGCCCAACCAAGAGTCGCTCGCTCTCTCGCGCTCGCCACGGGATTGCCGCAACCCCGCCTAGGGCTATTCTCGCATCAGTGATGCGCTCGCCCTCCAAGCTCATCTGCGCGGCAACGCTCACCAGCGCAAACGACCAGCTCCCGCGCTCCATCGCTTTCAGATAAACCCCCCGTGCGTTCTTCTTGGGCGGGGGCACGCGAATCTCCGTAATCAATTCACCCGGCCCCAGGATCGTCATGCGACGATGGCGCTCGGTGGGCTTGGTGTATAGCTCTTCGAGCGAAATCTCGCCCTCAACTTCAGGCCCGACGACGCACACCGTCGCGTCCAGCGCGATAAGCGCCGGAGCGAGATCCGACGGGTGCACCGCGTGACAGCGATCGGCTCCCAAGATCGCGTGATATTTATTTTCCCCGTCTTCGGCAAAGCATATATCGCCGCCCTTGAGCCAACAGTGAAAGAGCTTATTCCGATAGTACCAACAACGAGGCTTTTGGCAGAGGTTGCCCCCGATGGTGCCCATGTGGCGCAGTTGCGGCGTCGCGGCCGAAGAAGCCGCTTGAGCAAGAATCGGGAATCTCTCTTGAACGACGGGATGGCGCTCGATCTCCGCGAGCGTCACGAGCGCCCCAAGACGCAAGCCGACTCTGGGGCTGTAGCGAATCTCTCGAAGCTTGGAGAGCGTCTTGAGATTGACCAAGCGTTGGGGGCTGCGCAGGCGCGCCTTCAGCTCGCCTAACAGATCTGTGCCGCCGGCGATGGCCTCCGTAGACGGTTCGCTCAGTAGCGCGACAGTTGTCTGAATATTCAGCGCGTTGACGTGCTCAAAAGATCGCATAGTGCTCACACTCTCTTTAATGCTTTCAGGATCTTCTCGCGCGTGAGGGGCAGCTCATAAATTCTTATGCCCAGTGCGTTCGCGACGGCGTTGGCAATCGCCGCGGCGGTGGGGATGATCGGCGGCTCCCCCACGCCCTTCGCCCCCAAATTATTGGCTCTGTGATCAGGACGATCTACCATCTCAAAGACGATCTCCGGAATATCAAGGGCCGTCGGGAGCTTATAGTTCTCCAAATTATCGTTCACGACGACACCCGTGTTTCGATCTACAACGCGCTGCTCGAAGAGCGCATAGCCCAGCCCCTGAATGATCCCGCCTTCGATCTGGCTGGAGAGCGTCAAGGGATTGATCACGCGGCCGGAATCGTGCACCGCGACGATTCGCTCGACCTTCACTTCGCCAGTCTCGGTGTCTACCGTGACTTCGGCAAACTGAGCACCGAACGTATTGACAGCAACATCTTCGGGATTCGGCTCTCGCGCCCCACGCCCGATGATCATAAAATTCTCGAGCTTCTCTAAAACGTCTTTGATCGCGACGGCTTCTTTGAGCGCAGGGCTGCTCAGCAGTCCGTCACAGATAGCCAGCGACTCGCGCGGCACTTCGAGCACTTGGGCAGCGACGTCCAAGAGCTGCTGGCGCGCCTCATGCGCGGCGAGGCGCACCGCCGGGCCAACGCTTGCCACGGTCATGCTGCCCGCGCTCAGCGGTGCATAAAGCCCTAGCTGAGTGTCTCCAATCTCCACTGAGATCTTCTCAATGGGGAAGCCCAATTCTTCCGCAGCGATCTGCGCGAGCACAGTCTTCGTGCCTGTGCCAATATCTTGCGTGCCCGTGACGACGGTCGCCGTGCCGTCGGGGTTGATCTTAACGATAGCATACGCTGGGGGCATCCCGTTGCCGCTCCAGATTTGCGAAGCCATGCCAACGCCGCGGAGTTTGGTGGCCCTCTCCCCGACTGCGCCACCCCTCTCCCGTAGGTGAGCTACGGGAGAGGGGTTAGAGGTGAGGGCCTTCCACCCAAAGAGCTTTGCCCCGCGCTCGTAGGCTTCCCGCAGGCCCTTGGTCGAGTAGGGCCGCCCCGTCGTTTGATCTATCTCTGCGTAATTCTTCAGACGCAGCTCAAGGGGATCTATCTTCAGCTCGTGCGCCAGCTCGTCCATCAGCGACTCTAACGCAAACGTTCCCTCGACGTAGCCGGGGGCGCGAAAGGCCGACAACGGCCCCGTATTCGTGAAGACCGTGTACTGCTCGGTCTTCACGTTGGGACAGAGATAGAGCTGGCGGGCCGGGCCGCCTACCGACGGCGGCCATGTGCAAAACGCTCCGGCGTTCACTATGGCCTTCAGCTCCAACGCCGTGAGCGTGCCGTCGCGCCTCGCGCCGACTTTTAAGTGCTGGATTGTTGACGGACGGTTGCCCGCGGCGAGATTCTCCTCGTGGCGATCGAGCATGATCTTGACGGGCCGGCCTGTCGCCTTTGCTCCCAGCGCCGCGATCACCGTGTATTTCCCCAGACCGTTCTTGCTGCCGAAGCCTCCGCCCATATATCTTTTGATGACGCGCACCTTGTGCAAGGGCAGCCCCAGCAGTTGGGCCAACCCCGCGCGCACCCCAAAGATATGCTGCGTCGAGTCCCACACCGTGAGCGCGTCTCCTTCCCATAGGGCGACGCTGCCATGAGTCTCCAGACAATTGTGCAGGGCGCACTGGGTCCTGAACGTTCTTTCTACGATGAGATCGGCTTGAGAGAAGCCTCTGTCCAGGTCGCCCCGTTCGTAGATGTCGGGTTTGCCGTTGAGCAAGTTCCCAGAGGGCTGCACGTTAGGAGCTTCGGGTCGAAGCGCCTCTTCGGGATCGAGCACAAAGGGCAAGCGTTCATACTCGACCTCGATGAGTTCGAGGGCATCTTCGGCGATCTCTTCTTCATCGGCGATCACGCACGCGACTTCGTCGCCGACGTAGCGCACGATCTCGTCAAAGAGAAACGTCTGTCCTTGACGGAAAGAGAGCTTTGGGGCGTTTTTGAAGCTGAGCACGGCGCGCACGCCGGGGAGTCTTTCGGCGCGTTGCGTGTTTATGCTCTTGATTCTCGCGTGCGGGTGCGGGCTGCGCAGAATCTTCCCATAGAGCATCCCCGGAAGCTGCACGTCAAACGTGTAGACGGCTTTGCCGGTGACGCGCTCCGGGCCGTCGGTACGCGGGATCTGTCTGCCTATGTACCTAAGCGGGGTCTGCGCGTCCCATGCCGACAGCCCCTCGCCCTCGACGACGACGTACTCTTCAAAGACGTGACCTTCAAACTCTGTCCGGGTCTTGATGACTTTGGGCATACGCTAGCTCCCTGAGCGCAGGAGTTCTGCGGCGCGCAGTGCGGCTTTGAAGATCTTGGGGTAGGCTCCACAGCGACACAAGTTCCCTGACACAGCGCGCTTTACGTCCTCAAGCGTCGGATTGGGGTTCTCATCGAGCAGGGCTTTCACAGACATAATTTGCCCCGGGGTGCAGAAGCCGCACTGCAGCGCGTCTTCTTCTATGAATGCTGCTTGGATGGGATGGAGCTTGCCGTTGCGAGCCAAGCCCTCGACCGTCTCAATGCTTCTTCCCTCGCACTCCAGAGCTAATGCCATGCACGCGTAGATTGGCTTGCCGTCTAAAAGAACTGTGCACGCGCCGCAGGTGCCCTCGTCGCACGCCCTTTTCGTCCCTGTCAGTCCCAAATCTTTGCGTAGAGCATCGAGGAGCGTGCGGCGCGGCTCGACGAGCAGCTCGTGTGTTTCGCCGTTGACGATGAGTTTTATCGGGGTCTTACCCGGCCCACGCACCGCGATCTTGCGCTTTTTGGGGCGAACGGCCTTCGTCGCCATAGGGGCCTCCTTCACATCGCTCCATACGCCGACAGTATAGTCCGGCGCGCCGACCGCGTCAACCGCTGAGTAGGTATAATATAGAAGAGCTTGCGCACAGACTCAAGGAGACTCCATGAACGACAGATCGCTCTGGTGGTGGCTGGTAGTGCTCGCGCTAGCGCTCCTGATCGTCGCCTTTGCTAGACAGAACCCCGTCGTCTCCCCTCCGGATCTGTTCGTAGGAGTTCGCATTCTGCACACTCAAGAGCATCACGGCCAAGCACTGCCCATCCGCGGCGGCAATCCCCCGCTAGACTGCGGCGGACTCGCCGCACGCGCCACCCTCATCGCCCAGCAGCGCGCCGATGCCCAGAAGAACCGTCTTGGGGTCTTGCTCGTCGACTCCGGCGATATTCTCGTCGGCACCCCCCTCTCGACCGTCTTCCGCGGCGAACCCGATATTATCGCCATGAACGCGATGGGCTATGACTTAATGGTCCCCGGCAATCACGAGTTCGACTTCGAGCCGCGCGAACAGCGCTACAAGAAGCTCGCCGAGTTGGCTCAGTTTCCCTTCGTCGTGGCCAACATCGAGGGCTTTGAGCACCTCGGGCTGGCGCAGCCTCAGCCCGCGTTTCTCATCAAGAGATTTGGGAGTCTTCGGGTCGGCATCATCGGGATCACCCATCCCAACACGCCAAACTCCTCTAGCCCCCCCAAAGGGGTGATCTTCTCCGACGCCGTCTCAGCCGTGCGAAGAGTTTTAGAGCAGCACCGCGCAGAAGCCGATATCTGGGTCGCCGTCACGCATCAAGAGAACTTCAGAGACTTGGAGCTGCTGCGCGCCGTCCCAGAAGTTGACGTCATCATCGGGGGGCACACGTATGGGTTCCGCGGGATCGTCACGCGCGACGCCCTCGACGTGCTCGGCAACGTCGCCGAGCTTATCCCCGATCAGCCCACAGAGATCGAACGTCCCAACGGGATCTTCGTGCGCGCCGGCGAAGGCCCCTTCTTGGGACGCTTGGGGACAGCCTTGGGCCAGCTCGATCTCATCGTAGATCCCAAGACCAAAGAGATCACCAAAGCAAGAGCAGCGAACTTGCTCATCTTGCCAGCGACAGAGCACAATCTCAAAGCAAACGTCCCTGTCATCGCCCCCGATCCCCAGATCGAAGCGCTTCTTCGGCCCTATCTTGACGAGCTGGCCGTGAGAGTCAAAGAGGTCATCGCTCAGACTACCGTGGACTTAGAGGGCCGGCGCGAGATCGTGCGTCGCCAGGAGACCAACTTGGGCAATCTCATCACCGATATCTATCGCGAGCGCTTTGGAACGGATATCGCGTTTCAGAACGGCGGCGGGATTCGGGCCTCCATCCCCGCCGGCGCGATCACCATAGAACAGATTCTTACCGTCCTCCCCTTCGCCAACACCCTCACCACGTTCCGACTGAAAGGTTCTGAGCTGTTGCTTGCTTTGGAGAACAGTGTCAGCCAGGTCGAGCAAGGGGCTGGACGGTTCTTGCAGGTCTCTGGGATGTGTCTGAGCTTTGATCGCGAGAAACCCGTGGGCGAGCGCGTGCTGAAGGTCTTCGTCGGGCGGCAGCCTCTCGACCCCCAAGCGACCTACTCCATAGCCGCCCCCAGCTTCCTGGCCAACGGCGGCGACGGCTACACCGTCTTCCGCGAACAACGCTCTGAGTTTCTCGACACCCAACTGATAGACGCCGATTTGGTCATCGAAGGGCTGCGCCAACGAGAGAGCGTCTCTCCCCAAGTCGAGGGGCGCATCACCGAAGGAGGCGCCAAGACCGCTTGCGAGTGAATTTGTCAGGTGCGAGATCAGACGCTATAATCTCGGCTATGGCGACGGCACAGCACGACGGACTCATTCAAAAAGCCAGAAAACTCGAAGAGCAAGCCCTGCAAGAACTGCAAGCGCTTTCGAGTACCCGGCACTGCGAAGAGTTTCGTGTCAAGTATCTGGGGCGCAAGGGGCAGCTCGCCCAGCTCTTGGACGGCCTCCAAGCGCTTGCCCCCGACCAGAGAGCCGAAGCGGGCCGCCTCCTTAATGCCCTCAAAGAGATGCTCACTGCCAAGCTGGAGCAGCGCTTGGCCGAATTTGCGCACATCGAGAAAGAGGCGCGCCTGCGCGCCGAAGCCCTCGACGTGACCCTCCCCGGTCGCCGGCAGAAGTTGGGCAGCCTGCACTTGATTACCCAAGTCACCAAAGAACTCGAAGATATCTTCGTGCGCTTGGGCTTTGAAGTGGTCAGCGGGCCAGAGATCGAGACCGATTATTATAATTTTGAGGCGCTCAACATCCCCAAAGATCATCCGGCCCGCGACGATTGGGACTCGTTCTATCTTGATGGCTTTGACGATCTGCTCCTGCGTACCCACACGTCGCCGGTGCAGATCCGCGTCATGCAGCAGCGTCGGCCCCCGGTCAAAGTCGTCTGCTCCGGCAAGTGCTTCCGCCGCGACGCCACCGACGCTACCCATTCCCCCGTCTTCCACCAGATCGAGATGCTCTGGGTGGACAAGGGGATCAATTTTGCCCATCTGAAGGGCACGATTCTCGCGTTTCTTGAAGAGTTCTACGGCAAGGGCTTCGAGGCGCGCTTTGTCGGGGACTACTTCCCGTTTACCGAGCCGAGCATCCAAGTCCACGTGCGGCGCAAGGGCACCGAAAAATGGCTTGAGATTCTCGGAGCGGGCATGGTCGATCCAGCCGTCTTGCAAGAAGTCGACTACGATCCCGAAGAGTACACGGGGTTTGCGTTCGGACTTGGCGTCGAGCGCATGGCCATGCTAAAATACGGGGTGGACGATATCCGAACGTTCTATCAGAACGACATGCGCTTTTTGGAAGCGTTCTAAAATCAAGAAGGAGGGACTCCGTACCACAGGGCAGAGATGCACGAAGAGACCGAAGAGATCCCGCCACCATCTAGCGAGCATTGGGTGCCCCAGAACTTCGGTGGGCTGCCACCGGAGTTCTCTCGTTTTGCCACCGCCAAAGCCGTCATCCTCCCCGTCCCGTATGATCTGACGACGTCGTATCTGCCTGGCACGCGCCGCGGCCCCCACGCGCTCTTAGAAGCTTCGACCCACTTAGAGCTGTACGACGAAGAGCTACAACGTGAAGTCTATCAGATCGGGATTCACACGCTCCCGCCCTTGGAGCCATCAGCCGCCAATCCTGAAGAGACGATTCAACGGGTCGAAAAAGTCATCGCGTGGGTGCTGGCGCACGAGAAATTCCCCGTAATGATCGGCGGGGAGCACTCGCTGACGCTGGCCCCGGTGCGCGCCCTGCAGAAAAAGTTCGGACGGTTCTCGGTCTTGCAGCTCGATGCTCACTCCGATCTGCGCGAGAGCTTTCAGGGCACCAAGTTCAATCACGCGTGCGTCGCGCGTCGGATGCACGAGCTGGGGCTGAATATCGTTCAGATCGGGATTCGGGCGATCAGCTCCGAAGAAGCTGAGTTCATTCGCCGCGCGAAGAATCTGCACGTCTGCTTTGATTATGAGCTGCACGAGATGGCCCTCACCCCCGTCCCCTCTCCCGTGAATCACTCACGGGAGAGGGGTGGCGTAGCCGGGGTGAGGGCCTTGAACGCTGCTCTCAGCAAGCTTCACGATCCCGTCTACGTCACGGTGGACTTGGACGTCTTCGATCCGGGGCTGATGCCCGCGGTGGGCACGCCCGAACCCGGCGGCCTCGATTGGTACACCGTGCTCAGGATTCTCCGATACGTCGGCGAGCGGCACGACGTGATCGGCTGCGACATCGTCGAGCTGTGCCCTATAGCGGGGATGATCGGGCCGGATTTTCTCGCGGCGAAATTGCTCTACAAGATGCTCGGCTATTTTCTCACGTAGGGAGGAGGTCTACGATGGAGAACTTTGTGCCGACACGAGTCTTCTTCACCAAGGGGGTGGGGACGCATCGAGATCAATTGCGCTCGTTCGAGCTGGCGCTGCGCGACGCGGGGATCGAGAAATATAACCTGGTGCACGTCTCCAGCATCCTGCCCCCGCGCTGCAAGATCATCCCCAAATCCGAGGGCTTAAAAGAGCTGAAGCCGGGGCAGATCGTCTTCTGCGTCATGGCGCGCTGCTCCAGCGACGAGCCGCGACGCTTGCTCGCCGCTTCAATCGGCTGCGCCGTCCCCGCCGATCCCGATGCTTACGGATATCTGAGCGAGCATCACGCCTTCGGGCAGAACGAAAAACAAGCCGGCGACTACGCCGAAGATTTGGCAGCTTCTATGCTCGCTTCGACGTTGGGCATCGAGTTCGACGACACGGCCAACTGGGACGAGAAAGAGCAGGTCTGGAAGCTCTCTGGGAAGATCGTGCGCACGCGCAACGAGACCCAGACGGCCATCGTCAACGGCAACGGCTACACGACGGTCGTCGCCGCGGCGGTCTTTCTCTTCTGAAATTAAAAGATGCCCTTGACGAGACCGCCGTCGACTTGGATGACCGTGCCCGTGAGGTAGCGCGCGTTCTCCGAGGCCAAGAACGCGACGAGATCGGCCAGCTCTTCGGGGGTCCCCAAGCGCCCCAGAGGGATCTGCGCCGTGCGCTGCTTCAGCACCTCGTCAAAGGAGATCTGCTGCATCTGCGCGCTGACGTGCAAGAGCTGCTCCAAGCGCTGCGTGCGGATCATCCCCGGGCAGACGGTGTTGACGGTGATCCCGTAAGGCGCCAGTTCGTTGGCCAAGCTCTTGGCCAGCCCAACCACGGCCAATCTCAAAGCATTCGAGAGAATCAGATTCTCGATGGGTTGCTTGACGGTTGTTGAGGCGATGTTGATGATTCTGCCCCAGCGCCGCTGTTGCATCTGGGGGATAGCTTCACGGCAGAGCCGGACGACGCTGAGAAACGTCAGCTGAAACGCGCTCTCCCACGCGGCGTCGTCGAAATCGAAGAACTTTCCTATCGAGGGGCCGCCGGCGTTCGTCACCAGAATATCTATCTGGTGGAAGCGCGCGAGCGTCTGAGCGATCAAGCTCTTGATCTGGTCTGGGCGGGTGACATCGGCGACGAGGGCGAGCACCTCGGTCTTGGTGGTGTTTTGAATCTCTTGAGCGGTCTTGTGCAGCTCTTCGTGGTCGCGGGCGCAGATGGCCACCCGCGCACCTTCGCGGGCCAAGCGGAGCGCGATCGCTTTGCCTATCCCGCGACTTGCCGCGGCTACTAGCGCCACTCTGTTGGAGATCCCCAGGTCCATGCGCTTACTGTTTCACGTGCGCGGTCAGCCCGCGACGGCGCCCCAGCAGCAACAGCGGGCACGCAATATAAATAGACGAATACGTCCCGAAGATGACCCCCAAGATCAGCACAAACGAGAAGTCCCGCAAGACCGGCCCACCCAAGAGATAGAGCGCCACGACCGCCAAGAGCGTCGTCAACGACGTCAAGAGCGTGCGGCTTAGCACTTGGTTGATCGAATCGTTGATGATCTTCATCAACGGTTCGCGCTGGTGCTTGCGCAGGTTCTCGCGGACCCGGTCGAAGATCACGACCGTGTCGGTGAGCGAATACCCCGCCAGCGTCAAGAGCGCCGTGATCACCAAGAGCGTGATCTCCATGCCCGTCAGCCAGACGATCCCCAAGACGACTAAGACGTCGTGAAAGGTCGTGATCGCCGCGGCCACGCCAAATTTAAAATCAAAGCGAAACGCGATGTAGGCCAACAGCCCCAGCGTAGCGAAGAGCACCGCCCAGATCGCTTTGTCTCGCAGCTCGCGCCCCACCGTCGCGCTGATGAAGTCCGAGCTGGCTATTGTGATCGTCCGGTCGGGAAACTCCCGGCGCAAGAGCTGCAGGAGCTGCTCTTGGGCCTCTTCTTCGGCGCCTCGGACGGTCTTAGTACGGATCGCCAACTGATTCGTCCCGCGGATGTCTTGCAGTTGCGCGTCGCCGAAGCCCCCGCGCGCCAGCGCCGCACGCGCCGCGTCGATCGCTACCGGAGGGGTCAGCTCTACCGTCAGCGCCGTTCCCCCCGTAAACTCTAGGCCCAATTTGGCTTGGCCCATCCAGATCATGGCAAACGCTGCTAGCCCAATCAACGATAAGATCACCGAGATCGTTGCCATGACGTGGCGCAGTCTCAGAAAGTCAATGTGCGTCTCTTTGGGCAGGATCGTAAAGAAGCGCACCATCCCGTCGGTGCTCATCGTCTTGGTCTTCAGAGTCTCTTTCATAGTGTTTAGCTCCTAGATGCTCAGGCGCTCGACCTTGCGCATCTTCACAAACTCAAAGATCAGTCGCGTCCCCAGCAGCACCGTGAAGAGATTGACCAGAACCCCGACGCTGAGGGTGGTAGCGAACCCCCGGATCGGGCCGGTGCCGAAGACGAAGAGAATCAAGCTGGTGATGAGCGTAGTAACATGAGAGTCCCAAATGGTCGTCAAGGCGCGCTGATATCCGGCGTCAATTGCGGCGCGGGCGACCTTGCCCAAGCGCAGCTCCTCGCGCATCCGCTCGAAGATCAGCACGCTCGAATCGACCCCCATGCCCACTAACAGAATAATCCCGGCGATCCCCGGCAGGGTGAGCGTCGCCTTGAAGCCCGCGAGAATTCCCAAGAGCACGATCAGATTGGTCAAGAGCGTGAAATTCGCTACCATGCCGCTCCAACGATAGTACACGACCATAAAGAGCATCACCGCCAGACCGGCGATAAGGCTCGCAGTGAGGCCCTTCTCGATGGAGTCGCGGCCCAGCGTCGGCCCGACGATGCTCTCTTGTTTGATGACGATCTCGGCGGGGAGCGCGCCGGCGCTTAGGATGGCCGCGAGCAAGCGTGCCTCTTCGGGGGTGAACTGCCCGGTGATCACCGCTTCGTTGATCGCCGCCTTGCGGCGGGCCTCGTCTTGGAGGCTCTTGGCTACCACCGGAGCGCTGTAGACGACGCGATCAAGCACAATCGCGATGGGGTCTTGTTCGGCCTTGAGCTGCAAGATGACATCTCGGAACTGGCGCGCCCCCGATTCGTTGAGCGTCAGCGCTACCAGAATCGCGCCGCCGCCTTGGCCGGGATTGGGATTGATGCGTACCTCGGCCTTGGAGAGAATATCCCCGGTCATCAACGGTTCTTTCTTGACGACGTACTGAACGCAGTCGGCGGGGCTTCGGTCGCAGAGATAGCCCGGGAGCACCTCCTCGTCGAATTCTTCGGTAGTGGGGGTCTCTCCCGGGGTGCCGGCCTTGACGACTTTTCTGAATTCTAAGAGCGCGGTGCTCCCGACGAGTTGGCGGGCCTGTTGAGGGTCGGTCGTCCCCGGCAGTTGCACCGAGATGCGCGTGTCGCCCACTTGGGCGATCTGCGGCTCGGTCAGGCCCAGCGCGTTGATCCGCCGCTCCAAGACGCTGAGCACGCGCTCTACGGTCTTTTGGCGCTCGTCCGCCGTGACGATCTTATCGGGATCTATCTGGACTTCGAGCGTCAGCATGATGCCGCCGCACAGGTCCAAGCCTAGGCGAATCTCCTCGATCATGCACTCGCGCGGGGAGTCGTAGGTGTGCCAGGGGGTATAGATAAAGAGCACGGCGGCTACGATAGCCGCGGTGACCAAGACGAGCCGTCCCAAGTTCCAAGCGAGTTCCGGTTTCATGCGGACTTTTCTTTCTGAGCGATGCTCTCCTTGAGCACGCGCAGCGTCGTCCCCTCCTCGTTGACCTGTAAGATGGCGTGGTCTTTATCGAGCTTGACGATCCGTCCCCAGATGCCCCCAACGGTGATGACTTCGTCGCCGCGGCGCAGGCTCTCTATGAGCGCTTGGTGCTCCAACTGGCGCTTGCGCTGGGGGCGAATGAGAAAGAAATAAAAGACAAGCCCCATTATCGCGAACATCAGGAGCGAAAAGATCCAGGAGGGACCTTCCGCAGAGGGGGCCGGGGACGGCTCTTGAAAGAGAAGCCACAACGTATTCATCATAGGTGTCTTGCTATTATAGCAGATCAGGCTCCCCCTCGCTACTGCACTTTGGAGGTGACGATGCCCATCTGCTTTTGGTATTTGCCTTGGCGGTCGGCGTAAGAGATTTCGCACAGCTCGTCGGCTTCTAAGAAGATCATCTGGGCGATGCCCTCGTTGGCGTAGATCTTAGCCGGCAGAGGAGAAGTGTTGGAGATCTCGATGACGAGCTGTCCCTCCCATTCGGGTTCGGCAGGCGTGAGATTCACGATAATACCACAACGTGCATACGTTGATTTGCCCAGACAGATCGCAATGACGTTTCTGGGAATTCGGAAATACTCCACCGAGCGCCCTAGGGCAAACGACCCCGGCGGAATCACACAGACCTCGCCGCGATAGTCCACAAACGAGTTCTGATTGAAATTCTTAGGATCTACAATCACGGGCTGGCCCGTCTTGAACAGATCGAGATTGACCGGCGTAAAGATCTTAAACTCATCGGCGATGCGCAGATCGTAGCCGTAGCTCGACAGCCCGTAAGAGATGACGCCCTTGGTGATGAGCTTCTCCGAAAACGGCTCGATCATCTTGTGCTCCAGTGCCATCCGGCGAATCCAGCGATCGTTCTTGACCATCGTCTCCCTCGCTTGGTGAAAGATTGATGGCGCTATTATAGCTCAAACCCAAGAGAAGTTGGAACTGCCCTCGTTATCTTGATATACTGAAGTTCATACTCAATAACCGAGAGGAGCACCCTATGAAACTCGTTGGCGCTGATATCTATATCTGGTCGGAGAAGATGCCCGATCTGCCCAAAGAGATTGGCCCGTTCACGCTCTTGCTCATCTCCAATCGCGGGACGAAGATCTATCCCCCGCCGGCTCCGGAGCTGGAGTTCAACGACTGGTGGCGTTGTCGCTATCGCGCTCAGAGAGAAGTCTCGCACGCCGATATTCAGAAGCTGCTCGATGCGGTGAGCCAGAAGGGCGTCTGGACCAAAGTACAAAAGCTCTTTGAGATCAACGGCGCAAACGCGTACAGCGAGCCGTATTAAACAGACAAAGCTCTCAGGAGGATGCCATGAGCCATAAAGTCGTGATCATTCGTGGGGACGGGACCGGCCCGGAACTCTGCGAAGCCGTCTTGAAAGTCCTAGACGCCAGCGGCGCTAAGATCAGTTGGATCGAGGCCGAAGCGGGCGAAAAACCCCTCCAACGCGGAGAGCCTATTGTGCCAGAGCGCACCATCGAACTCATCAAACAGTACAAGGTCGCGCTCAAAGGCCCGATGACGACCCCCGTCGGCAAAGGCTCTGTCAGCGCCAACGTCACGCTGAGAAAGAAGCTCGATCTCTTCGCGTGCGTCCGCCCCGTCTGGGCGCTCCCCGGCGTCGAGACCCCCTTCAAAGACTTAAATATCGTGATCTTTCGTGAAAACACCGAAGATCTCTATGCTCAGATCGAGTATATGGCCACTGCCGATGTCGCGCTGGCGCTCAAGCTGATCAGCAAGTCCGGGAGCCGGCGCATCATCGAAGCGGCGTTTGAGTACGCGCGCGCCAATGGCCGCAAGCGCGTCGCTGCCGTGCACAAAGCGAATATCATGAAGATCACCGATGGGCTGTTTTTGCAGACGGCTCGAGAGATCGCCGAGAGATACCCTGAGATCGAATTCAGCGACTATATCGTAGATAACTTCTGTATGCAGTTGGTAACCCGATGGAAGCAGTTCGACGTCGTGGTCATGCCCAATCTCTATGGTGATATTGTCTCAGACTTGGCCGCGGGGATGATGGGGGGCTTGGGCGTGGCGCCGGGGGCGAATTTTGG
>JANXAU010000076.1 GCA_025061735.1 Candidatus Bipolaricaulota bacterium
GAACTCAGCGAGAAGATCGTGGCGCACTCCGGCGATCACGAGATTCTTGATGAAGAGCTTCTCTTCTTCGGGGTTTTGCAGTCCCCCTCCGGTGACCATGGCGTTGTAGAAGCGTTCGAGGGGCTTGCACTCGCCAAAGCACGCCAAGCCCTGCTTGGCACCGAGCCATAGCTCGCCCCGCACTAGAACCCCGCTGACGGTCTGACCTTCGAGATATACCATAAGCCCCGAGTCCCTATAATCTTCGATGGTAAAACAAATCCCTTGTCTGATGACCACCGTAAAGCCGTAGTACGCAAAGAGCAAATGACCTCCTAAACGTAAACCTCCTAAGAGCATGGAAAAGTCCGTGATATTTCGGCGCCAATCTAAGGGTCCTCCTAGATCAATCGAAGGTAGCACAGGCGGTAAGGTTCGGCAGATTCTCATCCAGTTGGGGGGGACTACTCGAAAGCTCTCCACCCATCGTGCCAGCGCGAGATTCTGCGCCACAGGATGGATCGCGTTGGCTCCAAAGAACCGATGCCACGGGAGGATGCCAAAATCCGGGTCTAGAATGTGAGCATACAGCCCGCCTCCAAACGGCAGCGATACAAAGTCAGGGGTATCGCAAGGTTCGCGATTCATAGGAATCGAGGGGCGCAGCAAGCACCAGCGCAGTCGTCCGAACTGATCGCGCAGCTCTTCAAATTCAAAGAACGTAGGCGCGAAGATCGTTGTGTTGCGCAGGGTCAGCGCGCCCAAGGTGAAATGGAGGACAAAGCTCTGGAATTCTACTCCCCGAAACGTAAACGCCGTGGTGCTCGTAACTTCTATGCCGCTGAGGGAAAACGTGAGGACGAGATCGGCCTCAAACTTGACGTTCACAAGATCGACTTTGCTGATGGGGTCTTGGCCCTCTCGGCTAACCCCGTGTTGGGGGTAGAAGACAACCTCTGTTAGGAAGCTGCCGCTTATCGGAGCAGCCCGTAAGCCGTAGGGAGAGACGCTCAAAAGGGCAAGCGCGCACAAAAACGACAGAAAGAGTGTGAAGAAGAGCTTTTTCATCTAAATACGCCCCCTTCACGTTTTGTAATGATTATAACGCTCAAAATAGGGGATGTCAAGTGGTAATGACAAGTGAAAAGATTTTATTATAAGGGATTGTGCTAGATAAAGCTTTTGGAGGGACTCTACTCCCATCGGCGCAGCACGATCGCCGAGTTGTGTCCGCCAAACCCAAACGAATTCGAGAGCGCCACGCGCACCTTGGCGGGACGAGCTTTGTTGGGAACGTAGTCTAAATCACACTCTGGATCGGGATTCTCTAGATTGATCGTCGGGGGCAGCAGCCCTCGATCTAACGCCATCAACGTAGCGATCGCCTCGACCGCGCCCGCTCCCCCCAACAGATGCCCAATCTGCGACTTCGTCGAACTCACCGCGAGCTTGTACGCATGAGCACCGAATAATCGTTTGATCGCCCGCGTCTCGCTGACGTCCCCCAAGGGGGTCGCCGTCCCATGCGCGTTGATATAGTCGACTTCTTCGGGGCGGACGCCCGCACGCTCCAGCGCCATCAACATCGCCAGGCGCGCCCCCTCGCCCTGCTCGTCCGGAGCCGTGATGTGCCCTGCATCGGCGGTCATCCCGATGCTCGCCAGTTCTGCATAGATATAAGCGTCCCGCGCCCGCGCATGCTCTAGGCTCTCTAAGATCAAAATGCCCGCACCCTCCCCCACCACAAACCCGTCACGGTCTCTGTCAAACGGGCGCGAGGCTCGAGCGGGGTCGTCGTTGCGGCGCGAGAGCGCCCCCATCTGATCAAACCCCGCAAACGTCAGCGGCAGCATCACCGACTCCGTCCCCCCTGTGATCATCACATCGGCGTAGCCGTAGCGGATCATATCGGCGGCCAAGCCCAGCGCGTGGTTGGAGCTGGCGCAGGCCGAGACCGTCCCGTAGTTCGGCCCCCGCAGCCCCCACTCGATCGAGATCTCTCCAGCGACCGCGTTGGGCATAAATGTCGGCACGAAGAACGGGCTGACGCGCCCCGGCCCCTTCTGCACGAGAATATCGTAGTTCTCCGTCAGCGCTTCGATGTTCCCAATCCCCGTGCCCACCACCACCCCGACGCGATCCCGATCTTCTTTAGAGAGATCGAGCCGCCCATCTTCCAGGGCGAGACGGGTCGCGGCTAGCGCCAATTGGCTCGAGCGCCCCAGGCGCCGCGCGCGTTTTTTGTCCATAAACCGCAACGGATCGAAATCGCGAATGCACGCGCCGATCTTCGCGCCCACGTCCTTTAGATCAATCAAATCGTCCACACGGCCGACGCCGCTGCGGCCCTCGGCCAGCCCTTGCCAGAAGGCTTCTTTTCCCGTGCCAATCGGCGTAACCGCGCCAATCCCCGTGATGACGACCTTGCGACCGGCGTTCATAGCGGCCCCTATCATAGCTGATCGAGGGGGGCCAGGGCAACTTGCCGATTTCCCTTTTATGGGCAAGATCTTTTATAATAGCCCCTGTGAACGTCTTGGTTCAGGGGTTGCTCTTTCTGCTGCTGTTGAGCTTCGGCGCGCTCTTGATGGGTACGGCGCTGACGCCGGGGATTCTCTTGGTGTTAGAGATAGCGCGGCTCACGGAGGGCTGGCCCGCCTTGGGGCGGGCCTTCGCGCTGGGCGTGAGCGTTATGGTCGGGTACTTTCTCTACGGCTTTACCCTCATGGCGCTCATTGTCTTGATCAGCAAGCTCTTGCCCAAGCCCGCCGAAGGGGAATACCCGTACTTCTCCAGCCCGTCTATCCTATGGTTCCTCAACGATGCGATTCTCTTTCCCGCCTCAAAGACATTTATAGACTTTGTGCCCTTGAGCGGGATCAATCTTCTTTATTATAGATTGTTGGGGGCCAAGATCGGGCGGGGCGTCCAGCTCAACGCGCAACTGATAGACTGCTGGCTCGTCGAGATCGAAGACGACGTCGTCATTGGCGGTGGGGCCGTCATCGTCTGCCACGTGGCCGAGGGCGGGCGCTTGAAGCTGAAGCGCGTCAAGATCGGCCGGGGAGCGACCATAGGGATGGGAGCATTGATCATGCCCGGCGTCGAGATCGGCGAAGGGGCGCTGATTGGAGCGCACTCGGTCGTCTTGAGCAACAAGAAGATCCCCCCGCGCACGACGTGGGTAGGGCTGCCGGTCCGGCCGGTACGACGACACCGCTCTTGATCTCTTCACGCTTTTTGGGTATATACTCAGATCGCCATGAGAGGGACTCTCTTCGTACTGTTATTAGCGGCGATCGGTCTCATCGCGGGCTGTACGGCGGAGCGTCCGGCCTCTCCGGTCTCTTCGGCCCCGGCGCACCAAGAACAAGACCCCGAAGAGCAACGCAAGGCCGACGAGCGCGCCATCAAAGCCGTGCTCACACTTCTCTCCCAAGGGTTTGCCCGGCTGGACGTCTCCAAGCTCGAGGATCTGTGGGCCCCAACGGCGACGATCATCGATGACAACATCAGCTTCAGCAGCTGGGAGCAGTATCGCGACCAGCATCTCAAGCCCGAACTGGCTCTCTACTCCAGCGAAGACTCCGAGTGGGTGATCGCCAACGCGCAGATGGAGATCGAAGGGACGCTGGCGTGGGGGCAGTTTCACATCTTTTATGCGTTCACGCGATTGGTAGACAACCAGCGAATATTTGGCGAGGGGCGCGGGACGATCATCTTCATCAAGACCTCCGAAGGCTGGAAGATCCTCCATCTGCACCTCAGCTGAGCGAGAGAATAACCAAGCCCCTAGCGCTCGTATTGGCGATGGTGTAAAATACCGTCACTCTCAACACAAAGGAGGTCAAAACGCATGATCGTCAAGCTGCCCGACGGACGAACCATCGAGCACCCTGGCCCTGCTACTCTGAAAGACGTGCTCGCCTCGACGAACAAGGAGCTGCTCCAGACCACCGTTGGCGCCAAGCTTGACGGCGAGATCGTAGATTTTCACCGAGTGCTGCCCGCCGACGCCCGCGTCGAGCTCATCCCGCTCGACTCCCCCGAAGGAGCGGCAATCTATCGCCACAGCTACTCGCATATCTTGGCCCAAGCGGTGCGCCGGCTCTTCCCAAATGTCAAATTAGCCATCGGCCCCGCCATCGAAGATGGCTTCTATTACGATTTTGACGTCGAAAAGCCCTTCACGCCCCAAGACCTAGAGAAGATCGAAGCCGAGATGCAAAAGATCGTCAAAGAGAATTATCCGTTCGAGCGACTTGAGGTTTCCAAAGACGAGGCGCGTCACCTGGTGAAGGACGAGCCGTACAAGCTCGAACTCTTAGACGAGATCCCCGACGAGAAAGTTTCGTTCTATCGCGACGGCGATTTTATAGATTTGTGTCGCGGTCCTCATATCTTAAGCACTGGGCAAGTTAAACACTTTAAGCTCTTAAGCGTTGCGGGGGCCTACTGGCGCGGCGACGAGACCAAGAAGATGCTCCAGCGCATCTACGGGACGGCGTTTGCGACCAAAGAAGCCCTAGAGCAATACTTGCAGATGCTCGAAGAGGCGAAGAAGCGCGATCATAGAAAGTTGGGCAAAGAGTTAGAAATCTTCTTTTTTGATGAAGAAGTCGGGCCGGGGCTGCCCCTGTGGCTCCCCAAGGGCGCGATCCTCATCGAAGAATTAGAGAAATTAGCGAAGGAGACCGAAGCGAAGGCGGGCTATCTGCGCGTGCGCACCCCGCATATCTGCAAAGAGTCTATGTATCTCAAGAGCGGACATCTGCCGTACTACCAAGACTCGATGTACCCGCCGATGGAACTCGAGGGCGTCAAATATTATTTGAAGCCCATGAACTGCCCGCACCATCATAAGATTTTTGCCGCTCAACCGCGAAGCTATCGCGATCTCCCCTTAAGACTCGCTGAATACGGCACGTGCTATCGCTACGAGAAGTCCGGGGAGCTCTTCGGGCTGATGCGCGTGCGCAGCATGCAGATGAACGACGCGCATATCTACTGCACGCTCGAACAGTTCGAAGAAGAGTTTCTCGCCGTCTGTCGCATGTATTTAAATTACTTCAAGCTCTTCGGGATCGAAAAATATTTAATGCGTTTCAGCACCCACGATCCCAAAGGGCTGGGCAAGAAGTACGTCAACGAACCCGAACTCTGGAAGCAGACCGAAGAGATGGTGCGGCGGGCGCTCCAGCACGGGGGCATCCATTACGTTGAAGTCGCGGGCGAGGCCGCGTTCTACGGCCCCAAGATTGACGTCCAGGTCTGGAGCGCCATCGGGCGCGAATTTACTCTGGCGACCAATCAAGTCGACTTCGCTGTGCCTCGGCGCTTCGGCTTGGTCTACAAGAACGCCCAAGGCCAAGACGAGACGCCCATCTGCATCCATCGCGCGCCGCTGAGCACGCACGAACGCTTGATCGGCTTCTTGATAGAGCACTACGCGGGGGCGTTCCCCGTCTGGCTCAGCCCCGTTCAGGCCGTCGTGCTCCCCATCACCGACCGACAACACGAGTACGCGCGCAGGGTCTTGCAGAGACTCCAAGACGCCAACATCCGCGCCGAGCTGGACAGCAGCAGCCATACGCTCAACTACCGTATCCGGCACCATCAGTCTCAAAAAGTCCCATATATGCTGATCGTAGGCGAGCGCGAGGCCCAAAGCGAGCACGTTGCGGTGCGCTTGCGCACAGGCAAAGACCTCGGGGCGCTCCCGCTCGAGCACGTCGTCTCGATGATCACAGAGAAGATCAAGAGTCGCGATGCTGCTCTCTAGAAAAAAAGACACAGCGGAATCCCGCTGTGTCATCCCCCCACCCGGACGGAGCGCTCTTAGCGCAACGTGATCTGAATAATCGAGAGAAACGAAGCCAGCGACACCAGAGCCACCAACAGCGCAGCGCTGCTGAGGATCACTTGGTCTTTGCGCGAGATCGTCTTCACGGTCGAGTCCCTCCTTGAGGTCCCTTTGCTGCTTTGAGTATAGCTCCCTCTCGGTGACGGGTCTGTGGTCGGTCTGTGAAAATTCGGTGAAAAAGAAAAACCCCGCGAGGCGTGCTCGCGGGGTATAAGACTCTGAGGGGCTTCTCTTTGTCAGCGGATCTGGGCCCACTTGCCCAGCGTGTGAGTTCTCTGTCCGTCGGGACTTTCTATCGTGAGCCGATACCAATAGACGCCGTTGGCGGGGGTCTGGGGCCATTGCAGCGTTAGCAGAGGGCCGGTGCTCTCTTGTGTGGCGATCTTGCGCCCATCGAGCGCATAGACTTCGACCTTGAGCTGGCACCCCGCACAATTCAGCACGCGCCATTGCGGGCTTGTGAGCGAGCTAAACTGCACGCGATGCCCTCCAACCCGCAGCTCGAGCCACTGCTCCAACTCAGACTTGACAAACCGCCAGCGCTTGCGGCGGTCGGCGAGCTTGAGCGCGGCGCGCATCTGCGACGAGATCTTATCAATGTGCACAATCGCGCCGTTGAGCAGCTCGCGCCAGCGCGCAAAGGCCATCAGCAGCTCGTCGCGCGCCTCGGCGATCTTCTCTGCGTCCACCATCTCTGGGTCTTCGACCGACTCCGTCAGAAGCTCCATCGCTCGGTCTAGAGCGTCTTCGATCTCTACTATACGGTCTTCGGCGTTTTCTAGATACGCGCTCAACCGATCCAAAGATTTCTCGATGAGATTCCCTCGGTCGGTGCTGATCGTGTTCGCCGCGATCAGCGCTTGTAAGCGCACGCGCACCCTCTCGACGCCGTCGGCCAAGACGGCCATCAGGGTCTGCGTATCTCTAGCCGAGTCCATCAGCTCGTCCAGAAGCTCTTGGGCTTCCGCAACCAGCTCGCTGGAGCGCTGGTCAGACCCAAACCCTCTAGCCAAGTTAGCCGCCAAGCGCAACTTCTCCAAGACCGTCGTTAGAGGCAACCGTCGTCCAAACGAGATGATCTCGCGCTTCATCGTGCCGAGCTCATCCCGTTGCCCGATGTCAATCGTCTTGCGCACGCTGATACTCAGCTCGCAGATGCCCGTTGCGCCCTCGGGATCTATCACCGTGAGGCGGACGGTGTACGAGCCGGGTTTGTCGGGCGTGAAGCTGGTCGTGGGGCTGGTGGGGGTCTCAAAGACGGCTTGGCTGTCGGAGGGACGACTGACAAAGCTCCATTCGTACCTCAACGATCGGCCTTCGGGGTCGCTGGAGCCGGAGCCATCTACTTGGACGCGCACGCCGACGATCGTCTCGTCTACAGACGAACAGACGGCTCGCGGCGGCTGATTGGGCGGGGGAGCGGGGCTGACTTGAACGGTTTGGGTAGCGCTGGCGGTGATGCCGGCCCCATCGGTGACGGTCAGTCGAATCGTGACGGTTCCGGGGGTGCTGGGGCACGTGAACTGCACTCTAGGGCCCGTAGCATCGGGGGTGCCGTCGCCGTTGAAATCCCACTCGAACTTGGCAATGCCCTTGTTGGGGGCATTGGGGGCAGCGTCGGGATCGAACGACCCAGAGCCATCGAGCGTGATGGTCTGTCCCACGTTGCACGTATAGGGCTGTGCATCGGGGGTGCCGTCGGGAGTAGGGCCAGCATCCACGACGGGCGGTTGGTTGAGGGTGAAGACCAACTTCTGACGAAAGGCGCGCTCCAAGTCTTGGAAGCGCCGGACGACGACGACAAAGCCATTCTTGGTTCCCACCGGGAAGTTGCTATTATCTACAATGACACCCGGTTGGGGGTAGACCAACCTCTGCATAAATTCGATAAACCCACGCTCTTCGATGGCATCGCCGATGGCTTCGGCGTCGAGCTGGTCCAAGCCCGCTGCGACGGCCTCGTCGCGCGCTTTGATCGCTTCTTCTTGGGCTTGCTCTGGCCCTCCGGGGAGGTTGGGGTTGCCATCGCTGATGATGTTATAGATCTGGCGCGCGCCGGGGCGAGACCTGGCCTTGATCAATTCGGTAGCCACGCGAATCCCTTGAGACATCGGCGTGAACCCCCCGGCTTGCACCACGCTTCGAATGCGTCGCGCGATCTCGCTCACCGTCGTTGGATCTACTACGGTGAGAGCCAGTTCTGTAGTAGCACCGGGGATGCCCGTCCGCGCATCTCTGAGAAGATGCGAGAACTGTACCAGGGCAACTTCTACCGTGCCGTTCTGCGGCACCACATTGGGGTCAGAGAGACCGCTGGCTACGGCTTCGATCATCGTGCGGAAGTCCTCAGACGCGATGCTCGAAGACCCATCCATGATGATGATCAGTTGCGTCTTGACATTATCGCCTTGAGCGTAAGAACTGCTAAATACTGAGCTGAATAAAGCCAACCCCAGCGCGAGCATCTTTATAGTCTGTCGGCTTGTCATAAGCAGAAGCCTCCTCAGAGTTTTCTCGTCGCCCGTATTATAGCACGCTCAGCTCGTTTAGCACTGTAACTTAGATCACTGAAGGCCCGCTGTGCGCCGGAGCGCTTCAGCGCGATCGGTCTTCTCCCATGGGAGGTTCAGCTCCGGACGCCCAAAGTGCCCATAAGCTGCTAAGCGCCGATAGATCGGCCGGCGCAGATCCAACTGCTCGATGATGGCAGCAGGGCGAAAATCAAAGTGTTCTTGAATGAGCTTGGTCAGCTCGCCATCGGGCAGCTTGCCCGTGCCAAACGTATCTACCGTGATGGCCAACGGACGCGGCTTTCCAATGGCATAGGCGACTTGGACTTCGCACTGATCCGCCAACCCCGCGGCCACGATATTCTTCGCCACGTAGCGCGCGTAGTAGCTCGCCGAGCGATCGACTTTGGTGGGGTCTTTGCCCGAGAACGCCCCGCCGCCGTGGCTGCCATAGCCCCCGTACGTGTCGACTTCGATCTTGCGCCCGGTCATCCCCGTGTCGCCGCAGGGGCCACCGATGACGAACCGCCCCGACGGATTGATGAGAATCTGCGTCTCTCTATCCAACCAGCGCTCCAACACGGGCTTCACGACATGCTCCGTGAGATCGCGCTCTAGCTCCTTCTGTGTTACATGAGGCGCGTGCTGAGCCGAGAGCACGACCGTATGTGCTCGCACCGGATGGCCCTTCTCGTCGTAGGCGATCGTCACTTGGGACTTGCCATCCGGCCCCAGATACGACAGCTTCTTCTCGCGCCGCAGGTGAGCCAAGCGCTTCACCAAGCCGTGCGCCAGCACGATGGGCAGGGGCATCAGCTCTGGGGTCTCCCGGCACGCGTAGCCGTACATAATCCCTTGATCGCCAGCGCCCAAGCTCTCGTACTTATCGGCGCTGTCGGTCTTCGACACCGCTTGAGCGATATCGGGGGACTGCTCGTGGATAGAGATGAGCACGCCGCACGTCTCCGCGTCGAAGCCGTAGTCGGGTCTATCGTAGCCGATCTCTCGGATCGTCTGGCGGGTGATCTTGTTGTAGTCTACGCGGGCTTTGGTAGTGATCTCGCCGGCGACCAGCACCAGCCCGCTGGTGGCGAAGGTCTCGCAGGCGACGCGCGCGGAGGGATCTTGCCGGAGGATCTCATCGAGAATCGCATCGGAGATCTGATCGCAGAGCTTGTCCGGGTGTCCTTCGGCGACCGACTCAGACGTAAACAGATAGAGACTCATAGGCGCTTCTCCCTAAAATATATTGAGCACATTATACCAAATTGTGTAGAATGAGCGATGCTGCCGTTTATACTCTTGGGGCTGTTGCAAGGGCTGACGGAGTTTCTGCCCATCAGCAGTTCGGGGCACTTGGCGCTGGCCGAGCAGCTCTTTCGTGTGGAGAAGCCGGGGATCGTCTTTGATATCTTTGTGCACTTTGGGACGCTCTTGTCGGTGCTGTGGGTCTTTCGCGAGAGAATCTTGCGTTTAGCGCTCGCTCCGGTGCGCGGGGGCGAAGACTGGAGACTGTTGGGGCTGGTGATCGTCGGTTCGATCCCCACGGGGATTTTGGGACTGGCGCTCGATGCGGTTGCCGAAGAGGCGTTTACGCATAGCTGGGCGGTAGGGCTGGGGTTGCTCGTCACGGCGGGCGTGCTCTTCGGGGTGGAGCGTCGGGAGAACGCGAGCGCGAAGCCGCTAGAACGCTTAACTTGGCGCGATGCGCTCTGGGTGGGGCTGGCGCAGGGGATCGCGGTGCTACCGGGGATCTCGCGGAGCGGGAGCACGATCGCGATGGGGCTGCTCTGCGGGCTGCGCCGCGAAGACGCTGCGGAGTTCTCGTTCTTGCTCTTCGTCCCTGCGATTATCGGCGCGACGCTCTTGAAGCTCAGCGAAGCTCTGGCCGAGCCGGCCGCGCACAGCGCTCTGTGGGGGAGCTATCTGGCGGGGACGGTCGTCGCGTTTCTGTCGGGCGTGATCGCCATTCGTTTTTTAATGAAGTTCTTACGCGAGCAGCGCATGACGCCCTTTGCGGTCTATTGTCTGATCTTGGGGCTGCTGGCTTTGGGGTGGGGAGCTGTGAAAATTTGACTTTCTGGTGATGTCAGTTACATACTTGAAGAAGCTTTGTGCTCTATAATGAGGGCCGACCATCACATGGAGGTTGGTTTGCATCTTTGAGCGAGGTGACGCCCTATGCGCATTCCGACCCGCGTCGCGGGCATAGTGCTTCTGTTGACCATCTTAGCCAGTGCTGCTTTCGTGAACACCCCCGCCCAGAACACCCGAGGCTCGGTCATCTTCGTAGATTGTACGTACCCCGTCGAGATGCCCTATCGGTACAAGACGCTCACGGCGGCGCTGCAATTTGCCCGAGAGGGGCGCACCAAGCCTCGCTCGGAGTTCGGCGTCATTGTCGTAGCGCCGTGTACGTATAAAGAGAGCCTCACGGGAGAGAACGCCATCGACGTCAAGGGCTTGCAATGGATCTCCCGCGCGGGGCGCGATAAGACGAAAATTATCGGCTCTATCGAGGTCAAAGCGAAAAACGTGCTCTTTGTGGGGTTTGACGTGGACGCCAACCAGGCCGAGAACGCCATCAAGATCACGGGGGACAACGCCGCCCTCTCGAACAACAAGTTTCGCAATGCCGCGGGGGCTGGGGTCTTGATCGCCGGCGGGGCCGACGGCGTCGTGCTGTTGAGAAACGAGATCTTCAACAACAGCGGCGAGGGCCTCAAGGTCGACGAGGCCAGCACCCGGCTGCGCGCCGAAGAGAACAAGATCCGCAGCAACGGCAGCATTGGCGTCTTGATCGGCAAAGATAGCGACCGCGCCATCCTCACCCGCAACGAGATCATCCTCAACAAGGGCGAGGGCGTCCTCGTCTCCGAAAACGACGGCGCTGAGATCTCCCACAACCAGATCGCTCATAACGCCATGGACGGCATCAAGCTAGACCAAGCCAACGGAGCTGTTATTTTGAAGAACAGCATCACCACCAGCGGGGTCTACGGGATCACGGTGCAAGCCTCCGACAACAACGAGATCCGCGAGAACGAGATCTTCAACAACAGCGCCGGAGGCCTCTCCATCAAAGAAGGGGAGCGCTCGGCCAAGCGCAACACCGTGCAGGGCAACCGCATCTACAACAACGCGCGCGCCGGCGCCGAGGGCCTTCTGCTCTCCGGCGACGTCAGCGGGAATCATCTGCTCTACAACGCCATAAGCAACAACGGCTTTGGCGTCAAACTCGTCGCGCAGGAGTCGGGGCGCGCCCCCAGCAATAACACCTTCACGTCCAATGCCATCAAAGAGAGCCAAGAAGAGGGCGTCTACGTGCAAGAGAGCGACGGGAGAAATACGTTCAGATCGAACGAGCTGGAGGGCAACAACGGTCATGGCGTCTATCTGGGCGAGAAATCGCGCAACGACACGCTCGTCAACAACACCATCAAAGACAACGGAAAGTCTGGGGTCTTCCTGGAGCGAGCGAGTCGCCACACGCTGCGCGAGAACTTCATTCTCTCCAACGGCGACGCCGGCGTCGTGCTCGATGGGGCCAGCGACAACACGCTCGTGCAGAATCAGATTCGCGAGAACGAGCGTGAGGGCGTCAAGATCGTCAACGGGGCGAAGAACGTTGATCTCGCGGAAAATCTGATAGAAGCCAACGGATGGTACGGGGTCTTCGCTCAGGGCGCAAGCGATTTAGATCTGCGCCAAAATACCGTTGCGCTCAACTACTGGGCCGGTGTGTTCTTACAAGAGACGAGCGCTATTACGTTTGAGCGCAACAAGATTCTCCAGAACCGTCAGGGTGGGGTAGACCTAGGGACGGGGACCTCGGCGGCGGATCTGGAGTTCAACGACATCGTGGGAAACCAACAGTTTGGGCTGCGTTTGGCCGCAGGCCTAGAAGAGAGGACGATCCGAGCCGACCGCAACTGGTGGGGCGATCCCAACGGGCCTTCAGGGGTCTTTGAGGGGCGTGGGAACGCCGCGGTGGGCATCCGCGTCAACCGCGACTGCGCCGATACCGAGATCAGCCCTTGTCCTATTGTCTTGCCGTGGCTGCTGGCTCCCATGAACGAGCTGTTGGAGAACTCCGTCATGGGCTGGATCATTAGAAAATTTGGGAACGGGCGTGCGATCTTCGATGCCACCAACCAAGCCGATGCGTACATCCGCTTCTTCGATGTGGACATCAGCGCCGATGGCGTGGTGATTGTGGGCAGGTATCGCGCGGGGTTCCCCGAGCAGATCAAGCTCTTAGAGACCCCGGTGAAGGTGATCGGCCTGTTGGTGAACGGCGTGCGCTCCGGAACGGTGCAGCTCGAGATCGAGTACACCGACGCCGAATTGAAGGCCGCGGGGGTCACCGAAGAGAAAGAGAAACAGCTCTGTCTGCTCTACTTAGACCGGACGACCAACAGTTGGAAGCGCTTGGAGAGCTGCTTTGTCAAGACACAAGTGAACATCGCGGTGGCGGAGATCCCGGTAACGATCTTGAATACCGCGCCGCCGATTGCGTTGGCTAGCGGCTCGAAGTGAGAAGAAAGAAAAGAAAGGAGGAAGGGGAGAAACGGATTGCTCTTAGAAGAGTAGGGAGGGGCGGTGTCTTTACCGCCGCAGGAGACAGATCAAAAAAAGTGAAGGAGGCGCCTTGCCATGAACCACGCGACCGATATCGCCGGTGTGGTCTCCCTCAAGACCCACACCGAACCCAGCGCCCTGCGCTTTTTGGATCTCATGGTAGGAGGTTTTGCTGCCGAAGAGATCGAACTATCTATAAAGATCCCTATGGACTGGCAGGGCCAGGAGGTTCAAGCCCTGCTCTTTCTCAACGACGCGGGGCAGTGGGTGGAACTTCCCAGCCAACTCGAGCAGCAGGGACGCAGGCTGAAGCTGACCCTGCCCCCTACGGGAGATGCCATCTCGCATCTGGCGGTGGCCTTTGTCCTGCAACGCTCGCAAAACGATCCCTTCCCTTGTGAGGTCGCTCTGGCGGCTCACGAGTAGCTTAAAGAGTGCGTGCCGGCTCCCTTGGGTCCTTCTGGAGCCGGTCGCTTTTTTAGTATAATAATCGTATGTTCGCTCTCAAGAATCTCATTCTCGCCATCGCGGAAGTGTTGAACCTGGTGATCACGATCTATATATGGATCGTGATCGCGCGGGCGCTCATCAGTTGGGTGCAGCCCAATCCGTACAATCCCATCGTGCGCTTTCTCGAAGGCGTCACGGAGCCATTATTGGCTCCGATTCGCTACTTTCTTCTGAGGCGCTTCATGCCCCCGATGATCGATCTATCGCCTCTGGTGCTGATCTTGTTGCTCTATTTGATCAAGCTCTTTTCGATCCCAACGTTGATGGAGCTGGCGATGCGCTTGCAGTGAGTAGCGTTGATGCGAGCCGTCCTCGCGCACCCGTAGGCGCCCTAGCTCTAGCGCGTCGGCCTGCGCGACGGGCGTGAGGATCTCGACGTGCTCGTCTGTGAGAGCCTTGAGAACGCCTAGTCCCACGAAGTGCCCCTGCCAGCTCAGGCCCACCAGAAGATCCTCTGGCTCGATGGTTGACGGCACGGCAAGGCCACGGCGCTCCCAGCAGCGCCGTTGGGCTTGAGAAAAGTAATGCCGAAACGCTTCCTCCCGTGCCCAGATGCGCCGCGTCACGGACTTGCGCCCGACGTTTTGGGCCGCCACCTCGATCACGCGAGAAGCGAGATTCTTAAAGTCTTCTAACTCTTTGGATCGTGGCAGCAGCACCAGCAGATCGGGACGGACGGCCTGCACAAGGGCGCGCTTGTACGCGCGAGCCTCTGGGCCTTCGACATACCCATCTGTATCTATCAAGCAGGGGCGCTCTGCTCGGTGTAAGCAATAGACGACCCCGTCAATGACTTGTTCCCAGCAGCCGCGCGGGGAGATGTCCCCGACGAAGAAGCTGGCGTCGCTGCGCCCCGGCACCCCCACAGAGACACACGCCGGCGGCCCGATCGTCGATTGGCCCAGATCGGCATCGAGAATCGAGCCGCCAAGCTGCTGATGCAGCTTGTGAACAAGCGTTGTCTTGCCCGTATCCGTTGCGCCGAGAAAGATCACAACTGAGTCCGGTCCTATGCTCTGCAAAAGCTGATCGCACACGGTTAATAATGCCCTAGTAGTCCGCGATCCCGCGCGACGTTCTCCAATCGCTTGAAGACCAGATACCCTAGTCCAAAGTATGCCCCGGAGACTCCCACCAACAACAACATATCCGCCAGTGGCATCGCGTAGAGCGACTGCCCGCCTATCAAGACCCGCCCGATCAAGTGTACCCCCCACGTTACGGGGAGAAACTTCGCCCACGGAAATGTCTCTAGAGCGCTGGCCGCGATGACCAACGCTACCCAGACGAACTGAAAGATCTGAAAGACCGCCTGCACTTGCTTAAACACTAGCGCCAACCCGCCCATCGCAAACCCAAACCCATACACGCCCCATACCGTCAGCAGCATCAATGGTATTAAGCTCAGAAGATCGAGATGGAGCCACTTGCCCGTCACGGCCATCATCAAAAAGAACAGCCCCAGCGTGAGGGTCAGATTGATGACCAAGAATGACAAGATATAACTCAAGCTTACCCAACCAAAGCCCAATGGAGACATATAGAGCTGTTCCAGCGTGCCCTGCTGCGCTTCGTTGATGAAATCCCACGTCAAGTCTGAAAACGCAAAGATGATAAACGTCCAGAGCATGAACCCCATGACGATCCCTTCGAGCGTGCCCCCGAAGTTGGGGTTCTCCCCGCCGATGAACTTTGCCCCATAGAAGATCACAAGAAAGATCATCATGATGCTGATGATCCCTGCCGTGAGATTGAACGGGTAGCGCCAGATGATGAGAAAATTCTTCTTCATCATCGCTTTCAGCAAATAGAGATGTCTCATACAGCCTCCTTGCTAGAGAGTCTGGGTTTTAGGTATCATACAAGTTGCCATGAAGCGCGCAAGCGTTTTGAAGAAGCCGAAGCGCTCGTATATCTTTCGCGTCGTGATTGAGCCTGACGAGGACGTTTATCACGCGTATTGTCCGGCGCTGAAGGGCTGTCATAGCTGGGGCCACACTTACGAAGAAGCCCTGAAAAACATTCAAGAGGCTGTGCAGTGCCATGTGGAGGCCCTCCTCCAAGCAGGTGATCCCATCCCTACTGAACCATCTCGGGATGTCGAAGTAAAGTCTGCTTTGGCCGTCGCTGTCCATATATGATCTTGCCACGCACTGTCACGGCTCGCAGATTTATTAACGCTCTGTTGAGAGACGGCTTTGTCCTTGTGCGTCAAAAGGGTAGCCATCAGACGTACCGTCATCCCGACGGCCGGACAGTGACTGTGCTCTTCCACCGCTCTGGTGAGACCTTTCGCCCCGGCACCTTGCGTGCTATGATCAAGGACG
>JANXAU010000008.1 GCA_025061735.1 Candidatus Bipolaricaulota bacterium
CCGCACGCACCGAGATCATCCCGTGGGGGGACGGATGTCCTTGGGGTTTGAAAGCGAGGCTTCTAGACTGGCAGCCAAAGAGAGGGCCCAAGGGGAGGCCGAACGCCGATGAGATCAAGCTAGAGAGAGGTCGGCTTGACAACGAGGCCCGAATATGTTACTATACGGCCAAGCTGTTTCCCAAAGACGAGCAGAGGGACGCTGGAGAAGCGCCCTCGAGCCATCTCGAGGGAAAGGGAGTTCCACGTTGAGTTTGACAGACGCGGGAGTGGGAGTTACAATTAAGGCCGTGTTCCCCCGATGCGGTGAGGGGGCCTTCTGGAAGAGCATACACGCAGACGGTGGTTATTGTATTTGCAGATTTGAGGCAGGAGGTGGTCGTGGACGAAAAGAGAAGCGTTTCGGCCGGAGCGCAACCGCGCTCGTGACTTTTTCTTTGGGCAAGTCCGATCTAACTCAACGACTCTAACGTAAGGAGGTACATCAAGTGAAGAAGAGCAGAATTCAGATCGCGAGCCTACTGACCTTGGCCGTCTTTCTCATGACGGCGTTGGCAGTGGCTCCAGCGGCACTGGCCAGCAAGGGCCAGGTTCTTCTCACGGACGTCAACGGCACGCCGAAGCAATATTGGCGCGTAGGCGAGGTCGCGTTCATCACGGTCATTGATCCCGATGAGAACCGTGACTCGGATGAAGTCGAGCTGCTCACCGGGACGGTGAAGACCCAGTTGGGCGATGACGAGCCGATCCTACAGCTCTGCGCCGGCCCCTGTCCCAATTATCCGGGACTGCAAGGCGGCGACTACCTCAGCAGCGCCGACGGCAAGCAGCTCGTCCTGCAAGAGACCGGCACCAACACCGGCGTCTTCAGAAGTCTCACGGGCGTCCTCATCACCAAGGCCAGCACGCAACGACCGGCCAACACGAACGATCAACTCTTAGAGGTCTTCGATACCGATACGATCTTCGTCCGCTATCAGGACCCCACCAACCCCAACGACATCAGCATCGGTCTGGGCAAGATTTATACGGGTGACGCGCCGGGCAGCCGTGGTCGCGCTATCATTTCGATCACCGATGCCGCTGGGAATCCAGTAAGCCTGACGGACGTGGGCCGGACGATCTTCGTCACGGTCACCGACGCGGACGAGAACACCAACCCGGCGACCATCGAGTCTCTTACTGTCATCCTGCGCAACGAGCGCACCAAGGATTTCTTGGAGCTGACGCTGGTGGAGACCGGCCCCAACACGGGCGTCTTCCGCAACGTTGACGGCGTCGTCATCGTAGACGAGAAGAACCAGGGGCGCTCGCTGGGGTCGTTGGAGCTCTTCGCGCGCGATAAAGACACGATCATCGCGTACTACCGCCAGCCGGCCGATGTGGGCGTAGCCCCGCCGCCGCCACCGACGGGCACGCGCACCGACACCAGCCCCGCCAATCCGTTGGTGAGCTGCACGCGCGTCGTCCCGGTGAGAATCGCTCCGGGGGCCGAGGCCAGCATCAAAGTCACCTGCACGGCCAAGGTCGCGCTCCGGGCGCTCCTGGTCAGTGAGAAGCTCGATCCGTCCCTCACGCTGGTCAGCGGAGACCTGCGCGGCGCGGGCTTGAATCTCGCGGCGGGCGGTAAAGTCGAGCTGAACTACCGAGTCCGCGCGGGTGCGGCTCCGGGAACGTTCACGATTACCGGGGATATCACCCCGGCGACCGAGGCCGGCCCACAACCGACGATCTCTTTCCCATCGTCTATTAACGTCGCAGCCTCTAGCTCGAGCGCCTTCGCCGCGCTGAAAGTAGATTCTGCCTCCAGCGATCTGGCGACGCTCTCCCGCGACGTGCCCGATCGAGCCGCCGTGGGACGCGAGTTCGAGGTCAAGGTCACCGTCACGGCCAAGCAAGCGCT
>JANXAU010000020.1 GCA_025061735.1 Candidatus Bipolaricaulota bacterium
GCCGCGAGGGAGCAGCTCGCGTCGACCTACGCGAGCTTGACGTGCTTGGTCGAGCAGGTGAACGGGCCGGACTTGGATGTGAGCCTCACCGTGGTCGTGCGGCGCTACACCGAGCGCGAGCAGGTCTATTGCGACTTCACCGTGCTGACAACGGTGCGCAACGCCGGCAAGGGCAGCGCGGGCGGCGTGGCATTGAAGGAGAAGGCGAAGGCGAGAAATTGGAACAACTCCAAGCCCAACCTGTATCGCTACGGGATGACCGGCGGCAGCAGCGTTTCGTCCCCGCCGGAGATCTTGACCCGCATGAGCCCTGGGACGTATGAGTTTGAGGCCGAGGTGGAGAGCCTGGACACGAAGGAGAGCAACACGAGAAACAACAGAGTGCTGCGAGTCGCGGTGTGTCGCTAAGCGCGTGGACGACGGGAGGCCCTTCCCCCCCCTCTCCACAGCGGGGGGGAGGGCCTCCTCCTTCGCTTCTCGCTGCGGACGGAGTCGTCTTTAGGCCATCGGACGGGTCAGCAGACGCAGCGACGCAAATCTGACAGAAAGGAGCGTGACCTACGATGCTGCGCCATCGGATGACAGGCTTCACCAAGTCGTTTCACTTACTCAATCTTATCACCAGGAGGGTGATTTCCATGGTGTTCATCACGAAGCAAGCTGGCTGGCTGAAGTCAGCCCGGAGTTGGGGAGCGCTGGGGTTAATTCTGGCGCTCGCGATCGGGATCGGATATGGACAGGAGCCTAGACAAATTGACGTAGCAGCTCTTATAGCCCTGCCTCCAACCCCACCGCTGGCAGAGAAATTAGCTGCTTTAGGCCTTACTCACCCAGACCAGTTAGATGAAGCAACTCAGAAACTTGATGCTCCTGCTCGCCTGCTGAATTTCCACGCAGCAACCCCTATAGACTTCTCAGATATTCGCGGTCTAGGAAGAGGTGTTTATATCCCCGTGGTGATAACCAAAAGAGACGGTGGCCGACCCTCGCTGTACTTTCTCTCTCCCGGAGAGAGAGTATTGGTGGGGGCCTTCTTGGTCGGTAACGGAATGATGCTCAGATACATCACACGTGTAAGCGGACGTACCATGCCTGCTCAAACTGGGGATGTCTACAGAGAAGAATGGACAAACCTTGCTGGGCAAGTGGTATTCCAAGGCGAAGGGAGGCTTGAGGTTACAGATCCTAGAACAGGAGCGGGGCGATTGAGCACGGTAGGGTCTATTGCAGGCCTTAGGAGACCAACAGTATGCGTGTGGCTCTTTTGGAGTTTTATCCTAGCGTGCGAAACACGATAGAAAATTCCGGAGAAGCTCAACCCCGCGAACAACCGCGGCTGCCACACCGGAACGGTGTAACGCTGAAGACCTAACCCCCTGCCCCCCCTTCCCGACGCGGGAAGGGCAGGCTTCGCCTGCACCGTTCGCCGTGCCGCCAAAGGCGGCACGATAGACAGTCCAGACGAAGTCTGGCTCTCCGTGTCGGGGAGGGGTCGGGGGTGAGGGCCACAACAGAAGGGCCGGGCGCACAACGCGCTCGGCCCCCTTCACTCTTATCTCCGATACGCCTCACGACGATGACGAACATGATAAACTGTCACGGTTTTCGCGCGAACGTCCACCCGATAGATCACCCTGTACTCCCCAACTCGAATCCGATAGCTCCGTTCAGAGCCACAAAGTTTGCGATGGCGCGCTATCTCCCAAGGCTTCTACAGCTGCTAAGATGCGGGGGATATGCTGGGGATCGAGATGGCGCAAATCTCGCTCAGCCGAGGTCTTCCAAAAGACTTCATATAAGCCCATTCTGCTTGAGCCTGCGCTTCAGTTCCTCTAAGGAGATCACCGGCTCGTCGCGCCGTTCCGCAATGATCGCCAGATCGTGTAGGTCTTCTAAAAGCTCTTGGTAGCCCTCTATGGGCAACACGACAGCGGTCTTCTTGCCCTTCTCATCTATGATATATTTCGCTTTCAGCTTAGCTAGCTTCATTCCCCTGCCTCCTTAAGCTATAAGTTTAGGGAAGACCGGCTCTCTAGTCAAAGAGGGGAGCAGCGCCCCTCTCCTGTCGGTGCCGACGGGAGATGAGGGCCTTATGAGCGATAGATCAGCAACCCGATGAGCGCCCCCATTGCTGAGATGATCCAAAATCTCAGCGTGATGAGCGCCTCCGGCCACTCTTGATTGGGGAGATAGAAGGGATAATCTACGCCCTTGGCGCGCTCAAAGTGATGATGCAGCGGAGCGATCTTGAAGACGCGCTTCTTCAGCACCTTGAAGCTTGCGACTTGAAGGAGCACCGAGAGCGCTTCTACGACGGGGATGAGCGCGATCAGAGGGAGCAAGAGCGCCGTCCCGGTGCTCAGGGCCAGCGCTCCTACGAGTCCTCCCAGCGCGAACGACCCCGTGTCTCCCATGATGACCCGCGCGGGATGGACGTTCCACCACAGAAATCCCAAGAGCGCCGCTATCGCTATGAAGACCATACTCAAGAGCGCTGACTCGTTCTGAAGCCAGAGAATCACGCCATAAGCGCCCAGCGCGATCAGCGTCACTCCCCCCAGGAGTCCGTCCAGCCCGTCGGTCTCGTTGAAGGCGTTCACCGTGCTGATGAAGACCAACGCTAGAAAGATCGTCGCGAGCGCAGGGGAGAGCGCGATCGCGGAGTCCCAGAACGGCACTTGGAGCGATGGCAGTTGACCCCATGTCCACCAACCCAAGAGCGCCGACAGGATCATTTGGAAGAGCAGCTTGTAGCGCACCGGCAGGCCGCGCGCGTGCTGCTGAAAGACTTTTAAGGCGTCATCGAGCATTCCGATCAGCGCGAATCCCAAGGTCGCTCCCGCGACGAAGAGCGCGTCAGCGTCCCACTGATTAGAAGCGCTCGTCCACGCCCCCCACCCCACAAGCGCGACCAGGAGAAACGGGACGCCTCCTGCGGTGGGGATGCCCTTCTTGTGGGTATGGAGCTCCGGGCCGTAGTCGCGTATGGGCTGGCCGCGCTTCTGGCGCTCTTGCAGCGAGATCCATAAGCGAGTCAGTAAGAGATTGAGTAGAAAGACGACGAACAGAGATATTGCAAGAGCCATAGCGCGTTGGAGCATAAGCAAAACCGAGGGAGAGAGCAATCAGCTCTGTCCGTCGCGCAGGGGACAGAGGGGTCGGTTTGCAGCTTCGGCCTAAGCTGCTTATGATCTATGAAGAACATGCGCATCGGCATTGGCATTGACTTTCACAGATTTGCGATCAATCGCAAGCTCATCTTGGGCGGCGTGGAGATCCCTCACGAGCGCGGGCTGGCCGGCCACTCCGACGCCGATGTCCTGCTGCACGCCATCTGCGATGCGCTCCTAGGGGCTGCGGCTCTCGGCGACATCGGACAACACTTTCCCGACTCCGATCCCCGCTACAAAAACATCTCGAGCTTGCTCTTGCTCGCCGAGACGAAGCAGAAGATCGCATCGGCGGGCTTTCAGATCGAGAACCTCGACGCGACGATCATCGCCGAGAGGCCCAAGTTAGCGCCCTATATCGCCGAGATGAGAAGCAAGATCGCAGAGGCTCTGGGGATTGGAGTCTCACAGATCAATATTAAAGCGACGACCGCCGAGGGCATGGGGGCCATCGGGCGGGCAGAGGGGATTGCCGTCTGGGCTACTGCTTTGCTCAGCGCCCAAAGAGCCTCATGATGTCGTTATAAGTGATTAACACAATCAGGCCCATGAGCACGATAAAGCCGATATAGTGCACCAAGCCCTCGCGCTCCGGCGGGATCGGCTTGCGACGAATCATCTCGATCAAGAGAAAGACAATCCGACTGCCATCGAGCGCCGGAATCGGCAAGAGATTGAAAAGCCCCAAGTTCAAGCTCAAGAGCGCCACCAGCGAGAAGAACGTCACCCAGCCAAACTGCAACGCCTGCCCCAAAATGCCCGCGATCCCCACCGGCCCGCTCAACGCGTCTCTGGGAGATAAGCGCTGCGCGAAGATATCGCGCACGGCATTATAGAGCGCTACGACCGAATCCCACGAGCGCTGCACTCCCAGCGCTATCGCTTCGAAGAGATTGGGCCGCCGTTGCCATACTTCCGGTGTTATCCCATCGAAGATCTCTCGTTCCGTCCGCCCCGCCAACAGAATCGGAGGCAGCGTCAGCGTCTGGCCCCCGCGCTCAATCGTCAGCACCGCACGCTCGCTCTTGAGCAAGAGATCTCGAATCTGCCAGAAGCTCTGCACAGAAACCCCATTGATGCTCAAGATACGATCCCCCGTTTGTAAGCCCTGACGCGCGAGAAACGCCTCGGGCTTCAGCTCAGCGATCCTATTCGTCGTGGAGAAGGGCGCGAAATTGACCCCGATGATATAACGCCCATCGCGATCCGACCAGGCCGGCGTGACGGTCACCCTTATCAGTTCAGCGCCGCGACGCACCTCGATCTCGATGGGAGTGGCTCCTGCAGCGCGAATCACTCGTTGCAGTTGGGCAATCGAGTAAATCGTCTCATTCTGAACGCGCTCGATCTTGTCGCCGATCTGCAAGCGCCCCTCCGCGGGGCTGGGACGGTCGGGCGCGATGTTGACAAACCCCGCGACCTCCAAATAAGGCAACCCAAAGATCGACACCACAGCGATCATAATCACAACCGCTGCGATGATATTCGCTACTGGCCCTGCTAGCACGATGATCATGCGCTGCCACGCGGGCTTGGCCGTGAAGAGCCGCTCTGGGGGCACGGCCCTGTCCTCTTCGCCCTCGCGGTCCTCCCCGGCCATCCGGACGTATCCGCCGATGGGCAAGAGACGAAACGAATACTCGGTCTCGCCGCGCTTACGCTTCCAGATCGCCGGTCCCATGCCAATCGCAAACTGGTGCACCCAGACGCCAAAGCGCCGCGCCGCGAAGAAGTGCCCCCACTCGTGAATCACCACCAAAAACGCAATCGTCACGATAAACGCTATGATCGTCCCTACTATGGTCATGCGCCTGTACCCTCCATAGGCTCTGCCAAGATAGCGAGAATTCGCTTCGTCTGGGGAGTGACGCGATACTCTTCGTTGACGTTCCACCCCACGATCCATATTACCGAATGGGCGTCGCAAATCAAGGGGAGGGCATCGCGCTCCTCGCGCGGGATCTTCCGATCTACGAAGAGATCTTGGAGTTTCTTGGTGCCCGTTTGGAGTCGGATGCGGTCGCCGGGGCGGCGGCTGCGCACCACAAGATCCCCGTGAATCTTGTCCGCGTCGAGGGTGGCCCTCACCCCGCCTGCGGCGCCCCTCTCCCGTAGCTCACCTACGGGAGAGGGGCTGGGGGTGAGGGCCGTACAGAAGCGCCATCCGATCTCCGGGAGCACGGTCTCGCCGGGGAGGGCCAGCGCATACTCAAAGGGCCGAGACGGTTTTCTAAGTTTTGTCGTGATGATCAGCCTGTGATGACGACGCAGGAGTCTCAGCCCTCCGGGCAGATGCTGCTCTCCCGTGCCATCTCGCTCTAGCCACGCGAGCAGATTCTCTATGTGAGCAGACTCTATGTCTCGCAGATTCCTGACGCGCTCGATGGCGCGGCGCAAGATGAGCGCGCGCAGACATTCCGGGCGCTCCCGAAAACCCTTCAGATGGAGCTTCAGCTCGTCGCGCTGGGCATCGGCAATCAGAGCGAGCAGTTCAGCGTCGGCGATCTTCTCCAAACAGTTTGCGGCTTGCGCGAGTACGTGAGCCGTGCGCCCCAGCGTCTCGACGAGATTGGGGTTATACTCGCGCTCCAAGAGCGGGATCAGCTCGTGCCGAATGCGGTTGCGCACAAGGCTTGTATCTCGATTGGTGGGGTCTTCGCGCCATCTTAAGTGGTGATCTCGCGCGAACGACTCGATCTCTGCGCGCCTGCACTCGATCAGCGGGCGCACGTAGGCCAGAGAGCGCGAGATCACGCGCACCGGCGGGATGCCCGCCAGCCCGTCCACCCCAGAGCCGCGCAGCAGTCTCATTAAGAGCGTCTCGGCTTGGTCGTTCAGATGATGCCCCAGCGCGATCTTTCTGAATTTATGAGTTTTGGCTGTCTTTTCTAGAAACTGAGAGCGCAGCGCGCGGGCGGCCTCTTCGAGCGAGAGCCTCTGCGCACGCGCGTAAGCGGGCACATCGGCGCGTTCGGTGTAATAAGCCAACTGGAGAGATTCAGCCAACTCTTGCACAAACTCTGCATCGCGCGCAGAATCGGCTCGGATCGCGTGATCGAAGTGGGCCACGCCCAAAGAGAGCTGATACTCTTTCAGCTCGGTGAGCACCTTCAATAGAACGACAGAATCTACGCCTCCCGAGACGGCAACCAGCACGCGGTCGCCGCGTTGGAGCATGTGATAGCGCTCAATAGTTTGCTGCACGCGGTCGAGCATGGCACTTTGATTTTGGCAGAGGGAGAGAGAAAACGCAAATAGCGAGTAGGGACTCCCCTCTCCCGTCTTTCACAGACGGGAGAGGGGATCAGGGGCGAGGGCCTAAAGACGCTCCACTCGCGCGGCACACGCCTTGACTTCGGTAATCCCGCAGACGGGATCAATCGCATCGTTGGTCAAAAGATTCGTCGGGCTCTCGGCGTAGTGCATGGGCATCCAGATCACTCCCGGCGCGATCTCGGCGATCTTCGCTTTGACGGTCAGCTCGCCCCGCCGCGTCACCACCTTGACTCGAGATCCGTCGGAGATGCCCAAGCGCTCTGCATCGCTCTTGTTGATCTGCACGTAATTTTCAGGCTCGGCCTTCCCCGCCTTCGTCCGGCGCGACATCGTCCCGGCGTTGTACTGCATAAAGCTGCGCCCGGTCGTCAGGACGAACGGGTACTGCTCGTCGGGTTCTTCGGCGGGCGGCTCGTAGCGCACGCCCATCAGCTTGCCCTTCCCTCGACTGAACTGCCCCACGTGCAGCGTCGGCGTCCCCGGATGGTCCTCGCTCGGACAGGGCCACTGCAAGCCGTTGTGCTCTTCTAGACGCTTATAGGTCATCCCCGCGTAGATGGGCACGAGCCTTCGAATCTCTTCAAAGATCTCTTCGGGGCTGTTATAGCGCATTGGGTATCCCAAGCGTTGCGCTAATTCACAGAGAATCACCCAATCGGGCTTGCTCTGCCCCACGGGGTCTATCGCTTTGCGCACCAACTGCACGCGACGCTCGCTGTTGACAAACGTCCCGTCTTTCTCGGCGAAGCTTGCTGCAGGCAGAACGACGTGCGCGAACTCGGCCGTCTTGGTCATGAAGATATCTTGAACAATCAAGAGTTCTAGAGAGCGCAGCGCGCGCTCGACTTTCTTGATGTTCCCTTCGGTGAGCGCCACGTCCTCTCCGATGCAGTACAGCCCTTTGAGTTCGCCCTTGAGAGCGCGATCCCACATCAGCGAGCAGAAGACCAACTTATCGGCCGTCGGGATGGGGAGCTTGACGCCCCACGCGCTCTCGAACTTCTGGACGGCCTCGGCGTCGGTCCATTTCTGATAGCCGGGGAGGCTCTCTGGGCGCACCATGTCGGTTGCGCCCTGCACGTCGTTCTGGCCGCGCAGCGCGTTCAGGCCTCCGCTCTTCACCCCCATATTCCCGGTGATCATTGCTAGGTTCGCCAGCGCCATCACGTTGCCCACGCCGTTTCTGTGCTCCGTCACGCCGATCCCATAGGCGATGCTGGCGGGCTTGGCACGCGCGTACAGCTCGGCCGCCTCTTTGATCTTCTCGGCCGAGACCCCACAGATCGCGGCGACCTTCTCCGGAGCGTACTCGCAGACGACCTCGCGAAAGCGCTCGAAGTTCTCGCAGCGCTCGGCGATGAATGTTTCGTCGTGAAGGTTGTTGGCGATGATGTGATGGGCCATCGCGTTGAAGAGCGCCACTTCCGTGCCCGGCCGCAAGGGCAGGTGCAGCACCGGGACGCCCATGCGTTCGGCCTCTTTGACCACCTCGGTCTTGCGCGGGTCTATGACGATCAGTTTCGTCCCGTTGCGCAGCGCCGGCTTCATCCAGACCGACCAAATAATGGGATGCGAGCTGGCGGGATTGGCCCCGATGATCATTAAGACTTTGGGGCCCGGCTCAAGAAACTCGGAGATCGAGTTTGACATCGCGCCGGTGCCCAAGACGGTGCTCAACCCCGTGACGGTCGCCGAGTGGCAGATGCGTTGGCACTGGTCTACGTTGTTGGTGCGCAGGACAGCGCGCGCGAACTTTTGGGCGAGATAGTTCTCCTCGACCGTCGCGCGCGTCGAGCTGATCAATGCGAGGGAGTCGTAGCCGTAAGCGCTCTGCAAGCGTCTGATCTCGCGCACGATATAGTCATAGGCTTCGTCCCAACTGACTTCGACGAGTCTTCCGTTCTTGCGCAGGAGCGGGTGTTTGAGCCTGTCGGGGTGTTGGACGAACTCGTGAGCGGTGGCCCCTTTGGGGCAGAGCGTGCCCTTGCTGACGGGGTGGTCTTTATCGGGCTTGGTGCCTAGAAGTGTACCGTTCTCTGTTTGTAAGATCAAGCCGCAGCCGACGCCGCAGTAGGGGCAGATCGTCTTGACCTCGCGCATGGTTCCTACCTCCTCGTCAACGGCACTATCATACCAGCCTTGGATCGCCAAGGCAATAGAAGACCAAGCCCCATAGAAAGCTTCACCACGAGCTTGAAGGCTCGTTCTATGGGCGTCTCATATCCCTCCAACATGACCTTGCTGCTCTTATCAGGGGTGGGATCGCTCTGAGCTTAGAAAAAAATCTAAATCCTTCGCCCGCCGCAGCCGCGCGATCACTCGGTCTTTGCCCATCAGCTCCATCGTCTCAAACAGCCCCGCTCCGGTCGTGCGCCCCGTCAACGCCACCCGACACGCCTGCGCGATCTCCTTGAGCGCCCTGCCCTGAGACTCTAGATACGCCCGCGTGGCTCTCTCTAGCTCAGAAGCCGTGAACGGCTCCACAACCGCAAGCGCCTCTGCAAGCCCCTGAAGCAGCGCGATCTTGTCAGGCGTGAGAAACTTCTGCACAGCCTCTGGGTCGTAAGTGAAATGATCCGTGAGCAGATAGCGCGCCGGCTCGGCTAACTCCGAAAGCGTCTTGGCCCGCTCGCGAAAGAGCACGACCATCTGGGTCAGCTTCTCGCTCGGCACGGCTTGGGCTTCAGCGTCGCTCACGATGTTGAGCTTGACCAAGAACGAGCGCACAAGCTCGCCTAAACGCTTCGGATCGCCCGTCTTGAGATAGTGCTGATTGAGCCAGAAGAGCTTCTCTTCGTCGAAGATCGCCGCCGACGGATGCACCGCATCGAGCGAAAAATTCGCGATCAGCTCTTCTCTGCTAAAAATCTCTTGATCGCCGTGCGCCCAGCCCAGTCGCGCCAAGTAATTCACCAACGCTTCGGGCAACACGCCGCGGTCGCGAAACTCAAAGACCGCCGTCGCCCCGTGACGCTTCGACAGCTTGCTTCTGTCTTTAGCCAAGACCATCGGCACGTGCGCAAAGACCGGCACCGGCTGCCCAAACGCTTGATAGATCAAGATCTGTTTTGGCGTATTGTTGAGGTGCTCATCGGCCCGAATAACATGGGTGATCCCCATCGTGATGTCGTCCACGACGACGGCGAAGTTATACGTGGGGCGTCCGTCGGAGCGCAAGATAATAAAATCATCGAGTTCAGAGAAATCGAACTCGACCTTGCCGCGGATCGCGTCCTCGACGGTGATCGTGCCCGATTGGGGAATTTTTATGCGCAGAGCGGGTTGGCGTCCTGAGCGCAGAAACTCTTGCTCTTCTTGGGCTGTCAGACTGCGACAGCGCCCGTCGTATTTGGGTTTCAGCTTGGCGGCCAACGCGGCCTTGCGCTTGGCTTCTAACTCTTCGGGCGTGCAGTAGCACCTGTAAGCTTTGTTCTCTCTGAGAAGTCTCTCGGCCCACTCGCGATAGAGCGCGAAGCGCTGGCTCTGGAAGTACGGCCCCTCGTCCCAGAGCAAGCCCAGCCAACGGAGACTCTCCAAGATCGGCTCGATCAACTCTGGGCGATTGCGCTCGATGTCGGTGTCCTCAAATCTGATGATGAAGACGCCCCCGTGCTTGCGGGCGAAGAGCCAATTGAAGAGCGCGGTGCGCGCTCCACCGACGTGCAGCTCTCCGGTGGGGCTTGGGGCAAAGCGAACGCGAACGGTCATACAAGCACCTCACGGGTTTTTTAGAATATCATGGGTTCCGACGCGACGCAACCGGAGTACACGGTCAGGACGAATTTCAAAGGTGAGACGATACTGTCGAGTTACGCGAGCCTCCCAGATGCTCTCTGTCCCTTGAATCTTTTTTGGTGCGGAGCGATGGATGCTGGAGATCGTGGACAAGCAACCGAATAGCCTTTTCTACGCGCCCTTGGAGCTGGAGCGGTAGTCGGAGATAATCCCTCACGAATGAATCTGAGCGCTCCACCCGGCTAAACATCACTGGCGTGAGCGGCGGCGCGCCCGTAAGTCCGCAATGAGATCTTCAACATTGGTAAAGCTCTTGAAGCGCCCAGCTTTGAAATCTTCATCGGCCTGGCGCTCTTTTGCTTGCCATTCTGGCGTCCAGAACCACGCTTGATCGGGATCGCGCACTGGGCGCATGAGAATGTGCCCGTCAATCACGTGTATCTCCAGCGCATCGCCGCTCTTCAAGCGCAACGCTTGGCGCACTTTGCTAGGCAGCTTGATCTGACCGGATTCTCCAAGCTTCACTTTCATAACTCTCTCCTACTCATAAATAGGCGTGCCCGTCTGCGGGATGCCCGTGATCGCTCGGAATCTCTGAATGAGCTTTTGGGTGATCGGGCCAGGCGCCCCCGTCCCAACCGGACGATGGTCAATCTCGATAATCGGCGCGATCTCGGCGGCCGTCCCAGTAACAAAGCACTCATCGGCGCTGTAGAGAGCCGAGAGCGTGAAGAACTCTTCGCGAACGGGGATCTTCTCTTGCTGGGCCAGCTCGATCACCGTCTCGCGGGTGATCCCCGGCAGGCACGCGACCGTCGGTGGCGTCAGAAGCTGCCCACGCTTGACGATGAAAATGTTGTCGGCGGTCCCTTCAGCGACAAAGCCGTGCGTGTCGAGCATGATCGCTTCGTCGGCACCAGCGTGATTGGCTTCGATGCGGGCCATAATATTATTGAGATAATTGAGCGATTTGATGCTGGGCGAGAGGGTATCCGGCGGGCGCGCGCGGGTGCTCGCGACGATCGCCTTGAGGCCGCGCTTGCTGATCTCCTCGCCGTAGAGCGACTTCCACTCTTTGACGATGATAATCACCGAGGGCTTTCCGAAACACCGACGCGGGTCTATGCCCAAATCCCCCGGCCCGCGCGTCACCACGGGACGAATATACGCACTGCGCAATTTGTTCACTCTCAAAGTTTCTAAAATCGCTTGGGTCATTTCGCTCTTTGAGAGCGGTATGTCGAGCGAAATGGCCTTGGCGCTGTCGTACAGACGATCCAGGTGCCGGTCGAGCTTGAAGACATAGCCGTCGTAGGCGCGGATGCCCTCAAAGACGCCGTCGCCGTAGAGCAGGCCGTGATCGAAGACGCTCACTTTGGCTTCTTCTTCGGGGACGAACTGGCCGTTGAGATAGACTTTCATGGCTCGCCTCCTTCTCGGCTTTCACTCTAAATCACACGCGGGAAAAAGTCAACTTGGCGATTTTTTCTAAAATTCTGTATGATGCTTGAAGAAGTCACAGAGGAGGTGCGCTCCATGCACCATAAAGACTTGATCTCGTTTGAGCACTATTCTGCCCAAGACCTATGGGAGATTTTAGAGACCGCTCTGCAGCTCAAGCGCGAGCTGCGCGCGGGGATCGCGCATAGAATGCTAGAGGGCAAGACGCTGGCGATGATCTTTCAGAAGCCCTCACTGAGAACGCGCGTCTCGTTTGAAGTCGGGATGACGCAATTAGGGGGGCACGCGATCTATCTCAGCCCCGACGATATTAAGCTCGGCCAGCGCGAGACGACCGAAGACATCGCCAAGGTCTTGTCGCGCTACTGCGACGCGATCATGGCGCGGGTCTTCGGACATGAGATCGTCGAAGAGCTAGCGAGATACGCCGACGTGCCGGTCATCAATGGGCTTTCGGATCTGCTGCACCCGTGTCAAATCTTGGGCGACTTGTTGACGGTCTATGAGAAGAAGCGCCGAATTGAGAATTTGAAGCTGGCGTGGATCGGCGATGGGAACAACGTCTGTAACTCTTGGTTGGAGGCGGGGCCGAAGCTGGGGATGGAGATCGTCGTCGCGTGCCCGGCGGGCTACGAGCCAAACGCGAAGATCTTGGAGCAAGCGCAGCGCTTGGGCAAGGTCGAGATCGTGCACGATCCCAAAATCGCAGCTAAAGACGCCGATATTCTCTACACCGACGTGTGGACGAGCATGGGGCAAGAGCGCGAAGCCGAAGAGCGTCGCAAGCGATTTAGAGATTTTCAGATCAATCGAGAACTCTTAAAGCTCGCCAAGCCCGAGGCGATCGTCATGCACTGCCTGCCGGCGCATTATGACGAAGAGATCACGCATGATGTCGCTCATGGGCCGCAGAGCGCCATCTTTGATGAAGCTGAAAATAGACTGCACGCGCAAAAAGCTGTGCTAGCGCTCTTGATGCGATGAGAGTATCATCATGGTCGGGAGATGAGAGTTATGAGCACGGTTGCATCTCTGCGCTATCGGGTGGTCATCTATCCGGCGGCTGAAGGCGGTTTCTGGGCGGAGGTTCCCTCCCTGCCCGGTTGCTTTGCCGAAGGCGAAACGTATGAAGAAGTCTTGCAGAACGTGCTCGACGCGATGGAGTTGGTCATTGAGCATTTGAAAGAGACCGGCCAGCCCATCCCAGAGCCAGACTATGCCGCCGCGCTCCCCTGAAGTGCAGCGAGCTTTGGAGAAGCTGGGCTTCATGCGCAAGCGCCAGAAGGGCAGCGAAGCTATCTACGCCCATCCCGACGGGAGATGGACCACCGTGCCCATCCACGGCCGGGAACTAAAGACGGGACTCTATCGAGCTATCTTGAAACAGATTGGTCTATCTGAAGAAGAGTTCAAGAAATATCTATGAAGCCCGCCAACGCCGATGCGTCCGAACCCCGGATGAAAAAACTCTTCCAAGTGAGCGAGCGCGTCTGGATCGTCCCACCCCAGTGGAAGTACGTCGAACCGACGATTGGGTTTGTGCTCACGAGCGAGGGCGTCATCGCGATTGACGCCGGCAACTCCCCCGATCACGCCCGCCGCGCCCGCGACGCCCTGCGCACCCTCACCGACAGCCCGATCAAATATCTCATCAACACCCATCGCCATTGGGATCACACGTTTGGCAATCAAATCTTTGAGGCCCCGGTGATCGCCCACGCGCTCACCAAACGCAAGATGCTCGCCAACCTGCGCGACGACTGGAGCGCTGAACGACTGATGAGCTGGGTATCAAGTTGGGTGCTGAAGAGGGTGCCCACGCTGCGCCTTGAGCAGTTTGAAGGGCTGAGCTTGGTCCTCCCGCAGATCACGTTCACGGGGCAGCTAGAGCTTGCGGTGGGGGAGACCGTCGTGCGCCTGCTCTACGCCGGCGGCGGACACACCCGAGACTCGATCGTTGTTCATCTTCCCAGAGAGAAGATTCTCTTTCTCAGCGACGCGCTCTACCCCAACCCCGAAGGGAAGATCACCCGGCTCGCCGAATTGTGCGAGAAGATCGAACGCTTAGACGCTGAGCGATTCGTCCCCGGCCACGAGATGCCCTACGACCGCGAGAAGCTCACTTTGAGGCGAGAGTACTATCAACAGTTGGTGAAGACCGCCAAGAGGCTGGGCGCGCGCAAGACCGTGCCTCAAGAGATCCTCCGAGCCAAGCTTGATCCCCGCTTTGCGGCCCTCAACGGGCTGAACGAAGAGCGCCATCGGGAGTTCTTAGAGCGCGCCTGGCGCGAGTTGACCGCTCCAAAGACAAAGCGCTAGAATGGCCCAAAGCCCTAGGAGGTGCGCCTATGAAGTCCAGAGTCGGGATTGCTCTTATCGTAGCGGGTCTTTTGCTCTTGGGTGCTGGTGCGGGACGCAGTCAAAGCGTGAGACCGGCGTTGGCGCTGGGGGTCGCCTCCGGCGACGTGACGGCGACCAGCGCGGTGATCTGGGCGCGCGGGGCCGAGATCGCCAACTCGTCGCTCACCGTCGAGTACGCCACCGATGAAGGGTTCAGCGATCTCCAACGCGCCGCGCCGGTTTTGCTCAGCGAGCGTTCCGACTACACGGCCAAGGTCTTTCTGAGAGACTTAAAGCCCGGCACGCGCTACTACTATCGCGTGCGGCAAGTCTCAGGGGCCGAGCAGAGCGCCCCCGTGACCGGCACGTTCGTAACCGCCCCCGAAGCCCAACAAAACGCCGACGTCACCCTCGCGTGGAGCGCCGATCTGGGAGGACAGGGCCAGTGCCGCCGTCCAGAGTATTTCATCTTTAATGCCCTAGCCGACGCCCAGCCCGACTTCTTTCTCTTCTTGGGCGATACGGCCTACAACGACGAGCGCTGCCCCAGTCCGCCCAACCTCCCCGGCAGCGACTTCATCGCTAATACACTAGAAGAGTATCGCGCCAAGCAGAAGTATCAGTTCGCGGATCGGCCCTATCAGAAAGCCCGTGCCCAAACCAGTTTCTACGTCATCTGGGACGACCACGAAGTGATTAACGATTTTTCGGGGACGACCGTAGACCCGCAACGCTTAGCCATCGGGCGTCAAGTTCTGCTAGAATACTTCCCCATCGCCCCTAACGCCCAAGACCCGAACAGACTCTACCGCGCGTTTCGGTGGGGCAAGCACGCCGAGATCTTCATCCTCGACACCCGGCAATACCGCAGCGACAACCGACTCCCCGACGGCCCGGAGAAGACGATGCTGGGAAAAGATCAATTGAATTGGCTCAAAGAGAGCCTGCAAAAGTCTGACGCGACGTGGAAGTTCATCGTCTCGACGGTGACGCTCTCTATCCCGACGGCCTGTCCGGCGCGCTGCGACGGCTGGGCCAACGCCGAAGGCCCTACAGGCTTTGAGCGCGAGCTTCTAGAGATCACGAAATTTATCTTGGACAACAAGATCCGCAACGTCGTCTGGCTGTCGGGGGATATGCACTTGGCCGATGCGATCCAGTATGACCCGAACCGAGACGGGGCTGTAGATTTCTACGAATTTGTGGCGGGGCCGCTCAGCGCGCTGACGTATTTCGTCGCGCCTCTGGATAACACGCTCAACCCCACGCGCATCTTTGGAGCAGCAGATCGGTGGAACTTCGGGCAGTTGAAGATCTCGGCGGCGGGGCGGTTGACGCTGGAGTATCGCGACGTGACGGGGGAGGTCTTCTTCCGGCGGGAGCTTCGTTAAAAATACGCGCAGCCGCGATTTCGCTCTAAACTATTGACAATCCGTAAAACTTATGCTAAATTACTTGCTAACTTAAAGCACTCATAAAGGAGGAGACAGATCATGAAGTGGGGAGAGAACAACGAGATGG
>JANXAU010000067.1 GCA_025061735.1 Candidatus Bipolaricaulota bacterium
GCTTTTAATTGAACCAGTGTGGTATTGAAACAAGTTTCACCGGGGACCTCTTGACATTTGGATCAAGATCTTTTAATTGAACTAGTGTGGTATTGCAATCAGAAGAATAGTACGTTATAATCCCCCCGTGAATCGCCAAACCATCGAGCCAAAAACCCCAGAAAAAACAGACCCCGTCGTCCCCGCCAACAGCGTCCAAGTCCCCGGCCTCGCCGGCGCGCGCCTCGCCAAAACCTTCCGCGCCCTCCGCCACCGCAACTATCGGCTCTTCTGGACCGGACAACTCATCTCCCTCACCGGAACCTGGATGCAGTCCATCGCCCAAGGCTGGCTCGTCTACTTGTTAACAAAATCGGCCCTGAGCCTGGGCGTCGTCAGCTTCTCGCAGTTCCTCCCCGTCTTGCTCTTCACCCTCTTAGGCGGCGTCGCTGCCGACCGCTTCGACCGCCATAGACTCGTCCTCTTCACCCAGAGCGCCTCGCTCCTGCAAGCCGCCCTCCTCGCCACCCTCACCCTCTCCGGCGTCATCCAGGTCTGGCACGTCATCGCGCTGGCGTTTCTGTTGGGCACGATCAACGCCCTCGATACCCCCGCCCGCCAGTCGCTCATCCACGAACTCGTCTCCAAAGAAGACTTGATGAACGCGATCGCGCTCAACTCGACAGCCTTCAACGGCACGCGCATCGTCGGCCCCGCCATCGCCGGGACGCTCCTGGGCGCCCTCAGCGCCTGGATCCAAGCCCAGTTCGCGCTCCCCTCCGAGAGCGCCACGCGCATCGCCATCGGCGTCTGCTTCGCGCTCAACGCCCTCTCGTATCTGGGGGTCATCGTGGGCTTGCTGCTCATGGAGCGCCAGCCGCACTCCGAGAATACTAATCACGAGTCGGTCTGGCGGAGCCTGTGGGCCGGACTCGATTACGCGCGCCGCGACGAGCGCGTCTTGGCGCTGCTCAGCCTCATGGGCGTCTCCAGCGTCTTCGGTTTTTCCTACGTGACGCTCATGCCCCTCTACGCCGGCGAGATTCTCCAGGTCGGCCCGCAGGGCTATGGGTTCTTGATGGCCGCGGCGGGGGTGGGCGCGCTCTCCGGCGCGCTGATCTTGGCGTCGCTGGGGAACTACCAGCGCAAGGGCCTTCTGCTGACGGTGGGGAACTTCGTCTTCCCCGTGATGCTCTTGGTCTTCGCGCAGTCTAAAGTCTTCCCGCTCTCGCTCGTCGCGTTGGTGGGCTTTGGCTGGGGGCTGATCACCCAGAACGCGCTGACGAATACGCTCTTGCAGACGATCGTGCCAGGGGAGCTGCGGGGAAGGATTCTCAGCTTATATACGTTAATGTTCATGGGGATGCTGCCCTTTGGCAGCTTGCAGGTGGGGGCGATGGCCGAGCGATTCGGCGCGCCGGTGGCGCTCTCGCTGGGGGCTCTGATCTGTCTGAGCTTTGCGCTCTTTGTCTGGTGGCGCTGGCCGCACGTGCGGGCGCTGCGCTAAGCAGAGCGGTTGAAAGCCCCCCTGCGCTCTGCTATACTCTCTACCGGTCCAAAAGCACTAAAGAGTCATCGGATTAACGGATTGACACGATCCGCTAATCCGTTATCTTTGTCTGTTGACGTGGAGATGAGAGGGTCCCGATGGCCGACATCAAGGCGCGAGAGCGACAACCCACTCCCGAGGAGCGCTTCGCCGAGCTGATCGCGATCCGCGAGAAGGAGAAGGAGATCGCGGCGCGCCTGCACAGGGCGCGGGAAGAGGCCCAACAGATTCTGCAGCGCGCGCGAGAGCAGGCCGAGCACCGCAAGGCTCAGGCGCATCAAGCCCTTCAGCGGGAGTGCGAGCGCCGCCGCGCCGAAGTCCAAGCGCAAATCGAGGCCGAAGTCCAGCGCATCCTTGCAGAAGGGCGCGTCGCCGCGCAGCAGCTCTTCCAGCGTGCCCACACCGATCCACTCCTAGAAAAGCTCCGCCGAGAGCTTCTCCCCCTCTAATTATGCAGCGCCCCATGTCCCGACTCTGCGTCATCTCCACTCGCCAGCGCCAAGAGGCGCTCGTGCAGCGCTTGCAACAGTTGGGGGTTCTGCACATCGAGGCCCTCCCCCCCGATCAGACCCTCCACAGGCTGCACAACCCCCACGAGCGCCAAAAGCTCGAACAGCTCTTGCTCAAAGCCAAGGGCCTGAGCGATCTCCTGCCCGGTGCGGGTCGCCCGCCCACCAAGATCAAGATTGAAGAGATCTCCCACGCGCAAGCCGAGATCGAGGCTCTCGAAGAGCGCGTGCGGCGCCTGGTCGTCGAGCGCCGCCACCTGCAAGAGCGGATTCAGGCCGCCCAGCAGATGCGCGAGCTGACCAAGGCCCTCGAAGAGCTGCTCCAGGCCCTCCCCCTGGGCCCAGATCACACGCGGATTGCCGGGCTGGGAGAGATGCGCCACGTGCGCCCCAACGAGATCCAGCAGACCCTCCAAGAGCGCCTCGCCGGGAAGTGTACCCTGGCCTATCGCGTCTTGCCGCCAGAGAGGGTCGTCTTGCTGGTTCACGTGGTGCACGAGTACGCCGATGCGGTGCGTTCGTATTTAGAAGCGAAGGGGCTGCGCCCGCTGGCCTTTCCCGCGCACATCCCCGCGACGCTGCCTCTCGCCGATGCCATTACACAGATCAACCGCGATCTGACCGAAGGCCCTCACAGGCTGCGCGAGCTTGAACACGAGCTCCAAGAGCTAGGTCATGAGCAGGGCCCGCGCGTCCTCGCCCTGCGGGTCGCGCTGGAGAACCGACTCGCTCAGCTCGAAGCCTTGGAGCGCTTCGGCTACACCGACTATGCGTTGGTCATCTCGGGCTGGATTCCCCAAGACGAGTACGCCCGCTTTGAGCAGACGCTCCTGCGCGAGTTCCCCGGCATCGTCGTGCGCCACGACCCCACCCCCGCTCCCCCCGAAGAGATCCCCGTCGCGCTCCAGAACAACCGCTGGAGCCGACCCTACGAGCTGTTGGTCTCGCTCATGGGCGTCCCCAAGTACGGCACGATCGACCCGGTGCCGTTTGTCAGCTTCTTCTTCCCGCTCTTCTTTGGGATCATCGTGGGGGATATGGGCTATGGGGCGGTCATGGTGCTGTTGGCACAGGTTCTCAAGCGCAAGTTCGCGCACTCTCCAATCGTTCAGCAGATCGCTCAGATTCTCACGCATTGCGCGATCTCGACGATCTTCTTTGGGGTGATCTTCGCCGAGCTTTTTGGGTTTGTCTTAAAATACCCGCATTTCCCGCGTGACAAAGAGACCGATATGCTCTTGCTCTTCTGCGTCGTGTTGGGGGCGACTCAGATTATGCTCGGTTTTCTCTTAGGGGCGATCAACGCGCTGCGGGAGAGACACAACAAGCACGCGCTGGCCAAGCTCGCGGCTATTGGGGCTTTGCTGGGGCTGGGTCTGGTGGTGGGGGTTTTTGTGGGGCAGCTCCCCGAAGCGCTGCGCGTGCCCAGCTTTGCGCTCTTGGCCGGAGCGATGCTCCTCTTGGTGATGAGCGAGGGCTTGATGGGCATCTTAGAGTTGGTGGGCTATGTCAGCAATATCATCTCTTACGCGCGGCTGATGGGCTTTGGGATCGTGGGCTTGAAGATCGCCGAGTTGATCAACGAAGCCGGACACGCGGTGCACAACATCTTCTTGGCGGTGATGATTGGGATCGTCGCGCATTCGGCGAACTTGGGGCTGGCGCTCTTTGAGTCTACGATTCAATCGGCGCGGTTGCACTACGTCGAGTTCTTTCAGAAGTTCTTGGTCTTGGGGGGGCGCAAGTATGAGCCGTTCCAAGAGATTGAGATCTAAAGCGCAAAAGGAGGCACGATGAAAAAACTCGCTGTAGCCGTCTTGGTCTTCAACGTGGTCGTGGTCGGTGCGTGTCTGGTGGGATTGGCCCAGGAGTTGCCGCAGTTTCAGGGCGATGCGCTTGCGGGGGCGCTAAAGTCGTTTGCCGCGGCGTTAGCGTTTATCGGTGGCGCGTTTGCCACGGCCTTGGCGCAATCGCGCATCGGCCCGGCAGCGGTCGCGGCCGTCGCCGAGAACCGCGAGAACTTCGTGAGCGCCCTGATCTTCGTGGCCATCCCCGAAACGCTCGTCGTCTTCGGCTTCGTGGTGGTCTTCTTGCTGTAGGGCCTATGCCCTCTAGGGAGAGGGGCAGGGTGAGGGTCGGAGAATCTATGGAGCTGCTCAAGCAGATCGAGTCGGAGGGCGAGCGCCACGTTCAAGAGATCTTAAGGGAAGCCGAGCGCCACGCCCAAGAGATCTTGGCGCAGGCCGAGCGGGAGATCGCTCAAGAGCGCGAGCGCGCTCTCCAAGAGCTAGAAGCGCAATTAGAACAAGAGCGCCGTGCGGCCCTCAGCCGCGCTCGCGCCCAAGCCCGCGCCGAGTATCTCAAAGCGAAGAGCGCTCTCGCTCAAGAGGTCTTCGAGAAGCTCTCGCACGAGCTGGCCCATCTGCGCGCCGACGCAACCCGCTATCGCAAATTCTTAGAGCTTCTGCTCCACGAAGCCGAACGAGCGCTCCCCGGCCCCTTGGTCATTCGCGTCGCCCCAGAAGACCAGAAGCTCATGGCCGAGCTGCTCAAGAACACCCCTCACAAGCTGGGCGAGCCGATCACCACCCAAGGCGGGCTGATGGCCACCACCGCTGGGGGCGATCTGGTCTTGGACAACCGCTGGGAGACCCGTCTCAACAGCCTGAGAACGCTCTATCGGGCCGAGCTGAGCAAGATGCTCTTCGACCGCTCGCGCCCCGACTGACCCTATGTCCTACGAATATCTCAATACCCGCGTGCGCCTGATGCTGGCCAGGCTACTCACGCCGGCCCAGTTCAGCGCGCTGCTGGAGCTGCGCTCGCTCGACGAGCTGATCCACGCGCTCGCCGAGACCGACTACGCCCCCGAACTCCAGCGCGCTTCTGTGGAGTTCTCCGGCTACGAACTGATCGAACAGACGGTGCTGCGCAACGCCCAGCGCGCCTTCTCTAAATTGGTCTCTATCGCTCCCGAAGGCCCGAAATTATTAATAGAATTGCTCTTGGAGCGCTTTGAGGTCTTCAATCTCAAGACGGTCTTGCGCGGCTATCACGCGGCCCTTCCCCCCGACGAGATCGCGCAGGGCCTCTACCCCACGATCCTCTACGGAACGGTCTTCTACGACGAGCTGCTCCGGCGCACCAGCGTTCGGGAGGCGCTCGACTATCTGCTCAGCGTTGGCCATCGCTACTACAAGCCCCTCGCCGACGTCTTCCCAGAGTACGAGCGCACGGGCAAGCTAGCCCTGCTGGAGCATTCTATAGATGCTTTCTATTTTGCCCACTCGCGCCAGGTGCTCGACGAGCTGCGCGACGAAAACGCTCAGATCGTGCGAAGGGTCCTGAGTACCGAAGTCGATCTGCTCAATCTGATCTACGCGCTGCGCTTGGTGGAGGCCGGCGTGCGCGCCGACGAACGCTATCGCTATATCTTAGACGGAGGAGAGCACCTCTCTCGCGATCTGGTGCGCGAGCTGCTCGACTCCGAAGACAAGCGCGCTCTGCTGAAGAAGCTCCAGCGCACCGAATACCATCGCGTTCTCCAGACTCTCAACGAAAACGCCTCCGTCGCTCAGATCCAAGAGCACTTGGAGAACTATCTCTATCGGGAGCACAGCCGTCTGGACAAGCAAGACTTTTTTAATATTCGTATGACGATTGCGTATCTGTGGCGCAAGAGGGCGGAGATGACCAACTTACGAGTCATCGCGATGGGGCTGGCGCGTCGGACGGCGCGCGCCCAGATCGAAGCGAATCTCATCCCGTTGGAGGTTTTGCGATGAAGCCCGTGATCGTAGCGCCTAGGGACCTGGCAGACGCCTTTCGCTTGGCGGGCCTGCGCGTCTTTGAGATCTCCGAGCGCTCCCAGATCGCGAAGATCGTCGAGCAGATCAGGGCTTTTCCAGATGTGGGGTTGGTCTTGGTAGACGAGCGCTACATGGAAGAATTCGAGCGCGCGTTGGGCGGGAGCGATCTGCCGATGATTGCTTCGTTTCCTGCGGAAGAAGTCGCGCGCGAAGAGACGTATATCGACGAATTGACTCGCCGTTATCTGGGACAAAAGATCTACATTGAAGGAGAGTGAATCATGATCATAGGGAAGATCTCTCGCATCTCCGGGCCGGTGGTGAATGCGCGAGGCATGGAGGGCATCAAGATTAGAGACTTAGTAAGAGTTGGGGAGCTGGGGCTTGTCGGCGAAGTGATCGAAGTCAAGGGCGATCAGATCTCGATTCAAGTCTACGAAGAGACCGACGGCTTGAGGGTCGGCGAGCCGGTCAAGAGCGATGGGAAGCCCTTCTTGGCCGAGCTGGGGCCGGGACTGCTGGGGATGATCTACGATGGGATTCAACGCCCGCTTGAGGTGATTCGCGATCAGACGGGAGCGTTCATCGCGCGCGGCGCCAGCGGCGACCCGCTCCATCGGGGCAAGAGATGGCACTTCGTGCCCACGGTCAAGGTCGGGGAACCCGTGGCGCACGGGGATGTCATCGGCTGGGTGCAGGAGACTCCCGCGATTCGGCACAAGATCCTGGTTCCTGAGGGCGTCGCGGGCAAGATCGTCAAGATCAAAGAGGGCGACTACACCGTAGAGGAGCCGGTCGCCGAGCTGGACACGGGGCAGAAGATCTTTATGAAACAGCTCTGGCCGATCCGCCGGCCCCGCCCTATCGCGCAGAAGATCACCGCGGGCGTTCCCCTGATCACGGGGCAGCGCATCTTTGACGTCTTCTTCCCTGTGACCAAAGGGGGCAGCGCGATCGTCCCCGGCCCCTTCGGTTCGGGGAAGACCGTCACGCAGCAAGCGTTGGCCAAATGGTCCGACGCTGATATCGTCGTCTATATTGGTTGCGGCGAGCGCGGCAACGAGATGACCGAGGTCTTGACGGAATTTCCCCATCTGGAGGACCCGCGCACCGGACAGCCCCTGATGAACCGCACCGTGCTCATTGCCAACACGTCCAATATGCCCGTAGCGGCGCGCGAGACGAGCATCTATACGGGCATCACGATTGCCGAGTACTATCGGGATATGGGCTACGACGTGGCGCTGATGGCCGACTCGACCTCCCGATGGGCTGAAGCGCTGCGCGAGATCTCCGGGCGGCTCGAAGAGATGCCCGGCGAAGAAGGCTATCCGCCGTACTTGGCCAGTCGTATCGCTGAGTTTTACGAGCGTGCCGGGCGCGTCATCTGCCTGGGGAGCGACAAGCGTCAAGGCTCAGTAACGGTGATCGGTGCGGTCTCGCCGCCGGGTGGGGACTTCTCTGAACCAGTCACGCAGAACTCTTTGCGCATCGCCGGGGCGTTCTGGGGGCTGGATGCGCGCTTGGCGTACAGCCGTCACTTCCCTGCGATAAATTGGTTGACGAGCTACTCGCTCTATCTGGACGCCTTGCAAGATTGGTACAAGCGGGAGATCGGCCCGGACTTTATCCAGATGCGCCAAGAGCTTCTAGAGATCTTGCAGAAAGAAGACGAACTGAAGAAGATCGTTCAGCTGGTGGGGCGCGAATCGCTGAGCGAACCCGACAAGTTGCTCTTGGACATCGCGCGCACGGTGCGCGACGACTTTCTGCGCCAGAACGCGTTTCACGAAGTGGACGCCTACTGCCCGCTGAAGAAACAATATTATATGATGCAGGCGATCTTGGCGTTCTACAAGACGTGCCAGGGCTTGCTGGGCAAGATCCCCTACGAAGAGATTCTCAAACTTCCCGGATGGGAGCAATTGAGCAAGATGCGCTACGTGCCCAACGACCAGACGGAGAGCTATTTCCCGGGCTTCATTCGGGAGCTGAGCGCTGCAAGCATGACCAAGGAGGTGGTGGCATGAGCACTCCCCTCTACGCCAAGGCCCATCGGACGATCACCGAGATCAAAGGCCCGTTGGTCTTCTTGCAGAACGTCTCCGACGTGCGCTACGGCGAGCGCGTCACGCTCGTAGATAGCGCTGGCCATAGAAAGTCCGGCCAGGTCCTCGAAGTCGGCGAAGATCTCGTCGTCGTGCAGGTCTTCGAGGGCAGCGACGGCTTGGACAAGAAGGGCACAGCGGTCTTCTTCAGCGGCGACGTCGTCAAGCTGGGGCTTTCCGAAGATATGCTGGGAAGGGTCTTCGACGGCTCTGGCAACCCCCGCGACGGCCTCGGCGACGTCCTGCCCGAAACCGAACGCCCCATCACCGGCAGCCCCCTCAACCCCGTCTGCCGCCAACAGCCCTTCGAATTCATCGAGACCGGCATCTCCGCGATTGATTTGATGAACACGCTCGTCAAGGGCCAGAAGCTCCCCATCTTCACCGGCGCGGGCTTGCCCGCCAACCGCGTCGCCGTGCAGATCGCCCGCCAAGTCATCCGTCAGTCGAAAGAAGAGCTGATCGTCGTCTTCGCCGGCATGGGCATCACTTCTAGAGAGTATAGCTATTTCTACAAAGAGTTCCAAGACTCCGGAGCGCTTGCGAACTCCGTGCTCTTTCTCAATCTCGCCGATGACCCCACGATTGAGCGCATCCTAACCCCCAGACTCGCGCTGACAACTGCCGAGTATTTCGCGTTCGACAAGGGCCGCGACGTCTTGGTCATCTTGACGGATATGCTCAATTACGCCAACGCGCTGCGCGAGATCAGCTCAGCCCGTGAAGAGATTCCGGGGCGCCGGGGATATCCGGGCTATCTCTATACAGATTTAGCGACCAACTACGAACGCGCCGGGATCATCAAGGGCCAGAAAGGCTCCGTCACCCAACTGCCCATCGTCACCATGCCCAACGACGATATTACCCATCCCGTCATTGACCTGACGGGCTACATCACCGAGGGCCAGATCATTCTCAGTCGCGATTTAGATCGCCGCGGGATCTACCCGCCGATCAACCCGCTGCCGAGCCTGTCTCGGCTGATGAACCTGGGGATCGGCAAGGGCAAGACGCGCGAGGACCATCGCCAATTGCAAGACCAGCTCTACGCGCTCTACGCCCAAGGCAAGGAGATCGAAAAATTAACGGCGATCATCGGCAGCGCGGGGCTGGGGACAACCGAGCGCCAGATCCTGCGATTCACCGAGCGCTTCGAACGCGAGTTTATCAATCAGGGCGAGCAGCCGCGCACGATCCAGGAGAGCTTGAATCTGGGCTGGGAGCTGCTGAGCGAGGTCTCGCGCTCGGAGCTGCGTCGCGTCGAGGACAAATACATAGATCAATATCTCCCCAAGAAAGCCGCTGCCGCGCCTTCGTGACCATGCACACGAGACACAAGCGCTTGACAGCGATGATTCTCTGTCTATTATCAGAGAAATGCGAGGTGCTTGGTGAGATCAGAGATCGTCGGTCTGCTCACCCGCGACGACGTTGAGATCTATCACGTGGTGCGGGAGTTCCAGAGCGCGTTCAACCGCGTGTTGGAGCGCGCGCTGGAGGAGCATGCCCGCAGGCGCGCGCAGCTTCCGCCCTTGGCACGGCGTGCGCTGGCGGGGAGTGATCCCTTCAGCCTGCAAGAGTTTACGCTGCGCGGCGGCAAGCGCCTCCGGCCTCTGATCTTCTGTTGCGGGTATCTCTGCCTCGACGGCCCAGAGACCGATGAAATCTTAAAAGCGTCGGTAGCGATTGAGCTGTTGCAAACGGGTCTTCTGATACACGATGACATCATTGACCGCAGCCGAGAGCGCCGCCAAGGCCAGACGATGCACCTGCTTTGGGAGGAGTACTTTCGGCAGGAGCGCTATCGCAGTCGCTTTGCGGGAGCGAGGGAGCACTTCGGGATCGCGATGGCCCTGCTGATGGGGGACATCTCGTCGGCCCTGGCCTACGAGATGCTGCTGAGCGCCGATTTTCCTCTGGAGCAGAAGCTCCGCGCCGTCGAGACGTTCAGCGATGTGATCGTGCGCGTCGCGGTTGGCGAGCTGCTCGATGTGGATTTGAGCTTGAGATCGTTAGAGAATCTTCAGGAAGAAGAGATCCTAAAAGTCTATGAGCTGAAGACGGCCGGCTACACGACCGAGGGGCCGTTGCAGATCGGAGCGGCCCTAGGAGGCGCAAACGAGGCGCAATTACGGCTACTGAGCCGATATGCCATCCCCTTGGGGATTGCGTTTCAGATCCAAGACGATATTTTGGGGATGTTTGGAGGTCGCGAGGAGATTGGCAAAGACGAGGGTTCTGATCTGATAGAAGCCAAGCGCACGCCGTTGTTGCTGTGGGCGTGGCGTCAGAGCCATCTTGGAGAGCGAGCGCGCTTGGACTCTCTCTTGCAGAACGCTGAAGAAGCTTATCGAGAGCTGGATTTCGTGCGCGAGTTGTTCGTGCGCACGGGTGCGCTCCGGCGCGCCCAAGAGCTGATCGCTGAGCACTTCTCGCGCGTGCGCGCCAGTTTGGCCGAGATCGAGAGCGAGTTTGGAACGCGCGCCGCGCGACTTCTACAGAAGATCGCGTCTTATATTGAAACCCGTGAGGACTACAAGGGGGCGTTGGAACGCTATGTCGCACGCGTCAACGGTTAGCCTGCTCGACGACGAGCGGGCCCTGCTGGACGAGCTGGAACCGACTCGTATTCCCAGACACATCGCGATCATCATGGACGGCAACGGGAGGTGGGCCAAGGCGCGGGGGCTGAGCGTCCAAGAGGGGCATCGCGCGGGCAAGGACGCCCTGCGCCGCACGCTCGAAGCCTGCGGCGACTTGGGGATAGAATATCTGACGGTCTTTGCGTTCTCTACAGAAAATTGGCGGCGACCTGCTCAAGAGGTCGAATTTCTGATGAAGCTGCTGGAGCGCGCCATAGACGAAGAATTTGAAGAGTTGGCCCGCAAGGGCGTGCGGGTGCGCGTCATCGGTCGCATGGACGAGCGCGTTCCCCAGTCGCTTCGGGAGAAGATCGCGCGCATCGTCGAGGAGACTCGCGGCAACAGAAGGCTGATATTCACGGTGGCGCTCAACTACGGCGGGCGGGCCGAGATCGTAGACGCTGCGCGCAAGCTGGCCGCCGAAGCCGCCGCGGGGCGTCTCGACCCCAATGCGATCTGCGAAGAGAACTTTCATAACTTTCTCTACACCAACGGCACGCCCGATCCCGACTTGGTGATTCGCACCGGCGGCGAGATGAGGCTCAGCAACTTCCTGCTCTGGCAGTTGGCCTACGCCGAGTTCTATTCTACGACCCTCTACTGGCCCGATTTCAACAAGAAAGAATTGCTGAAAGCGATCATCGCTTATCAGCAGCGTGAGCGCCGTTTTGGAGGACGCCATGGAGACGATTAAAGCGACGCGCGACGAGCTGCTGCGCACGCGCCAAGAGCTGGCCATCGCGCAGAGCGGCAAGCAGATCCTCGAGAAGAAAAAAGAAGCGCTCTTGAACAGATTCTTGGGGATGGTGCGCCAATACAAGGGCAAGCGCGAGGCGCTCCTAGCCGAGATCAGGCATCTGAAGGATCTTTTAGCGCTGGCACAGGCGCGCGACGGGCTGGTCACGATTCGCTCGCTGGCGCTGGCGACCAGCCAAGATATCTCTTTGGAGATCACGCGGGACAACGTCATGGGCACGAAGATCTTTCACGCCAAGCACCCCGACGTCAAACGCGATATCCTCTCGCGCGGCTACAACCCCGTGAGCACCAGTGGCCGGATCGAAAGCTGTGCCGAGCTTGCTGAGAGGCTTCTCGATCGTATGCTGGCGATTGCGCATTTAGAACACAACATCAAGACCGTCGGGCGCGAGATGCGCAGCTTAAACAGCAAGATCAACGCTCTCGAAGAGAATATTATCCCGCGCTTGCGTGCTAAGAAGCGCTATATCGAAGACACGCTAGAACAGTTCGAGCGCGAAGAGATTTTTAGACTGAAGATGGTCAAGCGCGTGCAAGAGAAGAAAACCGAAGAAGCTACTCCCACAGCTCAGCGAGCGTGATCTCCAAGTTGGGCAAGAGCGTCGACCGTACTGTCTCGTCGCTCTGATACGTCGCAACGTGTTTGAAGGCTCGTGCTTTTGCATCGAGCTTGTAGACTTCTAGAGTCTCTCTATCAGGATCAATGAGCCAATACTCTTTGACGCCGTGACGTGCGTAGATCTGTTTTTTCGCGACACGGTCTTGCTCTTCGCTGGTATCCGAGAGAATCTCGACGACGAGATCGGGCGCCCCTTGGATGTTCTTCTCGGTGATGATCTTCTGGCGCGCGTGGGAGACGAAGAACAAGTCCGGCTGGACGACGTTGGTGCGCGACAAGACGACGTCTGTAGGAGCACTGAACACCTCACCGAGCTTATGCTGAGCGACGTGATGGTGTAAGATCGCTAAGAGATTTCTTGAAATCCGTTGATGCTTGGTCACCGGTGATGGGCTCACAACGATCTCTCCCTCCAAGATCTCGTAGCGTTTGCCGTCGTTAGGCAGACGCAGATAATCCTCGTAGGTGAGCACGATTCTTTGGAGTTCGCCAACCGCGCGCGCCATAGAGTTTCATCCCCCTCTTGCCCGGTGAGAGAGTTTAAATGTCCAAGTTGGTAGTCAGGTCGCTGTTCTCCAAGATGAAGTCGCGGCGGGGGCCAACCTCGCTGCCCATCAGCACTTTGAAGAGTTCCTCGGCTTCCAAAGCATCGTTGATCGTTACTTGCTTCAAGATGCGCTTTTCGGGGTTCATGGTGGTCTCCCACAGCTCGCTGGGGTTCATCTCGCCTAGGCCCTTGTAGCGCTTCACCTCCCAGCCGCCGTCGGGATTGGCGCTGCGCCAGGCGTTCAGCTCCTCATCGGAGTAGAGATAGTGAATCTGGCGCCCTTTCTTGACTTGATAGAGCGGCGGCTGCGCAATATAGACGTAGCCCTGCTCGATCAACTGTTTTAAGTTTCTAAACAGAAATGTGAGCAACAGCGTGCGGATGTGCGCGCCGTCGATATCGGCGTCGCACATGAGAATAATCTTGTGATAGCGCAGGCGCTCGATATCGAAGCTCTCGCGGATGCCCGTCCCCAACGCCGTGATCAGCGCGTTGAGTTCTTTGTTGTCTAAGAGCTTGTTGAGCGCGGCCTTCTCGACGTTGAGGACTTTGCCGCGCAGGGGCAAGATCGCTTGGAACTCGCGGTTGCGCCCCTGCTTGGCGCTGCCGCCGGCGGAGTCGCCCTCGACGATGTAGAGTTCGCACTTGGCGGGGTCTTTCTCGGCGCAATCGGCGAGCTTGCCCGGCAGCCCCGTGCCGGCGAGCAGACCTTTGCGCCGCACCAGCTGGCGCGCCTTCTTCGCGGCCAAGCGCGCCTCTTGCGCGCGCAGCGCCTTCTCTAAGAGCACCCTGGCGGTTCCCGGGTTGTTGTTGAAGTAGAGCCAGAGCTGCTCACGCACGATATCGGCAACGCGCTCTTGGACCTCGGGATTGCCCAACTTCGTCTTGGTCTGGCCCTCAAACTGCGGGTAGCGTAACTTGACCGAGACGATGGCCGTTAAGCCCTCGCGCACGTCGCGCCCGTCTAGATTCTCGGCGTCTTGGGTGATGATCTTCTTCTCGCGCCCGTATTCGTTAAAGACGCGCGTAAGGGCCGTCTTAAAGCCCAGCAGGTGCGTGCCACCCTCTTTGGTGTTGATGATATTAGCGAAGCTGTGGATGTTCTCGTCGTAATCGTCGGTGAACTGCATGGCGACTTCGACGGAGAGCGACTCGGACTCGTCGCGCAGCGAGATGACGTCTGGGTGGAGGGGCGTGCGGCCCTCGTTCAGCTCCTTCACATACGCCGCGATGCCCCCTTCAAACTGATAGCGGCGCTGGATCCCCGCAGCACGATTGTCCAGGTAGATCGTCAACCCGGGATTGAGATAGGCCAATTCTTTCAAGCGATGCGACAACCGCGCAAAATCATACTTGATCTCACCGAAGATCTGGCGATCGGGCAAGAAGGTCACGGTCGTGCCGGTGCCCTCGGCCAGGCCGGTCTCTCTCAGCTCGCAGACGGGCGTGCCGCGCGAGAACTTCTGATAATAGCGGCGGCCGTTGCGCCGGACCTCGACCTCTAGAGACTCCGAGAGCGCGTTGACCACCGAAGCGCCGACGCCGTGCAAGCCCCCAGAGACTTTGTAGCCGCCGGTGTCGAACTTGCCGCCGGCATGGAGCTTAGTGAAGACCAGTTCTAGCGTATTGATGCCCGCTTCGGGATGGATCTCGACGGGGATACCGCGCCCGTTGTCCTCGACCGTGACGCGATTGTCCTCGTGCACGGTGACCTTGATCTCGGTGCAGGCGCCTGCCAGGTGCTCGTCAATGGCGTTGTCTACGATCTCCCAGATCAGGTGCATGAGGCCGTCTTGGCCGGTGCCCCCGATGTACATCCCCGGCCGCATCCGCACGGCCTCTAAGTCTTCGAGAACTTTGATCTGTTCGACCCCGTACTCTCCGACAACGGCCGTAGCGCTATTGTGGTTCACTTTCTCAGGCAAGTCTCTCACCCCAGCGAAATTATATAGAATTCAACGAAAAAAAGCAAAGAGATGCGTATGAGATGGGGGTGACGGAGTCGGGGCAGAGATACCATTGACAAGGCCGTCGGATTTGATTAAGCTAAATGGCATCCGACGAAAGCGAGGTGATGGCTCTGCGCAGCTTTGTCTACGACGAGGGGGTGGGACTGCTCCAGGACGTCCCGGTCTCCGAGCTGACCCGCTATCTGGGCCGCAGCGAGATCACGATCTGGCTGGACTTTGACCAGTCCGAAGCCCCAGAGATCCAACGCATCGGCGACTTGTTCAATCTCCACCCGCTGGCCGTTGAAGATCTGATCGCCTTGCAACGCCGCCCCAAGATAGACACTTACGATAACGGCCTGATGATCGTCTTGCGCGACGCCGACGTGGATCGCATCGAGAAGAGCCTGAGCGCCTTAGAGCTCGATATCTTTCTGGGACGGAATTTTCTAATCACGGTGCACAGCGAGCAGATGGAGTGCATCGAGATGACGATGGCCCGTCTCAACGGGGCGGCGGCGCGAGTGCTGGGGCGCGGCCCGGATTATCTCGCTCATATGATCATAGACTTCTTGGTAGATGATAACTTACAGTTGCTGAGCTGGTTGGAAGAAGAGATCAGCGAACTCGAAGAATCTATCTACGCCAATCCCACCGACGAGGCCCTCAAGCAAGCCGCCCGGCTGCGCAAGAACATCATCTACCTGCAGCGGCTGTTGGGGCCGCAGCTGGAGCTGATCCGGCGCCTCTCCGGCGACGAGCTGCCCTTTATTAAAAAGAGCCTGCGCGCCTATTTTCGCGACGTCTACGACAATCTGGCCCGCATCAACGATATTATCTACAGCTATCGAGAGATTATCACCTCCGATATTCAGATTCATCAAGCTCTGATCGCCAACAAATCCAACAAGATCCTCGCGCTGTTAACGATCGTCTTCACGCTCTCCATCCCGGCCACGATCGTCGGGACTTTTTACGGCATGAACATCAATCTCCCCGGCGGGATCGAGACCGGGCCGTGGCTCTTCCTAGGCCCGTATACGACGTTCATTCTGATTGTCCTGGGGGCGCTGGTGCTGCCCAGCATCTGGATGATCTGGTGGTTCAAGCGGCGCGGCTGGCTCGATTATTAAAGCTCTTTGGTGAGGATCAGCCACAGGCCGTCGCCGGTGCGTCCCATCTCGACCTTGCCAAAGTGCTGCGCGTGAGCGAGCCAGCGCCTGAGAAGGAGAGCAGGGACGCGCGCCCCCGACGTAAACGCGATCAGCAACTGGCCGCCGGGGCGCAAGACGCGCGTCATCTCCCCAAGATGCGGCGGCCCGTTGTGCAGCGTGACCAGATCAAAAGATTCATCTGCAAACGGGAGTCTGGCCGTATCGGCTCGCACAAACTCGATCTGGGAGGAGCGCTGCCGTGCGTGGGCAAGCATCGCCTCTGACAAGTCGGTGGCGACGATCTGGGCGTGGGGAAAGCGAGCGAGTAGCTTCTGGGCGACGAAGCCCGTTCCCGTGTTCACGTCGAGAATGCGGCTGGGATGGACGGAGAGGGCTTGCAGTCCCGCTTCCAGCGCTTGCGCGTAGCGCGTCTCTCCAGAAGCGATCACGCCTTGGTCATAGCGCTGCGCTTGAAAGCGATAGTGCCAAGCATTCAGGCGCTCATACCACCAGGGGAAGCCTTTTACAAAGAGCAAGCTCATGAGCAGATACGAGAGATCAATGAGAGGACCGATGATTCTCTGTTGGAGCCAGGGGGTTTTGGCCTTCACTGCCCGTGCTGCAGCGCCTCCAGCTGCCGCTTCAGATGCCACGGCATCTCACGATAGACATCGGTGAAGATCGTTTCTGCCGTCAGCGGTGGAGCTGCCTCGACTTCTTGGATCGCTCGACTGATCTCTTCGTTGATCTGGGCTTCTAGCTCGCGCTGCCACTCCGGCGTCCATAGATTCTTCTGTTGCAGATATCTCTTAAAGCGCTCTAGGGGATCTTTCTGCTTCCAGCGCTCCACTTCTTCAGCGCTGCGATAGCGCGTGGGGTCGTCAGACGAGGAGTGCGCTCCGATTCTGTAGGTGACGGCTTCGATGAGCGTGGGGCCACCGCCGGCGCGCGCCTTCTCCACGGCCTCTTTGGTCACGGCGTAGACCGCCAGAACGTCGTTGCCGTCTACACGCACACCCTCAAAGCCGTAGGCAATCGCCTTGATCGCCAGAGATTCTGACGCCGTCTGCTCCTTCAGTGAGACGGAGATCGCCCACTGGTTGTTCTGACAGAAGAAGACCACCGGGACTCTCCAAACCCCGGCGAAGTTCATGGCCGCGTGAAAATCCCCTTCGGAGGTAGCTCCATCGCCCAGATAGGCCAACGCGACGATCGGGTCTCTTTTGAGCTTAGCCGCGTAGGCCATCCCAACAGCGTGGGGCAGTTGCGTGCCAATGTTGCTCGACCACGCGACGAAATTGGCGGGCTTGTAGCTGTAGTGACAGGGCATCTGGCGCCCTTTTTGAACGTCCAGAGAATTTCCGTAGCACTGCGCGATATAGAGCGTCAGGGGCATCCCGCGCATCAAGGCGGCTCCGCCTTGGCGCAGCGCGGGGAAGATCCAGTCTTCGGGCTTGAGCGCATAGGCGCTCCCGATGGGAGCGGCCTCCTCGCCCGTGACCGTGCCGTAAAACCCGATTCGCCCTTGACGTTGGAGATTGAGCATCCGCTGATCGAGCAGCCGCACCAGGAGCATCCAGCGATAGAGGTCTTGAAGCTGAACAGGCTTCAATTCTACGCTGATATCCCCGTTCTCCAGTACCGTGATCAGCTCGGTCGCTTTGGAGGAGAGCATACTTAACACTTTAAGCAGTTGCGTCGGCGTTGTCAAGCCTTGGGGGGGTGTGGTCGAGCGCGCCTCTATGCTCTATAATAGAGCCAATTCCAAAAGCGAGGGGATCTTATGCGCATCTGGAGGCTTTTTGGGATCTGTGCTCTGGGGATGGTGCTGGCTTTCACCGTGGATCTCTCCACACCGGCGCAGACGACATGCGAGCCGCCCCCGTCGTTGGCGATCAAGAGCTTTCCCGACCGCCCGATCGCTCTCTTGGGGTTGGCTCCTCAAGCCGTCGCTGTCGCTGACTTCAATCGCGACGGCTTTTTGGATTTCGTCGTCTCGTATCTGCGATGCGATCCCCAATATCGCGCGCTCGATCCCCTGGGGTGTGGGGAAGAGGACCGCAACGGGCGCGTTGCGCTCTTTCTTGGGCAAGAGACGGGCTTTCTCTCCGCAGAGCGCGCCGCGCGCGTGCCCGTTGGGGAATCGCCGCGCTTTCTGACCGTGGGCGATTTCAATCGAGACTGCTTTCTCGATCTGGCGGTGGCCAATCTTGGCGCTCCCGCGGGACGCGGCTCCCTCTCGATTCTATTGAATAACCGCGAGGGGTCGTTCGTCTCCGCCCGGCCCTTGAGCCTAGAGGGCAACGCTCGCGGCATCGTCTCTGGGGATTTTAATAAAGACGGCCATCTCGATCTCGCCGTCGTGATCTCCAGCCGCCGCCTGGTGACGGTCTTGCTGGGCGACGGTCGGGGGCGCTTCGACAGCTCCTTCGATCTCGCGACGGGTCCCGGCCCGCAGACCATCGCCACCGGCGACCTCAACAACGACGGCTTCTTCGACTTAGCTACGGCGAATTCCAGCTCCAGCGAGAGCGTCACGATCCTGCTCAACGACCAGCGGGGAGATTTCCAAGCCGGTGCCCCCCTTGCCGCCGACGACTCCCCTTTCGATCTCGCTATGGGCGATCTCAACGGCGACGGCTCGCTCGATATCGTCACGGCGCACGCCGCCGCGACCGACAGCCTCTGGGTCTGGCTGGGCGACGGCACGGGGAAGTTCAGCTTCAAAGAGCGCTTCCCCGCGGGAACCGATCCGATCCGGGTTCTGCTGGCCGATATGAACGCCGACGGCTCTCTCGACGCGCTCTCGGTCAACGGTTCGGCCAATCAGATCAATATTCTTTTGGGAGATGGTCAGGGGAACCTCGGCGCGCCTCGTCCCATAGAGACCGGTCAGACGCCGGTGGCCGCCGCGCTGGGGGATCTCAATCGCGATGGCCTTCTAGACGTGATCGTGCCTAACCAGACTTCTAACGATATCAGCCTCTGGGTGCAGCCGCGCTAGAAGATCGCTTGTACGGCAGAACGCAGCGCCTCAAGCAACAGACTCGGCTGAACCGCCAAGACCACGATAAAGAGCAGCTCCAGCAAGAGCGCCACGAGCAAGAGCGGCGGGATTGTTAAAGCTTCTGCGTGGGGATTTGCCCCGACAAGCGGGCGCTCTGGCTCATCTACGTAAGCGACTTTGATCAGTCGCGCGTAAAACGCCAACGAGAGCGCGGAGTTCACCACGCCCGCAATGGCCAATAGCACGAGCCAACTCTTATTGGCTAGCCCGGCGTCCACGGCGCTGCCAAAGAGCACAAACTTGCTCTGAAACCCCGGCAGGGGCGGCACCCCCGCCAGCGAGAGCAGCGAGAGCAAGAGCACCAACGCGACCAACGGCTGACGACGATTCAGCCCTGAATAACTTACATACTCCTCCCCCAAGCCCTTCGCGGCTAAGAGCGCGACGATGAGAAACACCCCCGCGGTCGTGATCGCGTGGGTGACGATGTGAAAGAGTCCCCCGACCAGACCGTACTCGGTCCCCACGGCAAACGCGATCAGAATATACCCCGCGTGCGCAATCGAAGAGTACGCCAGCATCCGTTTGACGCTCGTCTGCACCAACGCCAAGAGATTGCCAACGGTCATCGTCAAGAGCGCTAAGACTCCAAACAATAAACCCCAATCGAGCTTAAGCGCGACGAGACTCACCAAGAAGATTTTGATCAGCGCGAGAAAGCCCATCTTTTTCGAGCCAGCAGCCAAGAGCGCCGTGACGGGCGCAGGCGCGCCTTCATAGACATCGGGTGCCCAGAAGTGAAAGGGAACTACAGTAATCTTAAAGCCGAAGCCCGCCAAGACGAAGACCAAGCCCGCTCTCAACGCGATCTCTAAGTCGGGACTCTGCAGCGCGACCAAATTCTGAATAAACGTCGTATTGGTCGCGCCGTAAATAAGAGAGATGCCGTAGAGAGAGAGCGCCGACGAGAGCGCCCCAATAATAAAGAACTTCGTAGCGGCTTCGAGCGAGCGCTCGTCGCGCTTGATGTAGCCCGCGAGCGCATACGTCGAGAGCGACGACAGCTCAAAGCTGACAAAGAGCGTAATCAGCTCTTTTGCCCCGGCGACGCCCAGCATCCCCACGGTCGCGAAGAGCACGAGCGCATAATATTCTTTTTCACGCTCGGCCCCGAGCGTCCCCGGCGACCCCAAGACGACTAAGAGCGCGACGACGAGAAAGAGCGCTTTAAAGAAGATCGCGAATGCATGGATCTCCCACGCGCCGAAGAAGAACTCCCCGTGGGGAAGAAAGAAGAGCGAGAGCAACGCCAACAGCAGCTCAATCACAGCAATCTGAGGGCTGTGCTTCCTCACAAAGAGCACCACAAACGCACCGAGCGTTACGATCAGCTCAGGAGCGATGCTCTGCACGTCTGCGAAGCTCATGGCACCCCACGCCCTAAGAGCGTCACCAACGGCTTCACGGCCCCGGCAATATCCGAGAGCAGCGGCGCGGGCCAGACGCCAAAGAAGATAATCAAAATAATCAGAACGAGCATCGGCCAAAACTCATAAGACTTGACGTCGTGGCCGCCGGCGACCGTCGGCGAGACTTCCCCAAAGACGGCCCGTCGCAACGCCCACAGATAATACCCCGCGGTGATGATCACCGTGAGCAAGGGCAGCAAGACCAACAGCCCCAAAACTCTGTACGTCTCGACGAAGATCAAAAATTCAGCGATGAACTGCACCATCCCCGGCAGCCCCGCGCTGGCCAGCGCTCCTGTTGTAATAATAAAGCCCGCCTTGGGCAGCTTCAGCGCGACGCCGCCTAAGAGTCGGATCTCGCGCGTCCCCACGCCGTGCTGGATCGCCCCGACGATCATAAAGAGCAGCGGCGAGATCAACCCGTGCGCGAACATCATATAGACCGCCCCCACGATCCCCACTTCGCTCCCCAGCGCGATCCCCAACAAGACCGCCCCCATGTGGCTGATGCTCGAATACGCGACGAGTCGCTTCAAATCTTGCTGGGCCAGACAGACGAACGCCCCGTAGATAATGCTGAGCACGCCAATAAAGATTAAGATGGGCTGGAAGAACTCAAAGCCCGCGGGCAACAAGGGCACAGAGACTCGAATAATTCCGTAAGAACCCATCTTCAGCAAGACGCCCGCGAGCAAGACCGAACCCGCTGTGGGTGCCTCGACGTGGGCGTCGGGGAGCCACGTGTGCACGGGGACTTGGGGCATCTTGACGACAAAGCCCACAAAGAGCGCCGCGAAGATCCAAATCTGCAGCTCCGGGGCTAATCTGTTTTTAAGGGCAATTAACTCTGTCAGATCGAAGGTCTTCGCCCCGGTCGCTAAGTAGAGCGCGATGATCCCCACGAGCATAATCAAGCTCGCCAAGAACGTGTAGAGAAAGAACTTAATAGCTGCGTACTCTTTGCGCGGCCCGCCCCAGAGATTGATAATCAGATACATCGGGACGAGCACGACCTCCCAAAAGACATAAAACAGAAAGAGATCGAGCGCCACGAAGACCCCCAAGATCGCAATCTCTAAGAGCAAAAAGAGTGCAAAGTACTCTTTGACTCTGGTTTTTACATCCCACGAGAAGATGCACGAGAGGAACGTCAAGAGAGCCGTCAGCACATACATGGGCATGCTGATCCCGTCGAGGCCGACTTTGTACTGAATCCCGAAGGCCGGGATCCACTCATACGCTTCGAGGTAGTGCCAGCCGGGAAGACTCCAGTCGCTCCCCGGCCAGATGGAGAGCGCCAGAGCGAAGACAACACCCGAAGCGAGCACGGCTATAGATTTTACTACACGTTCGTCGCGCACCGCCCCGATGAGCAGCATCCCACCGAGTAATATGAGCAATGAGAGTGAGATCATAGCCACTCCTGAGCTGCACCCTCACCCGCCCTTACAGACTGCCCTCTCCCTTCTAGGGAGAGGGGAAGGGTGAGGGTGGAGAGATTCATCGTTATCACCACGCACCTCGTATGACGTAAAAGATCATCAAGAGCACGATCCCGGCCACGACCCATGACGCGTAATCTGAGACAAACCCCGTGACCGTGCGCCGCAGAGCTTGCCCGAAGAGGCGCAAGAGCTGCGCCACTCCGTTGACCGCGCCATCTATCAACGCCAGATCAAAACGATCCATCACCCACCCGTAGAGCGCCGCGAGCTTAGCCACAAGATTGACAGCGCCATCAATAACTAAGCTATCAAAGCGCTCGATCAGCCACGCCAAGCCCACCGTCACTCGCCCCGCTACCCAGTCCACCAAGAGCCAATCTAGATAGTACTTCTGCTCTAGCACCCTATAGACTCTCTCTTTGAGCTGCGTCAAGGGCTTGGGAAGGGCGACGCTCCAGTCTCTCAGATAGATCGCATAGGCCAAGCCGATGCCCGCGAAGGCCAACGCAATGGAGAGATACGCGAGGGGGCTTGTGACGATATGTTTAAGAATCTCAAGCGCCGAGAGATGGTGGGCTTCGCCGTAATAGATCACATCTCCAAAGCCCATGAGCAGCGTCATCCCGGAGAGCGCCGCGGGCACGGCCAAGAGCTCCAACGGCACGGTCATTAGCGCTGACGACTCGTGAGGCTTATGATGATGCGGATCGTAGCGGGGCGTCCCAGCAAACGCTAAGAACCATAATCTGAAC
>JANXAU010000045.1 GCA_025061735.1 Candidatus Bipolaricaulota bacterium
GTATTCCAATCCAGCCGCACCTTGATCAGCGCGTAGCCGGCGTTTTCCGCGATCACGGGCCAGCCGTAGCGGTATTCCGTGGGGTCGTTGAAGTTGCGGCTGGAGTGGACCGGGCGGACGCGCCATTTGCGCGTGCCGTTGGCATTCTGAATGGCGTGAACGTAGAGGTCCGGCTCCGTCGCCACAATCACCACGTCCCGGGAGGGGGAGTAGGCGGGCGGATGGCGCATCAGCTGCGGATCCGGCTGAAGGCAAACAAAGATGACGAGCCGGAGGAGAATGCCGAGCCGCAGCTTCAGCCTACGGCCTGTGGGCAGGCGAGTGGGGAGGCGGTGGCGGTAGCGCAGGGGGAGCAGCTGCAGCCGCAGTTTGAGGGTGGGTTTGGGGGAGGTGGGAATTGGGGAGGGTATGAAGGCCCGCAGATCTGCACCTCTCAGTGGGGGTATAGCTATGCGTGTTACAGCACGACTCCGATCTTGAGGATGGAGAATGCGCCCGTGCATATAGGAACGTTTGTAGGTCAACCGGCGCGTGGGCGCTTGATCATTTACAACGGAGGGGGAGGGACGCTGACGGGGACGGTGACGGTAGCAGCGCCCTTCACGCTCGTTTCGGGAGGGAGCTTCAGTCTAGGGCCGGGGCAGCCGCAGGAGGTGGTGGTGGAGTTCACGCCGGCAGTAGAAGGGGAGACGTATTCGATGCTCACGGTGCAGAGCAACATGCCCACGCTGCCCACGGCGCAGGTGAGCGTCAAGGGCGTGGCAATAGAGGTAGAAAGATTCTATCAATTGTTGAGTGGGCTATCCCAAGGTCTAGAGCTGAACACAGTTGTGCCTGGAGGCACGGTAGATATGGGGCTATTGGGCTTCAAAAACCTATCCGTATCAGATCTTAGAGCCCTCATGGATCTAGCCAAAGCTCAAGACTTGGAATCAAGGATTGAACTCAATCAGCGAATACCCATACCCCCTCCTCCTGGTGTCCCACCCTGGATTTGGGGGCTAATTGTGGACTTTGTTTTGGATCAAACTATGTCGTTTTTCAATAATCAACGAGAACAGGGGTTTAGTATTTCAGAGGCTACCAGCAAGATTCAATCACTTGCTAATATTCTAAAAACGCTTGGCGAAACTCATGGATTTAACCCTACTTTCGAGAGTTATCTCACCGAGAACCAAGGTCGCAACAACTTTCGTTATTTTGTTAATGCTCTAAGTGATGCATTACAAAGAGCTGCGCAAGCAGGTGGAGGTATTGCTTTGTACCGAGCATTTGGGGCGACTAATGCTCAAGACGCTGCTAGAGGAGTTATTCTTAGCCTAGCCCACGCCATAAACAATTTAAGTGAAACAGGTCGTTCCAAACTGGTCACGATATTGGATCGTTTTGGGCCAGCCGCTGCCTTTTGTATAGCTGGAGCGGAGAAACGTGATCGCTTAATATTACTCCCAACGCTTGTGAATGATCTAAACAACATTATATCTAGGCAGGTTGGCAACAGATCATTACACGAAGGGAGAGTGCTCTGGAAGCAATTTGTAAACGTCTTGGCAACCATAGGTTTTGGTGCATTATTCGCGGAGACCAACGAAGGCACACGCAATTTGTTTAACCAAACCCTAGCTGCCGTAGCCGTTACCTCGGAAATGTTAACCCGAGGGGGAGGCTGGAACGATCCTAATGGCTGGAAGATCCATGCAATACGCACTTACTTCCAAGTCGGTGCAGCGTCTGGCAATCCAAGCATGGTTTTGGTAGATGTTGTCGCAACATCAAGATTTGATTTCGGCAATCAAAGTAAGCCAACAGCTTTGTTCGGCCAATTCTTCCACGCTGTTACGGGTTATCAGGGGAATGACATAACAAATCTCGTACGCCTAGTCAAGGAAGTGGCCCGTAACAAGATGGGAGAGATAGGAAGCCTTGGCCTAGATGGCCCGAACGGCCAAGAGATCTGGAATGCGCAGCAGAGAGATGGGAAGATAGGAGCTGTCATTGCTGTCAACAGCGCAAATCTTGCCGACGCTCAAAGCAGAATAAATCTAACTAATTCCGACGGTGACTTCTGCGGTGGTAGATGTTTCGCCATCATCATTGAAATCAGAAATGGTATTGTGTATGCTATTCACGCCTATGGTATCAGTCAACAGGAAGCAGAGGAAATTGCGAGACGTATGGGATTCGTTAGGAATGAACCCCCGCCGTGGGTGCGCTACCTAGGCGTTGAGGTGCTATCAATAATCAACGACAAGAAAGCGTTGGTCAATTACACGCCTACACCTAGAGACCCTAACCCCAGGTATTGTGTTGTCTGTCAAGATTAGGAGGGAAATGTGAAGTGGATCTACCACTCTCTTGGTTTAGTGAGCGCGGTAGCGTTGGTCTTGTTAGCATCCAACCTAGCCTCCTCTTCCCTTGAGGAGAGCTGGCTCTTGCAAACCCAAGGCTGCTCCTGGCTGCAAGCCGCGATAGATGCCGCCCCTCCAGGAGCGACCCTTCGCATCCCCGAGGGCGTATGCGTGGGAAACTGGATCGTCAAGAAGAGCTTGCGCCTGGAAGGCCGTGGAACCGAGGCCACCTTCCTAGAACCCACCCTCAACTTCCGCAACTCCCAAGGCTTGAACCCGGTCATCACCCTGCAATCCAGCCCCAATCAAGATATCACGCTTGAATTGGTCAATCTGGCCATACGCCAACCCCCTCAACCCTATCAAGTCCCCTTCAATTACGGCAGCTTCGACAAAGCCGTAGGAGTGCAAGTGGAAGGGCCGGATGGCTCCGTCAGCCTCGTGGCCCATCGCACCTACTGGACTCGCCTGAATAATGACATCTACTCTAAACCCTTGCTCCGCCGCCTAGAGATACGCGAGAGCACCTTCGAACGAAACTTTTGGCTACACGTCAAAGCTCTTGAGGTGGAGATTAGGGGGAACTTGTATCTTGAAAATAATACCGTGTTAGTAGGTGGGCAACAGCTCCGGGTCTTGAACAATACTGTTATCGCAAAATATCATTCAAGCGCCATCATTCTTCGACCAGAAGGAGAAGGAAGGGCTGAAGTGTTCGGTAACGTGGTGGTGGCTTCGGGCGGTGGTCTAAGTCTCGATCAACCTGATCGTCAAAGAGTCCAGTTCATCGTACGCAATAACAGACTCATTAACAACCAAGTAGGAATATATATATCTGGATTGGACACCCGCAACACATACTTTGATATAACGATTGAAGAGAACAAGATTGCACAATCAAACGTGGGAATCTTTATGGCTTTCGATGCGTTTAGAGCGGGCGAAAATCTGCGAGGAGCGATCCGTCTGCGCAGGAATCACATCACGACGTCCTCGCTGGACTACGTGCACGGCATAGGTCGGCTTCCCTGGTATGGAAACGGGGTCCATATTTCGATCTTCGGTACCGTCGCCTGGCCCGAGGAAGACCCGCTCACCATCGAGCTGACCGAGAACCGGATCGACTACAACGAGAAGTATGGAATAGCCATCAACGATGGTTGGGAGATCGACTCTCCGGATATCTGTGTTGTATATGGGGAGGTTGACGGAAGGCCGATACTTCCTCCGAAGATCGTGGGGAGTGGCAACATCATTCGAGAGAACGAAAAAGGCGATCTCTGTCCCCCCGACTACCCCTGGCCCTCGGGATTCAGAAAGTAGCGCGTCAAGGTGCTTTCAGATATTTGATGAAAAACTCCAGCGTTCTCTTAAGACTATCCAGACGGTTCTCTTCTCTGCGATAGCCGTGCCCCTCGCCCTCATAGACCTTGTACTCAAACGTCTTCCCCAAGCTCGTAAGCCTCTCTTTGATCTGCTCAAACTCGCTCAACGGGACTCTAGGATCGCGCTCCCCTTGGAGCACCAAGAGCGGCGCTCGGATTGATTCGATAAAATTAATCGGCGAGCGCTCGTAATAGAGGGCTTCGTTCTCTTCAGGACGCCCCAACTCGCGTAGCAACAATAGGCGCAGCGTCCCTGTCGTCGTCTCCCACAGGGTCTTCAGATTCACAACCCCAACGCTGCTCACACCCGCCGCCCACAAGTCGGGATACTTCGTCAGCGCCATCAGCGTCAGATAGCCGCCATAGCTGCCCCCGGTAATCCCGATGCGTTTCTCGTCAGCCAACCCTTCTCGGATGAGAAACTCGCGCCCAGCGACGAGATCCTTCAGATCGCCGCCGCCCCAATCTTTGTCGTTCAGCTCTTCAAAGGCCTTGCCATAGCCGGTGCTGCCGCGCACATTCGGCGCGAGCACGATAAACCCGTGACTGACAAAGAGCTGAATCTGCGGGTTCCAACCGTTGAGCCATTGAGCGCTCGGCCCGCCATGCACCAACAGAATCGCCGGAGCGCGCTCCCCCGGCTTCAGCGTTCTGGGCTTGTACAGCCACGCCGGGATCTCCAAGCCGTCAAAGCTCGGATAGCGAATCAGCTCTGGCTCGACAAGGCTCTCTGGATCGGTGTTGGGCGGGAACGAGAACGTAAGCTGCTTAAGTTCTTCTGTTTCGAGATCGAGCGTCCAGATATTGGTCGGCTGCGTCGGCCCGGAGTACGTGAACGCCAAGCGCTTGCCATCGGGGAACCAGCGCGGCGAGCTGCTCAAGCCCTTGGGCCACCCCACCGTGCGCGTCTCTTTGTCTTGCAGAGAGCGGAGCTTGATCTCGAAGTTGCCCTCGTTGTTCTCAATATATGCGATAGAATTTCCGTCGGGCGACCATGCGCCGCCGAACTCGTCTTTGGCAGAGTCATCAGCAAGCCAGACAAACGTATCGCTCTCTAGATCGTAAAGCGCGATGTCGCCGGTGCCGTTGGCGTCCGTCTGAAAGACGAGCTTTGTGCCGTCGGGAGAGAAAGAACCCAGACTGTTATTCGCTTGCGCGGGCAGATTGAGCTTGCGCTCTTGGCGGTCTTCGAGCGAGAGCAGATAGCCGTCGGAGTAGCGCGGATCGGTGCGGCGCGTGAACGCCAGCCAGCGTCCATCGGGCGACCAAGAGGCCAGCGACTCCGGCCCCGGCGTCGCCGTCAACTGCTGACGGTCGCGGCCGTCGGCGCTCATCAGATAGAGATCATACGTCTCGGCTCTTTTCGCCCCCGTAAACGCGATCTTCGTGCCGTCGGGCGACCACAAATAGCTGCGCTCGTCTATATCGGGAGTCTTGGTGAGATTGACGGGGTCGCCGCCCTCTGCCGAGATCAGATAGAGATCATAGACTTCGTCGCCGCCGACATCGGCGCTGTAGAGGAGCTTCGTCCCGTCGGGCGACCATTGCGGGCCGACTTCGGCTTCGGGGCTGAACGTCAGGCGCTTCCATTCGCCGCCCGCAGCGGGCATTATATAAATATCAGAGTTGCCCGCGCGATTGGACGAGAACGCGATCCATCTTCCGTCGGGGGAGATCGCCGGCGCGCTGACGGAGAACGTCTTGACTAAATCTTCAATCCGAAGAGGCGAAGCAGCCGGCTTCATCTCCCGATCTCTCTGGAGCACGTAGCGCTCCAAGAACGCGACGACTCTCTCGTAAGCCGTGATCTGATTGGCGCGCTTGGCCAGCCCGTGCCCTTCGTCTTCAAAGCGCAGATATTCGACGATGCCGTTGCGCTGACGAATCGCTTCGACGATCTGCTCGGCCTCGGAGATGGGCACCCGGGGGTCGTTCGCCCCGTGAATGACAACGAGCGGCGCTCGGATCTTATCTACTCGGTGAATCGGCGAGATCGATGCAAGAAACTCTCGGTCCTTCTCCAAGCTGCCGTACTCCGACTCGCGCAGATGCCGCCGATAGGGAGCGGTGCGCTCCAAGAACGTCACGAAGTTGGCAATTCCGACAATATTCACGCCCGCGGCGAAGAGTTCGGGATAGAGCGTCAGCGACGCCAAGACCATATAGCCGCCGTAGCTCACCCCCATCACCACGATCTTGGTGGGGTCTATATACCCGCTCTGCTTGAGCCATTCGACCGCGTAGGCGATATCTTTGACGGCATCTTCGCGCAAGTAGACGTCGTCGAGGCTCATAAACGTCTTGCCGTAGCCGGTGCTGCCGCGCACGTTGGGGCGCAAGATCGCGTAGCCCGCGTTGAGAAAATACTGATGCACCCGGCTGAACGAGGGCCGCGCTTGGGCTTCGGGGCCGCCGTGAATGTCGATGATCACGGGGAGGGAGCCGTCGCGCTGAGCGTTTTGGGGCAGATAGAAGAGCGCTGGAATTTTTCGACCGTCAAACGTCGTGTACTTGATCAAGCGCGGCTCGACAAAGCTGTGCGCGGGGATCTCGCCCAACGAGCTTTGGGTGAGCTGGAGCGTCTCGTGGGTTTGGAGATCGTAGAGCCAGACGTCGCTAGAGAAGCGCGAGCCAGAGAGGGTGAACGTCAGCTTCGTGCCGTCGGAGGAGAAGCGCAGGGAGCTGATCAGTCCAGGCGGGGTCAGGGGCGCGGGGCGCCAGTTGCGCTCCGGCCACGTCCAGACCCGCATCTGATGATACCCCTCCACGTTGACCAGCGTCACTAAGATTTTGCCATCGGGCGAGAGCGCCACGTCTTCGACGTCAAAATCTAAGTCTTCTAAGAACTCTAAACGATTCTCAATAATATTGATATACGCTAGGTTCGTGAACTCGCGCCCTTGGTCGCTGAGGACGAAGAAGCCCTTTCCATCGGGCGTCCACGGGCCAGCGTCGTAGAGGGCGTTGCCCTCGTGGGGCGTCAAGTGCTTCAGTTCTCTGGTCTCCAAGTCTAGGAGATAGAGATCGTTGTTGTTGCTCGCAGACGCGATGCTGATGACCAGAGAGCGTCCGTCGGGAGACCAACTGGCGACGCTTTTGGTCTCGTCGCTCTGATAGATCAATTCGATCTCTTGGGTCTCTAAATTTTGAATATAGATATCAAAATACGCGGGGTGGCGACGATTGGCGGAGAACGCGAATCTTGTTCCGTTGGGTGACCACGCGCCGAATCTGTGGACCGATTCGGGCTTTTGCGAGAGATCTCTCAGCACTTGGCCATCGGGGGAGAGCCAGTAGAGCTGGGTGCGTTCGTCGCCGCGGCTGCCCTTGCCGAAGAGGATCCCGTCGCCTTGGGGCGTCCAGCCGATCAAGCTCACGCCGTCCTCGAAGTTCGTGAGCTGTACGGTCTCGTGGGTCTGAAGATCGAGCTTATAGATTTGAAAGGTGCCTGTGGCGTTGTTGACGTAGAGCAATTGGGAGCCGTCGGGGGAGAGCCGCCCGCTTCCCGAACTCTGAATGTCTAGATATTGGGCTATCGAGTATTGTGGGGGCTGGGTCAACGTTTCTGGTTGATAGAGTTCGTAATGAGCAAGCGACGCCGGTGCCAGCGCGCCGAGCAGTAAGATCAAGCCTAGCAGCAGCGCCCTGAGATGAGCTTTCATATCTTCCTCCTTTGGGGATTATTATAGCGCGTGTTCGCTTTGCAGAAAAGCGTTGGTTTGTGTGGGACAATTCTGCTGTAAGCTTTGATTCGCGCTTTGTTGGCCTTATCGCTTGGCTCCCATTCTGTTAATCAGTATAATCTCTCCGATGTCTCAGGAGTTCTTCGCTAAAGCCTATGAGCTGATCCGTAAGAACGAGCCGTTTGCCGTGGCGACGGTCGTGCAGATCGAAGGCTCATCGGCCGCTAAGCCGGGCGCCAAGGCGATCATCAGCGAGCGGGGCGAAACCCTCTGGGGCTGGGTTGGCGGCGGCTGCGCCGAATCGCTCGTCGCCCAGAACGCCCTAGAGAGCCTCCACGACGAAACCCCCCGCGTCATCGAGATCGACTTGACCGATGAAGTCCTCGGTGCGGGGATGCCCTGCGGCGGCAAGATGTTCGTCTACATCGAACCCGTTCTCCCCAAGCCCCATCTCTTGATCGTCGGACACGGCGCTATCGCCGAGAGCCTCGCACACCTGGCGCAACGACTCGACTTTCGCGTCACGATAGACGACCCGCTCGCGCAGGCCGAGCGCTTCCAAGGCTGTCAGATCGTCACGGATGACCTAGACTTCAGCAAGCTGGAGATCACCCCGCGCACGTATGTCGTGATCGCGACGCAGCACAAATCCGATCACTTAGCACTAGAGAAAGTCTTGGAGCGCCCGGCGCGCTACGTGGCGCTCATCGCCAGCCGCAAGCGGGCTGGGCTTGTCTTGGAGTATCTGCGCGCGCGCGGCGTCCCCGAAGATAAATTGCACCAGATCCGCGCCCCCGCGGGGCTAGAGATCGGCGCGATCACGCCCGACGAGATCGCCCTCAGCATTCTCAGCGAGATCGTCGCCGTGCGCCGAGGAGTCCCACAAGCACATCCCAGTAATCTCCTAGGAGGAAGAGAGTGAAAGCGATTCGGATCGAGCGCGACCCGGCCGTAGCTAAAGTGGTGTTGGCTCGCCCGCCGCTCAACGTCTTGGGGATCGCCGAGCTGCGCGAGCTGAGCCACGCGCTAGAGACGCTCCGCGAAGACCCTGCGAAAGTCGTGGTGCTCGCTGCAGAGGGCAGGGCCTTCTCCGCGGGCGTGGACATCAAAGATCATACCGCCGAGAAGGTCCGCGAGATGATCGCCGCGGTGCACGAAGTCTTTGTGAAGCTGTGGGCGCTGGAGCAGCCGACGGTCTGCGTGGTGCAGGGGATGGCGTTGGGCGGCGGGATGGAGTTAGCGACCGCGTGCGATTTCGTGATCGCTTCAGAGAACGCGCAGTTCGGTCAGCCGGAGATCAAAGTCGGAGTCTTCCCGCCGATTGCGTGCTTGCTCTTGCCCCGATTGCTCCCCTGGCCCAAAGCCATCGAGCTGATTCTGACAGGCGAATCCATCAGCGCGCACGAAGCCCATCGCTTGGGCTTGGTGAATCGCGTCGCGTCGCCGGAGCACTTGGAGTCTGAAGTCCGCGCGTTCGTCAGCAGATTAACAGCTCTGAGCGGGCCGGTCTTGAAGCTGGCCAAGCGCGCGACGCTCTGCGGGTTCAAAGGGCGCTGGGAGTGGGAAGAAGCATTGGCTGAGATCGAGAGGCTCTATCTGGACGAGTTAATGAGTCTCGAAGACGCGCACGAGGGCTTAAGGGCGTTCTTAGAGAAGCGCAAGCCTCAGTGGCGGGAGCGCTAGGGGAATCTTGACACGGTGTGTCTGCTAATTGATGGGACGCCGGGGAATCTTTTGAACTTTTTCCCTTGGCAACGCCCCGCCCTGCGCGCGAGGAGAGCACGCGGGCCAAGTTTTCCCGTTGCAGAGAAAATTTTGCTCAAGGTGATCAAATTCCCCCACTTCAGATGGACCCCCAAAGAGCGATCATCTGGTGCGCGAAAGAGAGCGGCAGCGCCGAGAAGAAAACCGACTCGCTCAGACGCCGTCATGTCACCAACGTGCGCCATGCACGAAAACGCTCTTGGACACGGAGATCTCTCTCTTCTCTCACCGCGCTCTCCACTTGACAGCCAGCTACCCTCTCTGCTATGCTCTCTGGTACCTACCATCCCAGGGGTTAGCAAAGATGAGAGCAGGAGCGGATTTCAAGGAATCATGGGCTCCTGTCACGGCACCAACGCTGCGCGAAGAGTACACGTTCGCGCGCTTTGTGCGTGGGGAGCACAATCGTCTCGCCTATGCGGCCTCACTGGCCGTGGCCGAGCATCCCGCTCAAGCTTATAATCCCCTCTATATCTACAGCGCCCCTGGGCTGGGCAAGACCCATCTGCTCCACGCCATCGGCAACGGCGCCCTCCAGCGCCATCGCTTTCTTCATATTATTTATATCACGTGCGAGCGCCTCGCCACGGAGTTCTATCGCGCCATTCAGGAGAACCAGACCGCTCAGTTTCGCAAGATCTACCGCAGCGCCGATCTCTTGCTCTTGGATGACGTGCACTTCTTGAGAGAGAAGGCCGCTCTCCAAGAAGAACTCTGCCACATGTTTAACGAGCTGCACCAACGGGGCAAGCAGATCGTGCTGGCGTCGGATCGCCCGCCGGAGGCGCTTCCCCGCTTGCAAGAGCAGCTCGTCTCGCGCTTTCGTTGGGGCCTGGTCGCTGACATTCAACCGCCGTCGTTTGAAGCGCGCCTAGCGATTCTGCGCGCCAAGGCCCAAGAGCATCAGCTCCAGATCCCCGAAGCGATTCTGGAGCTGATCGCCCAGCGCGTGCGCACCAACGTGCGCGCCCTCGAAGGGGCGCTCATCCGCCTCGCCGCGATGGCCGCGCTCCACGGCCAAGAGGTTACTCCTCAGTTGGTCTTTGACGTACTGCCCGCGGAGATCGAGCGCCCGTTGGCGCTCGATGTCGCCACGATCAAACGAGAGATCGCTCGGCACTATCAGCTTCGCGTAGAAGACTTAGAAGGCGAGAGCCGCGAGCGCCGCGTCGCCCAAGCTCGACAATTGGCGATCTATCTCGCGCGCGAGCTGACCGACAGCTCCTTTCCCGCCCTTGGGGCCGCCTTTGGCGGGCGCGATCACAGCACGATCATGTACGCCTATCGCAAGGCCAAAGCCCTGGCCGAAAGCCCCCTCTTCCGCAGCGAGATCGACGCGCTCAAAGAGTATCTGCTCAAGTTGTCCGCGCCCGCCGATCCCAAGTAAAATAATGAACGATGAAGATAGATCGCATCGTCTTGCGCCACGTCCGCAATTTCGCTTCGGTGGAGCTAGAGCCCGACGGCGGGCTGAACCTGATCACCGGCCCCAACGCCGCGGGCAAGAGCAACCTCTGCGAGGCGATCTACTACGCTGCCAAGGGCTTCCCCCTCAAGGGCGAACGCCAGCGCGATCTCATCCAGTGGGGAGAGAGCGAAGCCCTGCTAGAATTCTCTCTCAGCGGCGATCAGATCCGGCTGCACCTCAACGGTCACGCCAGGGCGAAGACCATCGAAGTCAACCACGAGAAGAGAAACCAAAGCGACGTGAGCGCGCTGCTGCGCGTCCTGCTCTTCACCCCCGATGAGCTACAAATCATCAAGGGCAGCCCCGAACAGCGCCGGCACTTCTTAGACCGCAGCATCGCCGATCTAAAGCGAGACTACCGCGCCATGCTCTTAGAATACGAACAGCTCTTGCGGCGCAAGAGCGCCCTCCTGCGCTCCGAGCGCCCGCCCGTAGAGCTGCTGGACGTCTATGACGAAGCGCTGAGCGAGCGCGGCGCGTGGCTCGTCGCCCAGCGCCGCGCTTATGTGCAGAAGCTTAATGGGCAGCTCTCGCAGCGCTATGGGCAGATCTGCGGGCAAGAGGCGCACCTTCAGGTGCACTACGAGACCACGCTAGGGGAGAGCGACGATCTGCGTCGCGAGCTGGCGCGCCAGCTCGCCCAGGCTCGCCGCGAAGAGCTGCGCCGCCAGCAGACCCTCGTCGGCCCCCACCGCGACGACCTGCGCTTCGATCTCAACGGGCACGACTTGAGGCGCTTCGGCTCCCAAGGCGAGCAGAAGTCCGCTCTCTGCGCGCTCTTGCTCACTCAAGTCGAGCTGCACTACGAGCGCTTTGGCGACCACCCCATCTTGATCTTGGACGACGTGCTCTCGGAGCTGGATCGCGCCCGCACCCAGCGGCTCCTCCAGCTTCTCCCTCAGAACTTACAGATCTTCTTGACGCACACGGCTTCCGCCGAAGAAGAGCTGCCCAGCGAGCTGCGCCAGAGCGCTCGCCGCCTCTACGTGATCACCGGAGGGCGGATTGTCCAGAAGCTATGATCGAAGCATCTCTGATTGAGAAGATCTTTCGTCGTCACGGCTTGGGCGAGGCCTATCGCCATCAGGAGCCAGCCCTCGTCTGGCCCCAGGTCGTGGGCGCGCACATCGCCCGGCTCACCAAGCCGCTCTACGTGCAGAACGGCGTGCTCGTCGTAGCCGTAACCAGCCACGTCTTTCAGCATGAGTTCCATCTGATGCGCGCCGAGTTTCGCAAGAAGCTCAACGAGCACTTCGGCGAGGAGCGCGTGCGCGACGTGCGCTTTGTGGTGGAATCGCCCCCCAAGGGCGAGCCGCCATTCTCATTAGAGCAGATCGCCCTAACTCCTCACGAAGAGCGCGAGATCGAGCAGCTGGTGGGCCAGGTCGAGAGCGCCGAGCTGCGCGAAGACCTGAAACGCTTGATGAGCACCGCTAAACGCATCGAGCGGGCGCGACGCCAGCGCGGCTGGCGCCCCTGCCCCCGCTGTCACACCCTCTGCGAACGCGATTTCTGCCCCTTGTGTGCTAAGGAGATCGTATGAGAGTGGGAATCTTCACCGATACGTTTACCCCGCAGATCAACGGCGTGACCAGCGTCGTGAGCGATCTGGAACGCGCGTTTCTGCGCCAAGGCCATCAGATCTATATCTTTGCGCCTGCGTATTTCAGAGCGCAACGCCATCAGAACGGCCACATCTTTCGGTTTCCCGCGATCCAAGCGCGCTTTCATAAAGAGAGCCGCATCGTCATCCCCTACGACCGTCGCGCCTTCTCGGTCTTCTCCGAGCTGGAAGCCGTCTACAGCCATACCCCCTTCTCGATGGGGTTGTTGGCTCTTCGCGTCGCGAGAAAGTACAAGCTCCCGCATATTCATACGTACCATACGCTCTTCACGGAGTACCTGCACTATCTCCCCCGCCTGATCCGCCCCTCGCGCCAGATGACCGAGCGCCTGAGCGCGGCCTTCTGCAACCGCTGCGACGCGATCACCGTGCCGTCGGAGGCGATGCGCGAAGAGCTCCTGCGCTATGGCGTGCGCAAGCCCATCTACGTGCTCCCCTTTGGCGTGGATATGCAGCTCTACGAGCGCTCTCCCAAGAGGGACGTGCGCCAAAAGCTGGGGCTAACTCCTCACGAGCTCTTCTTGCTCTATGCAGGCCGGCTGGGGCCTGAGAAGAACCTAGATTTTCTGCTCCAGAGCTTTCGTGCGCTCTTAGATCGCTGGACAGGGGAGCGCCCGCTGCGCCTGGTGCTCGCCGGCGACGGCGCTTATAGAGCACGCCTAGAAGAGCTAGCGCAGCGCCTGCGCTTGGGGGATCGCGTGATCTTTGCGGGATTCATCCCCCGAGAAGAGCTGATAGACTACTATCGCTCTGCCGATCTGTTTGTCTTTGCGTCCAAGACCGAGACGCAGGGGCTGGTCTTGATAGAAGCGATGGCCGCGGGGCTGCCGGCGGTGGCCGTGCGCGCCATGGGCGTCCAGGACGTCGTCTTCCCCGGAGAGACGGGCGCCTTGGTCTCCGAAGCGGAGTTTGTAGAAGCGATCTTGGCGCTCTTGCAAGACGAGCAGGAGCGCCAGAGGCTGCGCGCCGGAGCCAAGCGCAAAGCCCACGAGATGAGCATCGACCGCTGCGCCCAGCGCCTGATAGAGATCTTCCAGCAGCTGGCAGCCCTCACCCCCGCAACGCTATAATAATCGAACTCCAAGCAGAGAGGGAGGCATGATGCGCACGGCGCTCTATTTCGGAATTCTAACGGTTTTGCTGACGGCTCTTCTGGCGCTCTCCCAGCCGGGCGCTCCCGGTTTTGTCGCGCAATGGGGGCGCGAGGGCAGCGGCGATGGCCAGTTCAAGGCCCCCGAAGGGATCGCCGTGGACAGCGATGGTACGGTTTACGTCGCCGATACCGAAAACCACCGCGTCCAGAAGTTCGACAAGAACGGAAGATTCTTGGCCAAGTGGGGCACGAAGGGCCTGGGCGACGGGCAGTTCGACTCCCCCAGCGGCGTCGCCCTCGACAAAGACGGAAATCTCTACGTCGCCGACTCGTTCAACCATCGCATTCAGAAGTTCGACAAGAACGGGAGGTTCTTGGCCAAATGGGGGAGCCTGTGCGATCTCTACGGGCAGAACCCCTTCACCCGCGAGGCCGGCAGAGGCTGCCTAGACCCCGACGGCCCCGGCCCCCTAGAACGCGGCGACGGCCAGTTCAGCATCCCCGTCGGGATCGCTGTTGACAGAGAGGGCAATCTCTACATCACCGATGGGTTCAACCATCGGGTGCAGAAGTTCAGCCCTACCGGAAGATTCTTGGGCAAGTTCGGCCTCCCCGGCGACCGCGACGGCCAGTTCAACGTCCCCGCTGGGATCGCCCTCGACAAAGATGGAAATCTCTATGTCTCCGACAACCGCAACGACCGGGTTCAGAAGTTCGACGCTTCGGGGAGATTCTTGGCCAAGCTCGGCGGCCCCGGCGACAGGCCCGAACAGATGCGCCGCCCCTATCATATCGCCATAGACAGCGCGGGCTACCTCTACGTTGCCGATCAGGGGCACCATCGCGTGCAGATCTTCGACGTTCAAGGGAATTTCGTGCTCTTCTGGGGAGGCGAGGGCGACCGGGCGGGGCAGTTCAAGCGTCCGCGCGGCATAGCCGTCTGGGAGACCTCGATCTACGTTGCCGACTCCGACAACCACCGCGTGCAGAAGTTTGAGAAACGCTAGCGCGTGCTCTACAATAGCTCCCGTGAACAGCCATCGGGTGCGCGGCACGACCATCCTGGCGATCCGCTCGGCGGCCGAGCGCCGCACCGTCGTCGCGTGCGACGGCCAAGCCACGCTCAACAACATCGTCATCAAGCACACGACCAAGAAAGTACGGCGCATCTACAACGATCAAGTGCTGGTGGGATTCGCCGGGGCAACGGCCGACGCGATCACGCTCTTTGAGCGCTTTGAGCGCAAGCTCCAAGAGTTTGGGGGAAACCTCAAGCGCGCGGCAGTAGAGCTGACCAAGGACTGGCGCACCGACCGCGTCTTGAGAAGACTCGAGGCGCTGATGGTCGTGGCCGGGGCCGAGGCCCTCTTGCTCATCACCGGCGCGGGAGACGTGATCGAGCCGGACGATGAGATGGTGGGGCTGGGATCGGGAGGCCCGTATGCGTTGGCCGCGGCGAAAGCCCTGCGCGAGAATACCCAATTGCCCATTCGGGAGATCGCGCGAAAATCCCTAGAGATCGCCGCGCGCCTGGACATCTATACGAACTCTCATATCTCTTTGGAAGAACTAGAGTGGTGAGTCTATGTCCGAGATCATCGAGCTGAAGGCGACCCCGGAGGAGCGCGAGCAGGAGCGTCCGCTCTCGCCCAAGGAGATCGTCGCGGAGCTAGATAAGTATATCGTAGGGCAGTACGAGGCCAAGAGGGCGGTCGCGATCGCGTTGCGCAACCGGGTTCGTCGGATGCGCGTCACCGATCCGATCCGTCGAGAGATTCTGCCTAAGAATATCTTGATGATCGGCCCGACGGGGGTGGGCAAGACCGAGATCGCTCGGCGCTTGGCCCACCTAGTAAGAGCGCCCTTCTTAAAAGTCGAAGCGACCAAATACACCGAAGTCGGCTATGTGGGGCGCGACGTAGATTCGATGATTCGGGACTTGGTAGAAGTGAGCGTCCACATGGTGCGTCAGGAGGCGATTGAGAAGGTGCGGCGCGAGGCCGAGCATCTGGCGGAGGAGCGCATCTTGGATGCGTTGGCGGGGTCGGCGCCGCCGGCGGGGGCGGACCCGGAGCGTCGGGAGTCGTGGCAGCGAACGCGCGAGCGCTTGCGCGAGAAGCTGCGCGCCGGAGAGCTAGAAGATCGCTATATCGAACTTCGAGTCAAGCGCGAGTCGCCCTTCTCTCAGGTCAACGTCTTCTCCCTGGAAGGGACGGAGCAATTGGGAATAGATCTGGGGGAGCTGTTGGAGAAGCTCAACCCGATGGGCTTTGGGTATGTGACCAAGCGCCTGCCGATCAAAGAGGCGCGCGAGGTGCTCTTCAACCAAGAGGCCGATACGCTCATCAATCATGAAGAGATTCGGCGTCAGGGGTTGCGCAGGGCCGAAGAGTCGGGGATTATCTTCATTGATGAGATTGACAAGATCGCGGCGGGTGGGCGGGAGGAGCGCTTTGGGCCGGGGGTGTCGCGTCAGGGCGTCCAGCGCGATCTCTTGCCCATCCTCGAAGGCTCGACGGTGCGCACGCGCTACGGCAATGTTCGCACCGATAACATTCTCTTCATTGCCGCGGGCGCGTTCACGATGGCTAAACCGTCGGATCTCATCCCGGAGCTTCAGGGGCGGCTGCCCATCCGCGTGGAGCTGCATCCTTTGAGCAAGGCCGACTTCAAGAGAATCCTCACCGAACCCGAAGACGCGCTCACCAAGCAGTATCAGGCGCTGATGGCCGTCGAGGGGTTGCGCTTGGAGTTCTCCGAGGACGCGCTTGAAGAGATCGCGGAGATCGCGTATCGTCTGAACGAGCGATTAGAAAATATCGGGGCGCGGCGCTTGCAGACGGTGATGGAGAAGCTGATGGAAGATATCGCGTTTGAGACGTGCGATCTGCCCGAACCCAAGAGCTTTGTCATTGATGCCGCTTACGTGAAGAAGAGGCTCCACGGCATCGTAGAAGATCTAGACTTGAGCCGCTATATTTTATAAAGAGTGGCTCTCCTCTTTGATCGTTGCTCCGATGACTTTGCCTCCCGCAGCGGGAAGTCGGCTTCGAGGAGCCGGGGCGCCCCGATGCTCATGCTCATACCCCCTTTTTATACTTTTGTATCATTCGGCCGCCTCCAATGATACTTTTCGTTCTCCAAGTATCATTCTACAGCAGAGTTCCGTTCGTTATGTAACTTATCCCCCTCTTTGGTTACATAAAGCCAAACGTTATGTAAGTTCTCTTTCATCGAGCAGGGATAAGATGTCGAGCGCTGCGTAGAGACGATGGCGCTGCCTACCGGTGATCTCTTGCAAAATCCCTCCTTGTTCGAGCTTGCGAATGCTCTGCATGACCGCTTGATGAGAGACTCTTAGGCGCTTAGCTACTTCTGGAGGAGAGAACACAGGGCTGAAAAAGAGTTCCTCCATTAAGCGGATAGTCAAGACGCCGATGCGTTCTCTCTGAATGCGTTGCCGCCACTCGGCTTGCAGATCCTGCAGGCGCTTCGCTCTCACAATAGCATCGCGCGATTGGCTGGCCACCCCTTCTAAAAAGAAGCGCACCCACTCTTGCCAGGGCTCGCTCACCTTCAACAAGAGATCATAGTAAGAATCACGATGTCTTTCAAAAAATGCACTCAAGTAGAGCAAGGGCGAGGGGAGCAACCCCCAATTGACCAACAGCAGAGAGATCAAGAGACGCCCGATGCGCCCGTTCCCGCCGAGAAACGGATGGATGGCCTCAAACTGATAATGGATGAAGGCCAACCGGATGAGCGGGGGATGCTCGTCTGCGCTGTGCAGATACTTCTCGAAAGCCTCAAGAGCCTGATGCATCTCTTCCACAGGTGGGGGGACGAAGATCGCTTCGTTGAGGGTGCACGTTGGCGGGCCGATCCAGTTCTGGCTTCGCCGAAACTCTCCGGGCGTGGCCTGCTCGCCGCGCACGCCCTCCATCAGCCGCTCGTGCAACTCGCGGATCAGGCGCAAGCTCACAGGCAAGGTCTTCAGCCGCTCTAGCCCATACTCCAGCGCACGCACGTAATTATAGACTTCACGGACATCGGCTTCCGATTCACGAGGTTGGAATCCGGGCAAGGCAAGCTGACGCGCTTCATAGCTATAAAGATCCGTGATCTCCGCTCGCGTCCCTTCAATGCGAGACGACAAGACAGCCTCGCGACGGAGAAAGGGACGGATCAACAGATGGGGATTGGGCATCGTACGTCCTAAACCCGCCAGCTCTCCAAGAGCCCGATCCGCTTCCGAGAGCTGACAGACGAGGCGAGGGTCCATTACCAAGCGCGGAGGCAAGGGATAAGGAACAAAGGCCCAATATGCCGTCTCGCCTTGCCCAACCCGAATGACCCTTCCAGCAGAACTGTTGCGGAATCGTTCAGGGTTCATTGCGCTCTCATGCGCTGATGCTAAGCGCCTCCTTCAGCGACGCGATTCTATGGGGCAGAGGCTCATTGGGAGCCTGGTGCCACAGCTCGTCCTCACCAACGTAGAGTATATGTAAGCACAACTGACTCAACGGCGTCAAGATCTGTTGGACAAGCTTACGGAAGCCACGAGTGTCAGGCAAGGCAATAGCACAGACTGCCATGCCGTCATAGACAGAGAAAATTTGCCAGAGGGCCTCGTCCAAGGCCGCTCGGCGGCTAGCTGTCTCGTGGCCACCGGGCCGAGTGCCCTTCACTTCGATATAGAGCCAGCGGCGCGAGTCGGGGAACTGGGCCTCTATATCAATCCCCGGCTCTTGCCCATAACGCACTCGGAGATTGAGAAAGCCCTCGGCTCGGAGCTGCTCAGCTAGACGGCGCTTGACTTCAGCTTCGCGCATCGGCAAACCACTCCCCCTCAGGCGTGAG
>JANXAU010000043.1 GCA_025061735.1 Candidatus Bipolaricaulota bacterium
TGCGAGAGCATGCTGATCGTGAACGACGTCCAAATCTCTACAGGGCCGCTGCCGAAGAAGAACGGGATCACGGGTATAAGCGCTCCAAAGGCCGTTGCCGTCCCGGTTAAGATGCCCTCCCGGAGGGGCGACCCCAACTCCGGAGAGATGCCTAGCTCTTCGCGGGCCTTCTCTTGGAGCGCGATCTGGGGATCGGCCATCACTTGGGCAGCTGCTTGTCGGGCGACTTCTAAGGGCATGCCCTTCGCTTCGTAGAGCAGAGCCAATTCTTCGGCTTCGACCTCGGGCATGAGCTGGATCTCCTCGCGCTCCAGCTCGATCTCGTGCTGATAGACTTCTTGTTCGCTCTTGGCGGCTAGGTATCCGCTTGCGCCCATGGAGAGCGCATCGGCAACCAGGCCCGCCAAGCCCGATAGCACAATAAATTCGTGGACTTGCGCGCCCAGCACGCCCATCACCAGCCCGAAGTTCGCTGTTAAACCGTCGTTGAACCCGTAGACGACGTTGCGCAAGAAGCCTCCAGACTCCATGCGGTGCCACGGCTCTCTGGCAACCCCCGTGAGCTTCATCAGAGTTTCGGCATGGATCGCTTCCTCGCGCGCAATTTCTTGAGAGATTTTCGCGGCCTCTCCCGTGCCCAGGCTCGATTTCTCGCGCAGATAGTTTTGGACTTCGCTGGCTTCATCCACGATGCGCAGGCGCAGCACCGCGCGCGCGCCGCCGCGCCGCGCCATCCAGCCCAAAAGCCGCGCTCGAAGCCCTGGGCGAAACGCTCCTACGGAGACGCCCCGCTCCGCCAAGAGCTTGGCAAAGCTCTGCTGATGCTTTAGCTCAACGTCGGCGAGCTTCAGATAGAGATTCTTGCACCGGGGGTCGGATTCGACTTCGGCCAAGATTCTATACAGATAAGCCGATTCTCCTTCGTTCTGCCAATGCTCTCGTAATCGCTTGACGTCCATACGCTATCCTTTCTAGCCTCTGAATGCCGTGAGATCAACGTGATCTCGTACCAGTTGTTCAAGAAGGGCTATCTTATCGGCGGCGTCTTTGGTGAGCAACGGCTCAATCGCTTCGACGCGCTTGGCGGTCTCGTACGTGTCGTAGGGGACGAGCAAGAGCGGGATATGGCGCTCCGTCGCCAGCGAGATAATATTCGCCGAAGGGACGATGTTGTTCGTGATCACCACGCCCGAAGTGTTGCTCTCAAGCGCCGCGAGAATCATATCGCTGCGGTCGCCGCTGGTGATGATGAGCTTGTTCTCTTGGGCAAAACCGGGATGGCGCATCGCGGCTTGGGCCGACATCGCCCCAATGAAAATGTGCTTGACGACGCGACGCAGCCCACCCTCCCCAGCGATCACCTTGGCAAACAGATTCTCAGCAAGATGCCCCATCTCCAGCGTCGTCAACTCCCCCCGATGGGGCACCACCCCTAAGAGATTCACACCCAAGGCTCTGATCTCGGTCTCATGGGCGCTCTTGAAGTCCTCCACGCTGGGGACTTTGTTGACGATCACACCGCCCAGCGTGACTCCTTCTCTCCGGGCGTCTTTGTGCGCCCAGACGATATCGTCGAGAATCGTTCCCTCGTCGCCGCAGACGACCAGCACGATCGGGGCTTGCAGGTACTGAGCGAGCGAGAGCGCATCCAGATGAATCGAGATCCCGTAGCCGAAATCTCGACCGCCCTCGACGAAGAGCATCTCTTTCCCGGACTCAACGCGAGCAACGGATTGGAGCACCCGTTCACGGATGCCCGCTTGGTCGTACATATAGCGCAGCTTGGCGTGATCGAACCCAAGGCTTAAGTCATCGGGGTTATCCGTCAGACCAAAGAGATTGGTCATGAGGGCCGAGTCGTAGTCCCACAGGCGCTTCTTGCGATAGAGCAAGCGATCCCCAAACGGCTTGATATACCCCAAGGGTTTGCCCAACGCTTTGCCCAGCCCCACAATCAGACTCGTCTTGCCCGCGCCCTTGCGCATCGAAGCGATGATCCATCTCTTCATAGATAGCCTCCCTCAGCTAAAAGCACCCGAGCGTCCACGGCGATGCCACCGCGCCCATGCTCATAGACGATCAACGGGTTGATTTCAATATCAGAGATCCCCTCGCTCGCCAGCAAGAGCGCGCCTACGCGAAGAAGCACCTCGATGACGGCATCAACGTCGCGCCTCTCCTCGCCGCGCACCCCCAACAGCAACGGGTATGATTTAAGCTCCTTGAGCATATTGAGCGCATCTTGGCGGCCGATGGGCAGCGCCCGAAATGAGACGTCCTTCATCACTTCAACATAGATGCCTCCCAAGCCGACCATCACAATCGGGCCGAACGATGGGTCTCGGCGCGCCCCGATGATGATCTGCGTCCCAGGGGGGACTTGTCGAGAGACCTCGATCCCATCAATAACCGCGCCGGGCTTGTAGGTACGACAGTTGTGCAAGATCGCGCCGTAGGCATCAGCAACTTCGTGGGCATTGTCGAGATCGAGGGCGACCCCGCCCACGTCGCTCTTATGCAGAATATCTCGGGAGACGACCTTGAGCACGACGGGGTAGCCGATCTCCTCGGCATAACGCACGGCCTCCTCGAGCGTGCGCGCGATGGCGCTCCGCGGCACGGGAATGCGAGCGATGCGCAAAAGCTGCTGGGCTTCGTGAGCCAAGAGAAACCCCCGGCGCTCGCGCCGCGCCGCCTCTAAGATCTTCTCCAGAGCGCTGGTGTCAAGCTCAAAAGATTCGACGGGTTCTTCGGGCTGAGTGACATAGCGATGATGCTCATAGAGAGCACCTAAGCACGAGACGGCTTCCGTGACGTCGGCGAAGATGGGAACCCCGCGATGTCGAAGCGTCTCCGTAAGCCGCTCGACCTTCTCCCCGCCGAGCGCGGAGAAGACGACCGGCTTGCCCTGCGCCTGAAATGCCCTGAAATTGCGCTCGATCATCGGCTCAAACGAGGCGATGTCAAAGAGCGCGGTCTCGCAGTAGAGCGCGATCACCGCGTGAATCGCGTCGCTGCGCTGCGCCGCTGCCAAGGCTTGGTCGTAATCGGCGGCCGTCGCTTGGCCTGTCAGGTCTATGGGGTTTTTTGTCGAGCCGAACTCCGGCGTCACGGGGGAGAAGATCTTCTCTAAGACCTGCAGATCGTCGTAGAGTTCGACCGAATACGTTTCGCACGCATCGGTGGCCAGGACGCCAACGCCGCCGCCGTTGGTGATGATGACCGTCTCTGCTCCCCGGGGGAGGACCGAAGTCGCCAAGAACTTGCACCAGTGAAAAGCTTCTCGGATGCTCTCGGCGCGCAGGACGCCGCACTGTTTCATAATCGCATCGAAGACCTCCGTAGCGCCGGCGAGCGACCCCGTATGTGACGCCGCCGCGATCGCGCCACGTCGGGAGCGCCCCGCTTTGATCACTATAATGGGCTTTTGCTTAGAAGCACGCTTGAGAGAGGTCACGAGCCGTTCGCCGTTCTTGACCCCTTCGATGTACATCAAGATCACGCGCGTCTCCGCGTGGGGCACAAGATACTCCAGCAGATCCGCTTCGTCAATGTCGGCTTTGTTGCCCACGGAGATAATCGCCGATAGCCCCATCTTCTCGGCGGCGGCCTTGCCGATCATCGCGACTCCGAGGGCGCCGCTTTGGGTCACGATCGCGACGTTGCCCTTAGGGATCTCTCGAGGGCCGAAACTCGCATTGAGCGAGGGCGTCACCGAATAGAGGCCAAAGATATTGGGTCCGAGCACGCGCATCCCGTGCGCACGGGCGTACGCGACGATCTTGCGCTCTTCTTCTAGGTTCCCCACCTCAGAGAACCCCGACGAGATGATGGGCACGAACTTGACTCCATGAGCAGCGCACTCTTGCACGGTCTGAAAGACAGCTTTCGCGGGCACAACGATCAGCGCGACGTCGATCTCATCGGGGATGTCTCGCACGCTTGCGTAGGCCCGCAGCCCCACAATCTCCCCGCCCTTGGGGTTGACAGGAAAGACCCTTCCACCGTACCCGTTGGAGACGATATTCTGCACGATCTTGTAGCCAATTTTATTGGGGTCATGCGACGCCCCGATCACCGCTATCGTCCGGGGTTCAAAGAGCAGTTTGATATCTGGGGTGTGTGCGCTCATTGTTCACGGAAGGTCATCTTCAGCTCGTAGACGCCTTCGGCTCGGCGTTTTTCGATGTCAAACCCCATCTTCTCGAAGAGATGGAGCATGGGACGATTCTCTTCCAGGACTTCTGCGGTGAAGCCGTGCAGGCCCTGTCGCTTAGCCAGATAGGTAAGATAGGAGAGCAGTTCGGTGCCGATGCCCTGGCCTTGGTAGTCGTCGCGCACCACGAACGCCACCTCGGCCGTATGGGTGCGCTCGTCAATCCCATATTGTCCAAGGCCGACCACCTCTTCGACGCCCTCTTCTCTCTTGATCGTCGCCAAGATCACCATCTCTTTGGTGTAGTCAATGACGACGAACTCTTGGAGCCGTTCGTGGGGCATGTCCTTGCGCATCGATATGAAACGCCTATAAAGGCTCGTATCCGAGAGCGAGTAGAAGAAGTCTTTGAGCAGATGCTCGTCGCTGATTCTGACGGGCCGCAACAGGATCTCTAACCCGCTCTTGGTCGTTCGGTAGATCTCTAGATTTTCGGGATACTCCCCGCGCTTGCCGGGGATGAATGCTTGATCTTTATAGATGAAATTGAGTTTTTTCGCTTCTTGGATAAGCCACGGCCGGAACTTAGGATGGGCAATGGCGATGAGGGCCATGGCGCGCTCCCGGATATTCTTCCCGTGCAGATAGGCGATCCCGTACTCGGTGACGACGTAGTGAATATCGCCGCGATGGAGGGTGACTCCGGCTCCCTCTTGGAGAAAGGGCACGATGCGCGAGACCGTCTCGTTATGAGCCGTTGAGGGTAAGGCGAGAATCGTCTTGCCATTGCGGGCGAGGACCGCACCGCGCATGAAGTCCGCCTGGCCACCGATCCCACTGAAAAACATCCTGCCCAA